>JAZKBC010000054.1:61762-70319 GCA_040388825.1 Acidobacteriota bacterium | reverse complement strand
GACACCGTACCGAAGAACTTGCCCGCCGCGTCTCCTTTGCCAAAGGTAGCGGCGGCAACGGACGGGAGTACCGACTGGATTCAAGTTCATTCGCCCTCGGAGTTGCGCTTCGAGGCTCAAGGCGAGGCTTCAAAATACGACCTTGTTCCCATGTACCAGATTCGCGATCAACGTTACTCGATCTATATGCAGACCGAAGACTCGAAGCGGCAGAGTTAGGTTGTTGGCGATTCGAGACTGAGGCGCAGGTGTGAAGGATCTCGCTTTCGTACGATGGTTCGGCTATGAATCACTCCTCTCTTCGGGCGGTCTATCTCCGGTGGTTGACGGGGTTGTTCCTCTGTTTGTTGCTCACGTCCCCCGCGTATTCGCAATCCGTATACGCGCGGCGACCAGATGATCTCCGCGCTGTTGACGCCCGTCCGGGCGTCGCCGGCCTGCATGGCGACGGTGTCTCCGACGATGCCGATGCGCTGCAGGCGGCGATCAACCGCGTGCAGGAGACGACGGGTGAGGGAATCGTCTTTCTCGCCGAAGGTCGCTATCGCTTGTCGCATACGATCTATCTCTGGTCGGGCATTCGTCTTATCGGGTATGGCGAGCATCGGCCAACGCTGGTACTTGGCGAACACACTCCAGGCTTCGCTACTGGACGCGGTTTTCTTGGCACCGGACGTTACATGCTGCAGTTTGCTTCTCGCCGTCCGATTGCCGACGGCCCTATCCTCGATGCAAACGAGTTCACGTTCTATAGCGGCCTCAGTAACGTGGACTTCAAGATCGGGGACGGCAATCCGGCAGCGATTGCCATACGTTTTCATGTGGCGCAGCACTCGTTTGTCGCATACGCCAACATCGAGGTTGGCAGGGGCCGCGCCGGCCTGGAGGACGTTGGGAATCAGGCGCACGATATCACCATACACGGCGGCGATTACGGCATCATCACCGTACGGACTTCGCCCGCGTGGCAGTTTCTCTTGATGGACGCACACATCACGGGCCAACGCATCGCCGCGATCCACACCGAAGAGGCCGGCATGACGCTGGTTCGCGTTGAGCTTGCGGAGACTCCTGTAGGAGTGGAGATCAGCCACGGGAAGGCGGAGCAGTTGTATGGTCGCGAGCTGCTGTTGCGCCATATTACGCGCAGCGCGGTGGTACTCGGCGATGTGAATCAACAGCAGCACCAGGTCACACTGGAAGAAATCCGCTGCGACCATGTGACGCGCCTGCTTGAGGGCGGGGAAGCCGCTTCAGGCTGGACGCCGATTTTCGTCCCAGCGCAATATTTCTTAGAACGAAGGCTGACACTTGGCCAGGAGATCGGCAACGATGGCCGAGAGGGTTCGGTCACGCTTCGGCATCGCGAAGCGGCACTGCGCTCCAGGCCTGTGTTGCCTGCGAGCGACATTCCCAAACTTCCGCCCGTTGCCGATTGGGTCAACGTGAAATCACTTCATGTTGTGGGTGATGGCGTGAGCGACGATACGACCGCTTTCCAGCAGGCCATCAACACCCATCGTGCAATCTATCTGCCCAGTGGGGTCTATCGGCTTTCGGGCACATTGCACCTGCGGCGCGATAGCGTTCTGATTGGTCTCAGTTCGGCCACGACGATACTGACGCTGAAGGAGCGCGATCCCGCCTTCATGGGTGCCGGTGAGGCCGTCCCTCTGCTGGACACGCCGCGAGGCGGGAACGAAATCGTGACTGGCATCGCTGTCGCGACGGGAGACGTTGCGCCGCGTGTTGCGGGTATAATCTGGCGCGGCGGCCCACGCTCGCTCATAGACGATGTGAATTTTCCGCGCGGTCGCGCACGCATGAGAGGCGCGATGAGCCCGGCATCTCCCAGTTCGCCGGCAGGCTTCGCCCAGGCAGCAAAAGCAGTTGTACCATTCCGCGGGACACAATCTCCGAGCCTCTGGATTCGTGAAGGAGGCGGCGGCGTTATCCGCAATGTCTGGACCGCGAACTCCATGGCGCGTGCGGGTTGGCGCGTAGAAGACACGGAGACTCGTGGTGTCGCGTACCAGGTCAGTTGTGAGCATCATCCAAAGAATGAAGTGCAATTCATTCACGCCGCTCATTGGAGCGTGTATGCGCTTCAAACAGAGGAGGAGAGCCCGGATGGTACCGAAGCCACCGCGGTCGAGCTGGACGGAGCGCACGACATCACGTTTGCCAATCTTTTCGACTATCGCGTCTCGCGTAACGTTCTACCCAAGATTGCTGCCGTGGTCTCTCGCAAGTCCAGTGCAGTGCAACTGGAGAACATGCACAACTTCAGCCAGACTCGGCTTGCGTTCGATAACAGTGTCATCGACGAGACGAGCGGAGTAGCCGTTCGCACGCATGATTTCACCTTGTTTGAGATCGGTCCGCGTCTCAGTGCGGGGAAGCCGCTGCCATTGCCCGCTGCTTTTGCAGTTCACGCTAGACTCGAAAAGCTCGCCGGTGGCTTCAGCAATGCCACTGGACTGACTTCTAATATCGAAGGCGATGTGTTTTTCACGGATTCTGTCAACCATCACGTGTACCGATGGGATGCAGAAGGAAAGCAAGCCGATGTCATCAGCCAGGATATTGAAGCTCCGCAATCGGCAACCTTCGTGGCGCCCGCGACACTTCTGATCATCGACAATGCCAAACGCGTGTTCGCCATTCCAAGCGACGGAAAGGGTAAAGCTGTTAAGCTTGCACCGCAGCCGCAGGCGGTCGACTCGACACTGCTGCTTCCGGTCGGCTTACATGACGACGTAGCCACGCTAGAGAGACTGGTGGCCGGCACGGGGTACAACTATGCGCCGCGCAGCAACATGGCGTTAGCCGGTTTCAACGACCACGAGCCGCGAACTTTCTACTACGCCCCTGGAACGAAGGTTGCGATCGAAGGCGCGGGTGCACCCACGGAATTGCCGGGGCCGGGGCCAGGAGGTGCGGTGAGCAGTATCGGCACATGGAAGCCTGACCTCCAGGCGATGCAATTTGCTCCCTTCCGCGTCGGAGACTCACACCTCGTCGCCAGTGAGGATGACGACAAGGTCTTTCGCATTCGGTTAGCCACGACCTCTCACATCGGAACAACGATCTTCGCGTCTCGCGGCGGTACTTCCGCCGTGGAGGACGTTGCTGGAAATGTCTACGTAGCCGGCGCACAGATCTATGTTTATGACAGCTCAGGCCATCTGAGTGGCGCACTTGAGGTTCCCGAGAGGCCCTCGAGTCTCGCTTTCGGAGGCCCGGGCCATCGCACACTTTTCATCGGTGCACGTTCGGGCCTGTATGCCATCCAGACAGCAGCCGTGGGCCGCGTGCCGTGACCTGGCGCACTGCCTTGCGCTAAGCCGATCGCCCGGCGCGCTTTCACCTGTCAAGCTTTCCGACTGTGACCGTGAAGCCCGTGAGCGGTTTGTCCTGAGCGTCTAAGAAGCGCGCGCAGAAATCCGTTGCTCCGCCGCCGTTGACGACTGCTACGCGGATCACGTTGGGTCCCTTCTTAAGGTCAAGGCGCCGGGAGACTCCATCGTCGATCACCGTCCCGCGATCACCATAGATGCCAATGACCTCCTGCTCATTGACCCACCAGACCGAGGCTGCGTTAGAGCCTATGGCCAAACGTACGCCGTGCATCTCATGCATCACATTGATGGTAGTAACCGCCCAGAACAGGACGTCGGAGGTCGGCTTTCCCAGCGCGTGCGCAAAGTGGTAGAGGTTGACGTTGTAGTTCCTGGTGTCGACGGCGTGCCAGGTTAGCTCGTCCGGTCCGACTGTGACCTTTTCGCCATCATGCGGGATCATGGTGAACTGGCCAGGGAAATAATTCTTCTTTACTTCGGCCTGGACTGCCCTTTCAGTAAGCTCCGTAGCGGCGATAGGCTCAAGAATCACCCAACGCTGGATAAAGCCATCGGGGCCTGGAGTCCTTTCCGGAGTTGAAGGCTTTGTCAGCGTGGTTGGCGGTAGCTGCGCCGAAGCGACCGAGAGGTTGCCGGGAAGAGCAAATAGAGCGACGAGGAAGACGGCTTTCGCGATTAAGTAATGCCTGCGCAAAGTTTTCATGAGTATCCTTGGGCTGTGTGTCACCTCCCGCGACGTCTGACTACTCGTGGGGGGGACTCTATTGAGCCTTCAGTAGCCAGTGCTGCTTCTCTTGTGAAGCATCGAAGGGTTCCAAAGTCGGGAAACTGCTGCCGATGGCGGAAAGAGCCATAGGCGTCCTGGTGCCGGAGAGAGACTTTGGCGTGATTCGCCAGGTGCCGTCGGCGAGCTGATCGAAGCGCCACAGTTGTTCGGGTGCGTTGGTGAAGGACGGCACGATGACCAGTTCGGTATCGGCAGATGCGGCGAGGGCGCGATCCGTGCCAGCTATCGTGATCTTGAAGTACGGCGATCCGGGATAGCCACCAGCGTTCGGGACGGCAGTAATTGTCCACTTTTGCTGAACCTGCGACAAGTAGTTAGCCAGACGCAAACCGCCAGTGCCTGCGGGCCAGTTCTTCGAAACCTGTGCAACGTCCTGCGGAGGAATGGGGCTGCCCGTCCCGGCAAACATTCCGCCAAATCCGTTCGGGGGGGCACCGATACCGGCAGAAGCAGTGGGAGGACCATCGGGCCTTGGCACACCGGGCGGGCGCAGTGGCCTGGGTCGTCGCCCTCCTACGGGCACGCCTTCTACCGCGAACTCAAGTGCTGTCCCTGTATGCACGGATTCAACTTCGAAGGTGCCGTCGGTCATGTTTTCACCGGCGACGGGCCAGCCGTCTTTCCAGAGCAACGGCCGGATATCAAGTACGCTGGCTCCTCCGCGGTCGAGATCGGCTTCCCAATGTATCGAGAATTTCTGGACGCCGTTCCCCAGGTCCAACAGGCCGAAGTGTCCGGGACCGATCTTGCGACTCTCGGAGCCAATGAATAATTTCCCTCCGCCCTGGATCATGTTCGTCCCGTCAGCGTCCAGAAACGGCCCTGTCACATTTCGCGATCGTCCCACGCGAATGTTGTAGCCGGAGTCTGCTCCTCGACAGCAGCTTCCGTGAGTGGCCAGCAGATAGTACCAACCGTCGTGAAACATCAGGTCGGAGGCTTCGCAGTTAATGGCGAGATCGCGAGGTTTGTCATTGGGATTGATACGTTTTCCGGTCCTTGGATCAAGTTCAACCTCGCGGATAAATCCAAAGTACGAGCCGTAAACAAGCCAAAGCCTGCGGGTATTGGGATCGAGGAATACGCCTGGGTCGATGGCATTTGAATCTTCGACCCCGTCGGACGAAGCGACAACTCCGCCTTCCTGCCACTTGTAGTCCGGCGACGCGGGATCGAGAGACTTGCTCCAAATCATATTGATGGCCGCTTTGGGCTGGGCCCCGATATTAGCGGCGACATAAACGTAATATCGATCGCCGATATGGATCACATCCGGAGCAAGCCCTCTGCGGGGCAGAGCGGTGCCACGAGTCCAACTCCAACCATCGCTTGAGACCAAGCCACCGCCGCCTGTTCCATAGCTGTAGTACTTGCCGTCGCATTGCACAACGGTCGAGGGGTCGTGGATGCCAATCTGGCCATCCAGCGCAAATGTGAGAGAAGTTAACAAGGTTGTCGCAAGGGTTAGATATTTCATGTGACCGCCGCAGTTATCCGTTCGGGATTCGCGGAATGCTAGCAGGCGAATGTGGCCGTGTCAAAATTAGACACTAAAATTTTATCATTTGAAATAAATGTATTTTTGTACGCGGCGCATATGGTCCGGTGTCACCACTCCTGCACGACAGCCGGAAATGGTCTAGTGATGGAGGAAATCTCTTAGTGGCTGCGTGGTGGACGGCAAAGCCCGCCACCTGCGGACCTGTGGCCGGAGAAGTATACGGCGGTGTTCGTTTGTATACCGGCGGGAGCCGAACGAATGGCGATCTGTATCGACACAAAGTGGGTATCTGGATTGACGTTCAAACGACGATGCCGGACTGAAGCAGCGCCCCACTTCAACACCACTAATTTCGCATCTCGTAGCAAGGCTCTGTTGCTTTCCAGGCGGGCTTAATCGAGACCTACTTCTCCACCTGCTGGGGTGTAGACAATGCTCAAAGAGAGTGCCGCGCCGACACGGCCATTTCCGATGATCAATCTGAGCCCGACAATCTCATCCTGCAAGAGAGCGGCGCGTGTCCCGCACGTCATTCGGGCCGGACCGTCCAACATATTGATGGATTCGTGGGTGAACGGTCTCCGCGTGGGAACAGATCATCGGAAAAATCGAGCACAAAGGTTAGTGTCCAAAATGTGGGCCACTTATTGCCGCAGCATGAGCGTCGTGAGACGAAATGGTCGCGACACCGGTAGAACGGTCGAGTTCCGATGCCATTCAAAATGTGTAGTGTTCGATAGCGTTATCCAATGCAACTCATGAGTTTAGGCAGCTTGCAGAAAGTGCCGGCATCGGATGGGCAGGAAGTCGATCATTTATCTTCCAAAAATTCGATGTCTTCTGTTTTTCTGGCATTTCATTAGATGAAATCGTGATTTTGATCATTGCCAAAAAAACCTTGACACTCGCGTTCGGGCGATGCTATTTTTCGCGCTCAATAATAAAGAGCTCTTCCGCAGTCGCGTAAACGTTCCGTTCAAAGGAAATTAGCGAAGAAATGTTTTTTCATATTGGAGGCTGTTCGGATGTTCAATAGAAATATTCAGAAAATGTTGCTCATTGTCTTCGTAAGCTTGCTGGGCGTTCCGGGGCTTCTGGCACAGACTGCCGGATCTGTCGCCGGCCACCTTGCGGATCCGGCTGGGGCCAACCTGACCGGAACGGAAGTCACGCTTACCGACATCGACACGAGCACGTCCCGCACCACGAAGTCTACCAGCGCGGGTGACTACACGTTCACAGAGGTTCCTCCTGGCACTTACACCATTCAGGCCAAGCAGGCTGGATTCAAGACTGTGCAGAGTGACAGCTTTGTTGTACAGGTTCAGCAGAGCGTGCGCCTCGACCTGACGCTGCAGGTCGGCGCCGTGAGCGAGTCTGTCACTGTGGATGCAACCGGAGCGCTGTTACAGGCGGACAATGCCTCGCTGGGCACTGTGATTGACAATGCCGAGGTGAATGAGCTGCCGCTGAACGGAAGGAACTTTCTGGGATTGGTCGCTCTTGCTTCGAACGTCAACACGCTTTCACCCTTCGCTGGGCAGGCGGGATCCCGCCTGGGTGGCGAGCGCGCCAGCCAGTCGATCTCCGTCGGCGGTTCCCGCATCATGTTCGACTACTACACGCTGGACGGCGTGAACAATACCGATCCTGACTTCAACACATACATTGGCCTGCCTTCCGTTGACGGCATCCAGGAGTTCAAGGTGCAGACTGGCGTCTACTCGGCCGAGTTCGGCCACGAGGCGTCACAGGTGAACGTGCTGAGCAAAAGCGGCTCGAACACTTATCATGGCAGCGCTTACGACTTCATCCGCAACGATACGGCGGATGCGAGCAGCTATCATTTTCCTTTTAATGGACCTATCAATCGCAACCCATTCAAGTGGAATGACTTCGGCTTTGAACTTGACGGCGCGATCAGGATCCCCAAGATCTACAACGGCAAAGACAAGTTCTTCTTCATGGTCGATGACGAGTGGAGGCATATACGCCAAAGCACGACCGGGAATGCGGTTGTACCTTCTCCAGCTATAGCGTCCGGCAACTTCTCGGGATTCACGACTGCGGCGGGGGTTCCGGTCATCATTTACGATCCCGCAACCGGGGACGTCAATGGCCTGGGCAGAACGCCATTCCCAAACAACACTATCCCTTCCAACCGAATCAGCCCTATTTCCGCGGCATTGCTCAAATATCTCGGGACCAGCACACAGCCCTTCTACGCAAATGGTGCGGTAACCAACAACTACCAATTCCCGACCAATGCGCCACAGGATCGCCAGAGTTTGACAGTCCGTGGAGACTATTTCCAGTCGCCGCGGTCGCAATGGACGTTCCGCTATAGCTCAGGCAAGGAAAACCTCGTGTCCACGGGCTTGCTGGGGGCGGGTAGCAAAACGATTACCAACTACTACCAGTACCTGGGTTCCAACACCTGGACCGTCTCGCCCCATCTTGTGAACGAGGCGCGGTTTGGCTATACCAACTTTTTCAACTCAACAGGACTGCTCCAGGCGTTCACAACCGATGTGGTCACACCACTTGGTATCCCGGGCCTCAATGGCGGCGTCGCGTCAACCTGGGGTATTCCAGACGTTTCCTTCGCTTCCGGTCCGGGTACGACAACGAAAAGCATCTGGGGGTTAAATAACGGCTTCGGCGACCGCGGCGGCGATGGCCCCTACGTCGTGACGGATCCAAGTTGGCAGATTGTCGATAACGTCTCATTGATTCGCGGTAAGCATTCGTTCCGTCTCGGTTTCGAGTACAGCCGGCAAACGTTCAACCAACTCGGCAACCAGTTTTCGCGCGGCCAATTTAGCAGTCAACCCCTCGCCACTGCACTGGAATCGGGTACCCCTGGAAACGTGAGTAGGAGTAACACTCGCCGCGCGTCATCATGCT
>JAZKBC010000054.1:32179-61752 GCA_040388825.1 Acidobacteriota bacterium | reverse complement strand
AAACGTGACGCTTTCACAAGGTGATGCCCTTGCCGACTTCCTGCTCGGCAATCTTTACCAGTCAACAGTGGCGGTGGCGGTGGCGAATGCCAATTACGTGCGCAACGTAGAAGCCGCTTACGTCGACGACACCTACAAATTCAGCCCCAAACTCACCATTTCAGCCGGTCTGAGGTACGAACTGACTCCTCCGTGGAACGATACCCTTGGCAATAACTTCAATGTTGCAATTCCAGTGGTGCCGCCTCATAACGTTACGAGCAGCACCATTCCCATGAGTCAATGGCCCTACTATGTCCGTCAGGGCAATTGCACGCCGGACCATGTCTATGACGGTCTGGCTATTCGTTGGACCGCCAGCACAGTCGGTAACGGTCCGGCGCCGGTATGCAGCAACGGTGTCCTGCCGAATGGTCCTCTGCTCGATACGCAGTACAAGAACTTTGCACCCCGGCTGGGAATCTCGTATTCGCCAAATCCGAGCCTCGTGATCCGCACCGGCTATGGCATCTTCTACAACCAGGACATCGCCAATGCGTACTTCGACATGGCGCGCAATATTGCAGGACGCGTGACTGCCACTAATTCGGCCGGCGTGGCGCCGTACGGTAATTCCAATCTGACCTGGGCGAACGCCGCACCCGGCGGCGGCGGTGGAATCGCCAATCTCCCCGCGAACACTACCGCCTTTTCCAACGCCGTCAGCCATAAGACCACTTATGCTGAACAGTTTCTCTTGAATGTCCAGCAGCAAGTAGGTAAAGACTGGATATTCGAGGCGGGATATCAGGGTTCAGTGAGCCGTCACCTTTATGGATTCATCAACCAGAACATCGCGACACCGTACGGATACGTTGGCAATGGCACTCCCACCTCTGTCGCGTCTCGGACCCCCTTCGCTAACATGGGAGGGCTCCAATACGTGCATGACGCAGGCTCGGGGAATTACAACGCCGTCAGCGTGAAGGGTACCCGGCACTTTGGTAAGGGCCTCAGCGTGATAGCCTCCTACACGTTCGGCAAGTCTCTGGACGACACCAGTGGCGTTCGCAGCCAGGGCAACGACATCTTGTTTCCGCAGGATAACCGCTGCCTCGCCTGCGACTACGGCCCGTCGGCGTTCGATGTCAGAAACCGGTTTGTTGCCTCTTCGCTTTACGATCTGCCGATTGGACCTAACAAATTGGTGCCGGTAAACAACAAGCTTCTGAACGCATTGATCGGCGGTTGGCAGGTGGGAGGTATCTTTACTCATCAGACCGGCGCAGTCGCGACGCCGCAGCTCGGTGCCGACAATTCCAACATCCAGGGCGCGGGCGGCAATTACGATCGGCCAAGTGCAACCGGGATCAGCCCCTACTTCGACGCGAGCTCCAGGTCGCTCAACGACTGGGTAAACAAGGCTGCATATAAGTCGGCAGCTCCGGGCTTCTTCGGAAATGTCACCCGCAGCAGTTACACGGGTCCAGGCTTTACGAATCTGGATGCGTCATTACACAAGAAGTTCCTGATGCCTTACAACGAAAAGCATGAACTGTCGATTCGCTTCGAGGCATTCAACGCACTTAATCATCCCAACTGGAATACGCCAACCTTGAATTTCAGTTCCTCTACGTTTGGCCGAATCACCAGCACCGTGAACAGTATGCGTCAGTTGCAGCTAGCCGCTAAGTACCAGTTCTAGGCGGGGACGGTCCCTGTTGCAAAATGGGGACCGCATCCGTGCTGTCTTCAAGTTGGGCGTCCGATGTGGAACGCCCAACTTGAATTTTTTAGAGACAGTTGCCTCCGGACTTTGGACGACTCCCTATGCGTTGCAGCCATACCATCATCAGCGAATAGAAAACACATCTCCCGTCTAATATGGTGAGATCAGATTCGGTCGCTTGGGATAGGCTCCCAAACTTCATTTCTGGGGCTGTTTGAGGAGCTACGGTGAACCTGGACGAATCGGCTGCGCATGCGACGGGCGAGCAAGGCGACCCCGCATTCTCCGGAGCGCGCGAAAGCGAAATGCGGTTGCATCTGCGCCGGCGATGGATCATTCTTCTACCGGCAATCTTTATTACCTATAGCCTTGCGTATCTGGATCGCTCAAACTATGGCTTTGGAGCTGCCGCAGGACTTGCCGAGACCCTGCACATCACGGGATCCCAATCGGCATTGCTGGGAGCACTGTTCTTTCTTGGCTACTTTCTCTTCCAGGTACCTGGGGCGTCTTACGCACGTCGCAAGAGCACCCGTTGGCTGGTTGCCTGTGCGCTGATTTCGTGGGGCGTACTAGCGTCCCTCACAGGCGTGATCACCAGCTTCGGTCTCCTCGCAGTGGATCGACTTTTACTGGGTGTCGCAGAGAGCTTCATTCTTCCGGCGATGCTGGTGTTACTGACGAACTGGTTTGCGCGTGCGGAACGCTCGCGTGCAAACACGATTCTGATCATCGGAAATCCTGTGACGGTGCTCTGGATGTCGGCGATCACCGGATACCTGATCAGGGACTGGGGATGGCAGAAGGCATTCATCGCAGAGGGAGTCCCCTCGATACTCTGGGGATTCGCCTGGCTCGCCATCGTCCGCGATAAACCGGAGCAGGCCAGTTGGATGGGTCCGGCAGCTTGCACACATCTGCAACAGGAACTTGAGCGCGAGCAGCAGGTATTGCCGAAGGTATCCAATTTCTTCGCTGCGCTCAGAAATGCCAAAGTTATCTTCATCTGCATCCAGTACTTCTTCTGGAGTGTCGGCGTTTACGGGTTCGTACTTTGGCTACCCACTATCGTGAAGCAGGGCATGAAGCAAGGCATCGCAGCCACAGGCCTGCTGAGTGCCGCGCCTTATCTCCTGGCGGTCATCGCGATGTTTGTGGTTGCCCATTTCTCCGACCGCGGCGCACGTCGTTTGCAGTTCATTTGGCCTTTCCTGCTAATGGCAGGAGCGGCTCTACTTGGTTCCTACCTCACTGCCGCACGAAATTTCTGGTGGGCGTACTTCTTTCTTCTTCTCGCGGGTGTCGGCATGTATGCGTCCTATGGCCCTTTCTTCGCCATCATTCCTGAAATCCTTCCGAAGAATGTGGCGGGCGAAGTGATGGCGCTTGTGAACAGTTGCGGTGCACTCGGCGGCTTTTTCGGCACGTGGCTCGTTGGCCTGCTGCAGGCCCGCACTGGAAACTCCCAGGCTGGCTTTCTGCTGATGTCGATGGCGCTCATGATCGCTGGGCTTATCATTCTCGGCATGGAGTTAACCAAGCTTCGAATTCGAGGTATTGTTTCGAGCGGTCAATCACATTGATCAAAAGTCATGCAATCTCGCTACTCTCGGTGCTCGAAACCTCCGGGTTCGATATGCAGGCGGTACGCACGCACGCGCCCGGGCCGGCCGGAATCCTGCCTATCACCCCTGAGATGCTGTTAACCCAGCCGTCGGGAAATCTCTTCGGCCTGAGCATGAACGCGGGTATGGGCTGGGATCCCGCACGGCTACTGGGACCGGAGATCCTAATCCTCAGCACGCACGGAGGTCTGCGCGCGGAAGACGGAACGCCGACTGCACTCGGTTTTCACACGGGACATTGGGAAGTTGGCCTGCTGGTCGCCGAGGCCGCGCGGGAACTCAAGGTGCGAGGTGCTGTGCCGTTTGCAGGGGCATGCACGGATCCCTGCGATGGACGCACGCAAGGCACGGCCGGAATGTTGGACTCGTTGCCGTTTCGCAACGACGCCGCGATAGTCCTCAGACGGCTGATGCGGTCCCTCCCCACTCGCGCCGGAGTCCTCGGCATCGCGACCTGCGACAAAGGACTGCCCGCAATGATGATGGCGCTGGCATCTGCGGGCGACATTCCTACCGTCTTGATTCCCGGTGGCGTAACGCTTTTGCCAGAAGATGGCGAAGATGCGGGCAAGGTGCAAACCATCGGCGCGCGCTTCGCCCAAAAGCAGATCACGTTGGAGTATGCAGCTGAGGTCGGTTGCCGAGCGTGCGCAAGCCCCGGAGGAGGATGCCAGTTTCTCGGTACTGCCGCGACCTCACAAGTAGTGGCCGAAGCGCTCGGAGTTGCGTTGCCGCACACCGCACTCGCTCCGTCAGGGCAACCCATCTGGCTCGACGCCGCCAAGCGCTCCGCCCAGGCCGTGCTTCGTCTACGACAGCTTCAGCTTGGCACTTCCAACGTCCTGACGCAGGCGAGCCTCCAAAATGCGATGGTGGTTCATGCAGCCATCGGCGGATCAACCAATCTGCTATTGCACATTCCCGCTATCGCGCATGCAGCAGGACTCCGTCGTCCCAACGTCGAGGATTGGGCAAACGTAAATCGTCACGTCCCACGGTTGGTGGACGCGCTGCCAAATGGTCCGAATAACTTCGCGACGGTGCAGGTGTACCTCGCCGGAGGCGCTCCTGAAGTGATGCTCCATCTCCGTCGCCACGGCTTGCTCGATACCAGCGTTATGACGGTGGCAGGAACAACGCTCGACGAATGCCTTAACTGGTGGGAACAGAGCGAACGTCGTAAGGCACTCAAACAGACGCTCCTCGACCGGGACGGCATTGACGCTGACAACGTCATCATGTCGCCCGATAGCGCGCGGACCCGCGGACTAACCTCGACGATCTGTTTCCCGATCGGCAATCTGGCTCCGGAAGGTTCGGTGATTAAGAGCACTTCGATCGATCCCAGCATCGTTGACGCTGACGGCGTCTACCGTCACACAGGACCGGCACGTGTCTTCACCACGGAGATTACTGCGATACAGGCCATCAAGCGCGGACTGATTGAAGCCAATGATGTGATCGTGCTCCTTTGTTGCGGTCCGGCGGGAGCTGGCATGCAGGAGATCTACCAGGTGACCTCCGCATTAAAAGCACTTCCCATCTGCAAGCATGTTGCGGTGATAACGGACGGGCGCTTCAGCGGAGTTTCTACCGGAGCATGTATCGGTCACATTTCACCGGAGGCACTCGCCAGAGGCATCATCGGAAAACTGCGCGATGGCGATCGAATCGAAATCGTAATCGATCGCACTGGAATGAATGGTTCAATCAATTTCATTGGATCTCCCGAAACTCGCCTAGCTCCGGACGAAGCGGCATCAACACTTGCTGCTCGAGCGTTTCGAGAGGACTTGCAGCCCCATCCCTTGCTGCCGGACGACACCCGTCTCTGGGCCGCTCTCGTGCAGGCGAGCGGAGGTATCTGGGCAGGCTGCGTTTACGACGTAGATGGTATTACAGCGCGCCTGCGGTGAACATTGTCGCGATGGCCGCGAACATATACGGGCTGCTCCAGAAAGCAGGACGGGGCACTCCTCGAGCAGATCGGTAAGGTTGCGGTCGTAGATGTGGGCATCGAGTTGCTTCTGCGCGTCTGGCGCTGCGAGCTGGCAGAATTGCCGCAGTAGCCGAGCGCGGCGTAGGCCTGAACCATCTTGCGAGTCAGGCGTGACGGCTGCAGAAAATGTGTGAGCGCATCGTCGGATTGACCTTACCGATCTTCGGCAGCGCGACGATGGAGCGGGAGAAAGTTTTCGGGGCGAGAACTTCTTGTACCTGCGAGTCGTCAGGGAGATGGAGAAGGCATGGTGAGCTTGCTTGAAACGTCGTGTGTGAGTGGGCGGCGCTCAATCGCGCGCGAGGTACGGAAGGCGCTGACGCGCTACCTCGACGACGGGCATCTGAAGATCGACGACAACGCCGGGGAGCATGCGTTGCGCGGCGTCGCCCTCGCACTCAGTGTGCATCGCTTTCCGGTACAAGTGGTGACTAAAATGGCTACCCGCTCCTGAGTGGCGGATTTCATTGAACCTTGCAGGGTTGGAATCGCGAGGTCCTTCCTGTGGGCTCCAGCACTGTGGGCCCCCACCCATCACTGTCGCTATGGCCCCCGGGGGAATGTCAGGCTCGATTACATGAGGATCCGAATTTGACAACGGTGTTCCGCCTGCAGTAATTTTTCCCCGGCAGTGTAATGCATTTCATTTCACGTTTGAAGCAGTTTTCAGTTCAACTCTACTGAAGAGTTCTGCGTGAAGTGGCAGGTTCATGTGCGGAGTTCGGGTCGGTCGCCAATGCGATCAATAAAGTAATCGATTGCATTTCGCAGACACCTTAGTAGCTCGTGTCTCGATTGGCACGCGTTAGGGGCCCAGCGCTGAGTCGTGCGATGGGCGGTTGATCCAACAAGCGTACGCAACCAGGAAATGCCGGAGTCACCGGCGACCAAAGATGCGGCGCTGAGTCATCTAACTGGAGGCAGCAATGAGAATAAGAAATTTGATTCGCGTTTTTGTATTGGCCCAGTTTCTCAGCATGAGCTCGATGCTGCTGGCGCAAACTGCCAGCTCGGGGATACTCGGAACCGTCACCGACAGTTCCGGGGCTGCAATCCCCGCCGCAAATGTTCAGCTCACAAACGTCAAGACGGGAGTTGTGCTCAAGACGGAATCGGATTCTTCAGGGAGCTACTCTTTTCCGACAGTCCAGCCCGGGGAGTATTCCCTGGTCGTGAGCAAGGAAGGTTTCGCCAGCTACAAACTAGCGGGATTCACGGTTGAGGTGGGCCAGCATGCCACGGAGAATGCGCCTCTGAAGGTGGGTGGCGCCTCGGATGCAGTCACTGTGGAAGAGAACGGCTTGTCGAATCAGTTGGACACATCGTCGAATGACCTGGGTACGGTCATCGGGCCCAAGAGTGTGCAGGAGCTTCCACTGAACGGCCGAAATTTTCTGCAGCTTGGTTTGCTGTCGGGTGCGGCGCTGCCGAACTCGGGGCCGTCGAACAACACGGTTTCACAGACGGGACATCCGAGCCAGTCGATCAACGTTGCGGGGAATGAACCCGACTACACGATGTATCTGGTGAACGGCATTTCGACCGTGGGCAGCCGCGCGAACAATACGTCGCTGAACTTGAGCGTGGACGCGATTGATCAGTTCGAGGTGCACTACGGGTTCTTCATGCCGGATCTGAGCACCGCGCCAGCTGTGGTGGACGTGGTGTCGAAGGGCGGAACGAATAAGTTCCATGGCGGCATTTACGAGTACGTGCGCACCAACCAGATGGAATCGAGGAATTACTTCAGCACGCTGCCGGTGGGACCGTACCACCAGGACCAGTTTGGCGGAACGCTGGGCGGGCCGATGCTGCACGACAAGCTGTTTTTCTTTGGCGGCTACGAAGGTTACCGGCAGAACCAGCATGCGTTTTCGAGCGGGTTCGTTCCGACGCAGGCGATGTTCAATGGAGATTTCTCGGCGTTGTCGACGCCGATCTACGATCCGAGCACGTATAACGCGGCGACGGGAACGAAGACGCAGTTCGCGGGCAACATTATTCCGTCGAACCGGATCAACTCGATCTCGAAGGCGTTGCTGGCGTATTACTCGCCCGGCGCGCCGTTCAGCGGAACGTCGAACAACTTTGGACGGAATCCGCAATCAACGCTGAATACAGACCAGGCAAATGGGCGGATCGATTTCAGCTTGAACCAGAGGAACCAATTCTTCGCGCAGGGCGCCTGGGTTAATTCGCCGGCGACGACCGAGGGACTCTTTCCGGACCAGGCATCGGCGTATCCGCTGGACACGGAGTTTGTGGCGCTGGGCTGGACGTGGACGTTGAGCCCGACGAAGGTGAACCAGTTCAATGTGGGCGTGGTGCGGGATTCTGTGTTCCAGCAGGGGCAGAGGATTCCGGGCATCCAGGCGCAGTTGGGGATTACGGGCTCATCGGATGGTGATGGCGTGCCGGCGATCAACCTGAACGGCTATACGGGCTTTGGAACATCGACGGGTTTGCTGGGCGACGTGGACAACGAGTACCAGATCCACGAAGCGTTCAACTGGCTGCACGGCGATCACCAGTTGAAGATGGGCTTCAGCGTGAACTACGTTCGGTCGCTGCAGTCGAGTGCGAACCTGAATGCCCGGGGCATCATCCAGTTCAATGCGCAGTACACAGCACAAACGAAGGCGGCGGCGGGCGGAACGGTTGCGCTGGTGGCAAAGACCGGCGATGCTTTTGCGGATTTCCTGTTGGGCGATCCGGCCAATGCACACTCGCAGGGCATGCCGATCATCCACGTGGCGTGGACCGACACGGAACCCTATGTGCAGGACACCTGGAAGGCAAGCAAGAATCTGACCTTGAATCTTGCGCTGGCGTGGTTTGGAGATACTCCGCCAGCGCCGAGGAGCGTTGGCGATCGCAACCTGATCCACGGCTTTGACTGGACGACAGGGTATGTGACGTTTGCGGCGCTGGGAACGGCTGACCCGCAGGTGTACAAGATGACGAAGAACAGCTTTGCTCCGCGCGTTGGCATGGTGTGGCAGCCGCCGATGCTGCCCCACACGGTGGTTCGTGCGGGATGGGGTATGTATTACCCGACGCCCATGCACTTCGGGCTGCAGTACTCGGTGGTGTCGCAGATCATCACGATCAACAACCAGGTAACGAATGCGGTGAATCAGCCGTTCCCGACGTACTACTTCGGCAACAATCTGCTTCCGCCGGCGACAGTGGGACAGATTACAGCAGCGCAGGTTCCGGGCATTACGGGATCGGTGCTGTACGAAGATGCGAACACGAGGATGCCGAACGTGCCGCAGTGGACTCTGGATGTGCAGCATACGTTTGGGCAGTCGTACCTGCTGGATGTGGCGTACCTGGGCAATCAGGGGCATCACCTGGCGAAGCTGTATAACCCGCTGGACTGCTCGGTACCGGGAACGCAGATCTGCAACACGGCGACGGAGCCGTTCTACCCACGGCTGACGTTCATGCAGGATATGAGCTCGATGGGGAGCTCGAATTACAACGCGCTGCTGGTGAAGCTCAACAAGCAGTATGCGCACGGCTTCAGCCTGTTGACGAACTATTCGTGGTCGAAGGCGATGTCGAACTCCAACGAGTCAAACAACGGCGGCCTGAGCCAGAGCAAGAGCTGCCTGCAGTGCGACTACGGTCCGGCATCGTTCAACACGAAGCACTCGCTCGTGGTGAGCGGCATCTATGAGCTGCCGTTGGGTCGCGGGAAGCAATTTGGCACGAATATGAACTGGCTGCTGAATGGAGCGATTGGCGGATGGAGTGTGAACGCGATCATGATGCTGCAGAGCGGGAACCCGTTCACCGTGACCGGAACCAATCACGTGGCGTGGCCTGCGGATCAGATTCGCGCGGACCGTTACTGCGATGGACGCAAGGAGCTGGCGAACAAAGATCTGCGCTCGAACGGTATGTACTGGCTTTGGGCCGACAAGAATACCGCACATCCGACACAGGTCGGATGCTTTGCCGACCCCCTCACGGATGACCACAATGCGACGCTCCTCAATCCCTCGACAGCGCAGCCTTGGTACTTCGGGACATCCGGGTTCGACATTCTGACGGGGCCTGGCGTGAACAACTGGGACATGGGGTTGCACAAGGGCTTCAGCATCTTCGGACTGGCGAAGCTGACGGTTCGCGGCGAGTTCTTCAACGCATTCAACCATGCGCAGTTCGCTAATCCGAACGGCAATGTGACGGCGGCGAAGTTCGGGACAGTGAACGCTACACAGCATGCGGCACGGCAGATTCAGCTCGGCGCTACGTTGACTTTTTAGACGCGCAGAGCAGTGTCAATTTGTGGTCTGCAGGACCAAGGGACGGCGAGCTTTCGCTTGCCGTCCCTCTTTGTTTTGTTGTGGGGGTATGAGGTGCTGGGGAAGAGAGGAACGGCTCTGCCGAATGGGCAGAGCCGTTCCTTATTGCGCGATGCTGGCGGGATCAGGCACCGGGGTAAGTGGACCAGGACTGGATGGCGGTGGCGTACGGGAAGGTGTCGCCCGTGCTCTTCATCCAGGCCATCAGTGCGGCGTCGAGTTTGTCGATGAGCGGCCTCTGAGCGGGATCCTTGACGAGGTTCTTCATCTGGTAAGGGTCAGCGATGTTGTCATAGAGGCACCAGCGGCCATCGAGCTGCACGGCGTAGGTGTGGGTTTTGGTGCGGACGCCGCGGTAGGTCTGGACGTTGACCTCCTGGCGGGTAGGCGGTCCTTTTTCGTTCATGAGGAAGACGTACTCGGACTCGTGGGCTTTCTTGTCGCCGTGCATGAGGCTGGACATGTCGTGGCCGCTGCAGTGTTGAGGGACAGGGATGCCCGCGAGGCCGCAGAGCGTCGGATAGATGTCGACGGAGGCGAAGAGGGCGTCGGACTTTTCGCCGCGGCCTTTGAAGCCGGGCCAGCGAACGAAGAAGGGGACGCGGCATGATTCCTCGTGAGGCATCTGCTTGGCCATGTGCCCGTGGGAGCCCATCATCTCTCCATGGTCGGAGGTGTAGATGACGACGGTGTCCTCGGACATACCATTTTCTTCGAGTGTTTTGAGCAGGCGTGCAAACTCCTTGTCGACCGCTGAGATGCCGCCGTAGTAGCCCTGCTCGGCCTTGCGCAGATCTTCGAGCGATTCGAGGCCGGGGTAGGGGTTGGTGAGCTTGTCGGCTGCGGTCGGGAGGCGGACGTTGGGGCGGAGCTTGAGCGTCGCATCGTCGTAGAGCTTGAGCTCTTCGTCAGGCGGATTGAACGGCGGATGCGGTGGATTCCAGCTGAGGACGAGGAACCACGGCTTTTCGGCGTTCTTCTGGTGGTTGATGAAGTCGATGGCTTGATCGGTCATGCGGGTGGGCTGGTAGCCGGGCATGTCGATGCGGGCACCGGTGACGGGATCGAAGGTCCAATCGTCATAGTGCTTGTTCGTATTGGCCCAGATGTACCAATGTTCGAAGCCGAAGCGCAGCGGACCCGCGGGAACAGCCTGGCCTTCGCCTTCCTGCGAGAGATGCCACTTGCCGATGTAGCCGGTATGGTAGCCAGCGTTTGCGAAGGTTGTGCCGAGGCCGACTTCGCTGGCCTTGAGCGGAAAACCGTTGTGGATGATGCCGGTCTGGCAGGAGTAACGGCCGCTGATCAGAATCGCCCGATGCGGTGTGCACAGCGGATAGTTGGAGATGCAATTGTCCATCGACAGGCTCTCATGGCGAAACTTGTCGAAGTTCGGAGCGAGGGCCTGGTTGAATGCTTCACCGGGAAGCGACAGCGCACGGTGCTGGTCGCTGAAGACATAGAGGACGTTGGGGCGTTTCGTGGGCTTTGCAGCGGTAGCGGCTGCAGCCGGAACGATTGCTGCCGCAGTGGTAGCGGCGGCGGTTTGCTTGAGAAACTGGCGTCGATCGATTTGGGAACGATCCATGATTAGCTCCGTTGAAGGTCGTGGTGCAAGTTGTTGATCGCTGCGCGTAACTCCGCTGAAAACGCGGGAGCCGGCAGCGCGTTACTGATACTGGCGAAGGTAGGGCGGTACTGCGAGCTCGCCTTTGCCCTCATTTGGGGGAGTTTGCGACATAGGCCAGGGTTGGACGCCGATGCGCGTAGCCCAGGCTTGCCAGTCCGCCGCCATCTGCCTGGCGCGCTCAGGCATCGTGCCTGAGAGATCGTGAAGCTCCGTGCGATCAGCTTCCATGTCGAAGAGCTCCCACTTGTCGGGAAAGCGAGAGACAAGCTTCCACTTGCCATCGCGCATGGCCTTGTTGCCTTCGTGCTCCCAGTAGATGGGCTTCCGCGTGCGCTGCTTACCGGCGAACAGCGGCGTGAGACTTTGACCGGCAAGTTCGGGCAGGGGGCCGGCGGCGACCTTCGCGGGGTAAGTGGCGCCGGCGATCTCGAGGAAGGTCGGCATGAAGTCGGTCTCGTGGCCGACGGCGTTGACGGGATGTTGTTGCGGCTTGATGACGGCGGGCCAGCAGGCGACGAACGGGGTGCTGATGCCGCCTTCGTGCGCGTAGTGTTTGTAGAGGCGGAACGGTGTGTTGGCGCAGTTGCCCCAGGGAATGCCGATGCTTTCAAAGGTGTTTTCGCCCCCGGGCATCACACCAGGAGTGTTTCCAGCGCAGGTCATGCCGAGCTCGCAGGCGTGGCTCTCCTGCGGAGTTCCGGCACCATGCAGGATGCCCTCGCGATTGGTATGTGGAGAGGCAACCTGCTTCCCGCGGGCAAGCTCTTCGGCGTTGCCGCCGTTGTCGGACATGAAGCAGATGAGCGTGTTCTCAGCGATGCCTGCTTTGTCGACGGCTTCGATGATGCGGCCGATGTTCTGGTCGAGCCGATCGATCATGGCGGCGTAGACCGCCATGCGGCGCATCTCCCAGTCCTTGTTGTCGATCTTCTCCCATGCAGGCACACGCGGATCGCGCGGGGCGAGAGTCCACTTGTCCGAGACGAGGCCCATGCCAAGCTGCTTCTTGTGCCGCTCTTCGCGTATCTTGTCCCACCCTTCGGCGTAACGGTTCGCATACTTCTGAACGACATCTTCCGGGGCCTGACTTGGCCAATGCGGTGCGTTGAACGCGGTGTAGAGGAAAAATGGCTTCTTCTCTTTGGAGAGACTTTCAACATAGCCGACAGCATGGTCAGCCCACAGATCGGTGAGGTACTGATCCTTCGGCGGAGGCATCAGCGGAGTATTGCCGTCCATCAGATGCGGCGACTCATAGTAAACCGAAGCGCCGGCAATCATGCCCCAAAAGTGATCGAAGCCTCGCTGCAGCGGCCAGTCGTGCTTTCCGTCTTCGTTTTCCGTGGCGAGGTGCCACTTGCCGACCATGGCGGTGTTATAACCGGCGGTTTTCAGGGCTTCAGGAATGGTGATGGTCTGGGTGCTGAGCTCTCCAGCGTAGCCGGGGAAGGGATAGCGGCCATGATCGGCGGTCATCATGCCCATGCCGGCTTGTTGGGAGTAAAGGCCGGTCATGATGGAGGCCCGCGATGGGCAGCAGCGCGGGTTGTTGTAGAACTGGTTCACGCGTATCCCGCGGGCAGCGAGACGGTCAAGGTTAGGAGTCGAGATCTCTGATCCGAAGCAGCCGATGTCCGAGAACCCCATGTCGTCCGCGAGAATGAGGATGATGTTTGGTTTGGAGCCGGCGATGTGACCGCCCACACCGGCTGGCGTGGCATTTGCGCTGTTCGTGACAGTGGCAGCGGCGACGCCCGCTCCCATTTTCAGAAACTCCCGGCGATTGCTCATGCTGCGCACTCTCCTGTGAATTGGGGCATAAGCCGACTGAAATGTAAACCTTTGCAGTCAGCATTGTCAAACAATGGGAAGACGCGTGCGAGGCATGAAATGTTTCCCGATCGCCGTCATCTTAGCGGGTTGATGTGCCTGGCTTCGTGGGAGCGCCGAACTATGCGACGGAACGAAAGCTGCGCGGAGAAATGGGCCGGTTCTGCTGCATTCTTCAAACCTACTTGCTCACTGCTTCCATACCGAAGGTCGCCGGGATTGGCTTTTTTCAGCTTCAGGTGATCGTCGCCGGCAATTGCACGCGCGTCACGCAGGCTGGTGACCGAGCCATCGGGCCAGAACAGCCCGTTCACCTGCCCTTGAGACGCTGCCCTTTCAAATAGGCGCGCTTCGCCATGAGACACCAGAAAAACGTACCAATGGGATACTTGCGTAGCGTAGGAGCAATCGAAGCGTAGATCGAGTCCTCTAGCTCAGCAGGAGTGTGCGGGAGGTTATCGTGGAACTCAATAATGTCGAGACCCAGTGGCACAAAGAGTTTGGCCGTTCCAATCCGGGCGCTGCCAAGGGTGAGCGGCACGGTTCCTTGTAGCGACTTAGCTGTTTGAAACATGGAGAGCGCGAAGGGCATAGTTCCGAGTTGGCCCTTGTGGCCTGGGCTGGGCTTGTTCATGACCTCGATGGCGAGCAACCGATCGTCGTTGCCGTAACGCTTCATGAATCCGACAGAGATTCTTAGTTTAGGACGTCAAGCGTGCGGTGATCTGCAGTTGTCGCGCGTTGGCGTAGTACGGAGTTAGAAATTTGGCTATTCCATCGGTGGCGTTGGGATCTGAAACTGACTCCCGCACACTTGAACTCGCAAGGCATTGAAAACCGCTGCACGGATAAGTTCCGAAGTACAGTAGTGATTGATGATGACCAGATTCGCTTCATACTCTCGCCGTGATTTCCTGAAGGTCGGAGCATCGGCGCTCGCGCTGCAGGCGAGCGGAATCTCTCCTCTCGAAGCAGCCCACGCGTCCTCCCCTCAGGAGCTGATGTCCAAGCGCCCTGCACTCACCGAACGCAAATTCCGGAGCCACGCTGTCGAGGCCTTTATCGCCGCCACTTCCGCGAAGATTGGTGATCCCGTGCTAGCGGCGATGTTTCAGAATTGCTTCCCGAACACGCTGGACACAACGGTGCAGCCCGGGCAGTTTGAGGGAAAGCCCGACACCGCTGTGGTCACCGGTGACATCGACGCGATGTGGCTGCGCGATTCCTCGGCGCAGGTTTGGCCGTACCTTCCTCTGCTCCGACAGGACGAATTCCTGCGAGCATTGATCGAAGGTGTCATTCGGAGACAGACCCGATGTCTGCTGATCGATACATACGCCAACGCGTTTATGGCGGACCTCAGTGCTCCGCCGTTGCCCTGGAGTCTGCACGACAAGACCGAAATGCGACAGGGCGTGGCTGAGCGAAAGTACGAACTCGATTCGATTTGCTACCCGATTCGGTTGGCACATGGTTACTGGCGCAGCAGCGGGGATGTCCGTCCCTTTGATGAAAATTGGAAACGGGCGATGCAGGCAGTTCTCCAGACCATGCGCACGCAGCAGCGCAAGCACGGGGACGGACCCTATCGGTTTCAACGAAGTGCGGAAAACCCGACCGATAGCCTCATCAATGGCATCGGTTCACCCGCAAACCCCGTTGGTTTGATTGCCTCTTGCTTTCGGGGATCGGATGATGCCTGCCTGCTGCCTTTTTTGGTCCCATCGAATTTGTTCGCTGTCACGAGTCTTCGGCAGTTGGCTGCCATGTTCAACGAGATATTGAAAGAGACAAACCTTGCGAATGAAGCGCAAAGTCTCGCTGCAGAGGTGGAACGCGCTCTCAAGGCGCACGCTGTTCTGCCAACGGCTCAAGGTGCAGTGTGGGCGTATGAGGTCGACGGGTTTGGCGGCCAGGTCTTCATGGACGACGCCAACGTCCCCAGTCTTCTCGGATTGCCCTATCTGGAGTGTTCTCCGAATGTTGCTCTCTATGCGCGAACACGGAAGATGATTTGGAGCAATCGGAATCCGTGGTTCTTTCGCGGTGTCGCAGGAGAGGGCATCGGCGGTCCCCATATTGGTCGCGACAGCATCTGGCCAATGTCGCAAATCATCTACGCTTTGACGAGCAAATCCGACGCGGAGATCGCTCACGCCTTGCAGATGCTCAAAGCATCTTCCGCGGGTACTGGTTTCATGCATGAGAGCTACAACAAGGACAACGTGCAGCGCTTCACCCGTTCCTGGTTTGCCTGGGCCAACACGCTTTTTGGCGAGTTGATCGGCAGGACGGCGCAGACGAAGCCGGAGTTGTTGCGAGCTTGACATCAGGCGCATGCCGTTCCCGGATCCGCGGGGCGCGACCCGACTTCGACCAGACCATGAAGGATTGAAGTAAAATTCCGGCTTGTTCCCTGGTAGCCCGATGATGGTGCAGGACACAGAGCGACGCAATACCGGGCACATCGTCCTTGCGTTCGCGTGCGTTTACTTTCTCTGGGGTTCCGCGTTTGTGGCCAATCGGTATGGTGTTCAGTTGGTGCATCCAGCGGTCCTGGCAGGATTGCGCTATGTAATTGCTGGATCGTGCCTGCTTGCTTTTGTCATCATGCGTGGGCAGCCCATTCGCATCGGCCGCAAAGATTTCCTGCGCGTCGCGGGCCTGGGGTTGATCATGTTTACCTGCAATACCGTCCTGCTCGGGTACGGCGGCAGGGAATTGAACGCTGGCACGACCGCGCTTGTGATCGCCACGATTCCGCTCTTTATCGCGCTTCTGCAGTGGACAATCCCCGGCGGCAACAAAATGAGTGGGCTCGGCTGGCTCGGCACGGTAACGGGCTTTCTGGGATTAGCACTGTTGTCGCGAAGTGGTCTGCATACGTCAGTCTCGAAAGCTCATACAGCCTTGGGATTCGCTGCATTGTTGGCCGCGGCACTGGCCTGGGCCGTCGGATCCGTGCTCGCCCAGCGCGTCACCTTCAAGGCAGCTTCGCTGTTGTGCATCTCCTGGCAGATGTTGATCGGAGGTTCCGTGAATCTAATCATTGGCGCTACTCTCGGAGGCTTCCATACGTCGCATTTCACGGTCAGGTCTGTCGCCTCGATTGCCTACCTGGCTATCTTCGGAACGCTCGCCGGGTACACTTCGTATGCCTATCTACTGCGCAATGTGAAGCTCACGACGCTTGCAACCTATGCGTATGTGAACCCTGTAGTAGCTATCGTACTCGGCTGGTTGGTTCTTGGCGAAGCGATCGCAGCGGATGAGTGGGCAGGCCTACTGGTTGTGCTTCTTTCGGTAGCCATTGTTGTCAGCGCAAAATCAAAACCGCGTATTGGCAGCGACAGTCCGACCGTTGAAAATTCATCCCCCGATCTGACAGCTACTCAGTCTTCCGCCTTAAGCCCCTTGAGTTCTTCCGGGAACGCCTGAATCATCAGCGACGGCTGCTCCGCCTCTGCCGCGGCTGCGATTCGCGGTCCGAGCGCGCAATGCTTGCCGTGGAAGCCCGCACCACCAGAGACGGCTGGATAACCGAGCTCCGCGAAGCGGAGGCGTTTGCGTTGCCGGAGTGCAGTGCGTAAAAGGCACGTGTGGCGATCTCGCGCCGCGAGAGGTGCAGTGTCGTGAGCGGTGGTTGAACGATCTCGCTGAGGAAGAGGTCATCAAAGCCCACCAGTGAAAGATCGCCGGGAATATTGCGGCCGAGCCGATGCGCCGTCTGCAGCAAGCCGATCGCCGTCATATCGTTCGAGCAAACCACGGCAGTTGGCGGATCCTGCATCGAGAAGATGTGCTCGGCTGCGAACTGGCCGCCGGTGGTCTTGTGGTCGCCTTCGAGGAGCCACTCGGACTTCATCGGGAGACTGCGTGCGTTCAGAGCCGTGAGAAAGGCCTCGCGTCGGCGAACGGCCGAACTTAAGTTGGGCGGCCCGGCGACGAATCCGATCTTGCGATGGCCAAGCATGCGGAGATGCTCCACAGCATCGCTGAAACCTTGTACGTAATCGATGGTGATGTTTTTGAACTCGGCGCCGATCGTTGGCTGATTCAGGAAGACCACTGGAACCGCGGATTCGTGGAGTTTATCGATTGCGGCCTGGCTGACCTCGGATGTAAGAAGTGCGATGCCGTCTACATTGCGTTCGAGCAATCGAGTGATGCCGGCCAGCAGCCGCTCTTCGCTATAGCCCGTATTCGCAAAGGTGACATCGATTCCATGGCTGGTTGCGAGCGATTCAAAGTGCTCGATCAGGTCTGGGAAGAAGGGGTTACGAATGTCGGAGACGACGAGCCCGTACACATTCGTCTTGCCGGATCGCAGGCTGCGCGCGCTGGTGTTGGGAATATACTGCAGCTTCTCGATGGAGGCTCTCACCCGGGAAGCAGTTGAGCTCTTGACCTTGTTGGAGGAATTGAGCACCCGCGACACCGTGGCGGTCGAAACACCGGCGTGGCGGGCAACAGTCAGAATATCCATAAGAGTTCGAGCCAGTCTATCTGAAGCAAGGTGATCTCGGAAAGTGGCAGTGAGCGACTACGACAGGATCCCACTTCTCGCAGGTCGTTGGCGGAATCGTTTACAGCGGCGTCCGGCGAGTTCACTTCACCGGCACACGTAGAACTGTAACGCTTTCATGGGGAAGCGTAATCGAGAGCACGCCGGAGGGCGACGCCGCGGCTGAGTTTTCGAACGGAACCACATGTTGGGGTTCAACTTCATCGTTTTGCTCGTAACGGCTCGCCGATTTGATCTGCCGCACCTGCGCTTCGCCGTTGACCCGCATGGAGCCGAGATCGAAGCTCGTTGGGATATCACTCGCGAGGCTGCGATTCACGCAAAGCAGCGTAACGAACTTCCCGTCTGCACTGCGCGTTGCCACCACATCGATATATGGAACGCCGTCCACGTTAGCCAAAGGACGGACGCCCCTCGCGACTGAATATGTGCCCGAGTTGCTCGTTGCCGGAAGCACAGTGTCGCCTTTCACGGCGGTGTACATCTGGAACGCATAGAAGGCGGGGACGGCATAGACCTGTTCCTTGCGCTTCCAGATGCCGGCGAACTCCATGATCCCGGTCATATCTGCAATCTTCACCTCCGCGGTGTGCCGCAGAAGCGTGTTCAGGAAACCTGCTGCCATCACGGCGCCGCCCTCATTCATCCAACTCGGGCTCTCATTGGTGAAGTTCCGCTCGCCAAAACCCTTGCTGTTGAATAGCCACTCGGTAATTGCGAAGTGAACCTTGCCCCGCAGTGCGGGGTTCTCGTCCGCCTGCGCCTGAACCTTGCTGAAGTACGGACCCACGGCGTAAGGAAGCGCGTACGCAGCAGCAGCCATGAAGTCGGGCGTCGCGGCAGCAAGCGCAGGATGATTAGTGCCGAGAATGAAATGCAGGGAAAGGTAGTTGAACGTCCCGGGCGGATTGGAGAGCTGCGCCGCGTTCCACTTTTCGCCTCCTATGGGTCCAAGACCGGTCGCGATGATCTCGGCATCCGGATCCGCGGAGCGCACCGCCTGGCTGAAAGCGAGAGTGCGCGCGGGCAACTCGCTCAACGTAGGAGCGCCGACCTGCCACTTGCCATAAAGTTCGTTCCCGATTTCATACAGAACGCGGCCACGGTGGTGGTCCCTGATGTAACGCACCCAATCCGCTGCTTCCTGCGGCGTGCCGCTTCCCATATTGAGATCGAATTGCGGTATCGCGCCGATCAGGTCGCAGAGTTGAAGGAACTCATCGGTTCCAAGATTGTTGTACTCCGGTATGCCCCATGCGATGTTCTCGATGGTGACCCGCTTGTCTTCAGGTCCAATGCCGTCGCGCCAGTGGTAATAGGAGCTGAAGTTCCCGCCGAAGCGAAGTTCCGTGATGTGCATGGCTTTTGCAAGCGCGACTTCATCCGGATCGAGTGTTCCGATCGCGTCTTCGGGCATGAGCGAGAACTGATCGACGCCAACGCGTTCGGCACCCTCGACTGCGACAGCGAAGTCAACCGCTTGCAGCCGGCGAAGGTCCTGAGGATGAAGCTGGAGTGTGGCCTGGTATTTGCTCCACTCGATCGCGGCAGCCTGCAGATGCGCCTCCGCGAGGACCTTCCCTGTCTCACGATCGCGAAAGGAAACCGTGATGCCTGCCGGTCCCGACACATGTTTCGCATACAGCGAGACCTTGTACGAAAGCTCGCGTTGTACGGGCAGGTAGACCTTTTGCTTGATGCCCGTAAGTGCTTCCGGCTGACCGAGAATCTCGAGCGCCTGCCAGCTATTGGCCGCATCTCCAACGTGCAGTTCGAAACGGTTGCCAGCAGCGGTGTTCAGCGATTGCCAGGGCAGGGGTATGCCCGTCTCATTGGACGAGTCGATCAACTCCGGCTGCTCGCGAAACATATTCTCGAGGTTGACATGGTTCCAGAGTCCCGCTTCCAGGCTGCGGTTCACGAGAATCTCAGCCGAGATTCCGTTGTTGATGGAGTTGCCGATGGGCTCGAGAAAGCTGCCGAAGAGCATCTCCGGAACGCGCTCTGATCCGGTCGCCGCGACACGGACAGTGACGGTCGCCGGGTTGGGCTGCGCGGTTGTGATTTGGGCTGCAGAGGAGTGCGAACTGCATGCGATTCCGATCAAAACCAATCCCGAGGAAAGCCTCCGGGCGAGATCGAGTCCCTTAGCCATTTCTCGCCGCTTGCACGGTGTCACCGAATGTTTGCAATGCATTACATCCTCCGAAGAACGTTGTCATCGCAAGCCGAGCCTTATCAGCTCGGCTTGGCGAAAAGCTGCATGTCGCCGGTAGCCTTTGGCAGGGACTCGTACCGCGCGATTCGAAACTCAGCCCAGTAACCTGACCACCGCGGGTCCGATTGCAATACGTCGCCCAGCCTGCGGATCATGTCGCCGCGCACAGATTGATGCGCTGGGTCGTCAATCAGGTTCACCGCGTCCTCCGCATTCATATCGTACAGCTCGTCGTTCGCCGAACTGAGGTTGTACGCGTACACGAAGTAGCTTCCGTCCGAAGAACGATGGCCTATGCCGCAAGCAAAGTTCACGCCGACATGCCAGCCGCCAAAAAAAAGCAACGGGCTACGTTGTGGCAAAGCGTTACCTGAAAGCGCGGGGAGCAAGGAAATGCCATCGAACTTCGCTTCCGGCTGAATGCCCGCGACGTCGAAGAGTGTTTGTGAAAGGTCCAGCAGCGAGACCGGCTCATCCACGACGCGCGGCCGTGCGCCGCCGGCAGGCTTGATAACGAAAGGCACACGAAGCACGTCTGGGTAGATGTAAACGCCCTTGTCGACGATGGCGCGGCGTCCGTTCATCTCTCCGTGATCGCTGATGAAAGCAATGAGCGACTCGTCGTACAGGCCGAGCTTTCGAATCTCATCCAGCACCATACCGATCGCACGATCGACAAGCTCCATCTGCAGAATGTACGCAACTCTGTAGTCGAGGAGCGTCTGTGGATCATAGATGCCCCAGTACCTGCGATAAATGTCGATAATCTCGGGCTCGTTGTCGGCACGCCGAAAGTTGCGATCGCGAACAGCTTCGTAAGACCGCGGCAATGTGATCACCCGGCGAAGCTCCTGCTCGCGCTGTTCGAATCCGGCGGGGATGGAGAAAGGCTGATGCGGGTCGAAGATATCCAGTTGCAGGTATATGGGGTGCTTCGCGGCGGCACCGCTATCGACGAGGTCACGCAGCGTGTCGATTGTGCGCTTGGCAAGGAAGTAAGTGTAGTGAGCTTCGAACGGAAACGGCTTTCCATCTTCCTGCACTATCCAACCGCCAACTGAATTGCCGGGTGTCTTGCGATCTTGCATCTGGAACACGATCTCTCGCGAGTATTTTTGCGGCTTCACGCCAAGTTCACGCTGATACGTGAGGAACGCATCGTCGTCGAACACCGGGGGAGACCAGCGGTCCCACGGGTTATCGTTCTCCGTGAACGCGTCGATGAACTTGCCGGTTCCCACGTGGGCTTTGCCATTCTGCCGCGCTATATAGCCTGCCGCGCGAAGGTACTCTGGATAGATGGTGTCGTCCGCTCGCAGTTGTGTCTCCAGGCCTTCGGGAGCGCGTTCGCCATTGCCCTGGATATAGCTGTACCGTCCAGTCAGGTACGACGCTCGCGAAGGCGAGCACAAGGGAACGGTGCAGCATGCATTCGCGAAGAAGGTGCCATCCTTCATCAGCGAATGGATAGAGGGAGTGCGCACATGTTTTGATGTGGGCCGTGCCGGATGGTAAAGATCGGGGCTCACCATGTCAGCCGAGATCATGAAGATATGCGGCTGCCTACCTTCACGCGTGCGCAGGAAAGGGCCGGCCCCCGTCCGGGGGGCAGTGTAGTCACGCAGCTGTTCCTGCCTGGGTTTGTCTGCGGCGAATGAACTGCCGCTCAGAGCTGCGCAGGCAGCGGCTTCCAGAAAGTGACGACGGTTCATGAAAATGGCTCCGCAGAAAAGATACGCGGAGAAACACGCAGTGTAAAGCATTACAAAAATAATTCACCTATCGCCAAGGATTAGGGAGTTGTCTGCCAGTCGTTTCCAAGACTGATCCAGGCCTGCTCGTTCCCGCAGCGAAGGCAACCTCGCAGCCTTCAGTCTCCGTATCGTTCACCGGTGAGCAGTTGACAGAAGCTCACGCTGGATAGCAATATCTTGACGCCGTGAGTAATCCATTACATTATCACTGCACTTTGGCCCGACTCGAGCTTGGACCGGGGGTATCGACTTCCGGGCCCCTGAGTTCGTCCAGATGCACATGCTGACAATCGAATGTTGGAGCTGAACGATTGATGTCGAATATCACGAGTGAAATAACCAGGCGTAAATTCCTCGAAATGGCAGCTGCGGATGCCTGCGGTGCGGCGCTGGAGCGGGCTCGGGCTGCGAGCTTTGTGCGTTCCTCCAAGAAGCCGAACATCCTCTGGATCATGTCGGACGAACACAATGCCAAGGTCGCGAGCTATTATGGCAACCAACTCATTCGAACGCCAAATGTCGATGGATTGGCCGAACATGGCATCACCTTCGATACTCACTATTGCAACTCTCCTTTGTGCGTGCCTTCACGTCTTTCGCTTACAGCGGGCAAGTATGCATCCAGGGTGGGTGCCTGGGGTCTGACGTCTGAGTTGCCGAACGCCGATATCGCCTCGCTCCCGCGGATGCTGAATGCCGCCGGATACGAATCGCTTCTTTGCAGAAAGCAGCACTATGACTATTCGCGTCGATACGGCTTCACTGAGGTTGGCGGAAACTTCAACAACTGGTATAAAACCGGTCTCGGCGAACGGCTCCCGCCAACGCACCTCGAGCAGAAGAGGCTATCGCCCCGCTTCAACACATTCCATCCGGGGGATCATGGCGGCTCCGTGGAGCACGATCGCCGGGTCACGACGGGGGCTGTGGATTTTCTTTCAAAGCGAGAAGCCGGAGAAAAGCCGTTCTTCCTCTTCGTGGGCTATCTGACGCCACACTTCCCCTTGGTCGTCCCGCAAGAGTACTGGGAGCACTATCGCGGGAAGGTAAGTATGCCGGTCATCCCCGATGGCTTTCTCGATCGTCTGCCACTCAATTACAAAGTCCAGCGCGCGGGATTTGAGGAAATCGGCGTGCCGGACGAGACCGTGCGTCGAGGACGGGAGCTCTACTATGGGCTCACGGAATGGGCCGACAACGAGATCGGAAAAGTGCTCACCGCACTTCGATCGCACCCGGACGTCGCGGAGAACACCATCATCATCTACTCCTCGGACCACGGCGAGAACGTGGGCGAGCACGGAATGTGGTGGAAGAACTGCATGTTTGAGCAATCGAGCCGCGTTCCGCTTGTAATCTCCTGGCCAAAACGCTGGGGTGGGGGCCAGCGGCGCGCAGGAGCATCTTCCCATGTGGACCTCGTACAAACGGTCGCGGAAATGGCGGGCGCTCACACGCCGGAAGATTGGAATGGAAAGTCGATGCTGCACTGGATGGACCGCGCAAGCGCTCCGTGGAAAGATCAGGCAGTCACGGAATACTACGCGCACAACACGGCTTCAGGGTACGTGATGCTGCGCCGTGGCAAGTGGAAGTGCGTCTACCACACCGTGATCGACAGGGATCATGCCGCAGAGCGAGAGTTGTACAACCTTTCTTTCGATCCGGGCGAGTTCACGAACCTGGCAAGTTTGCCGGAGTACGCTGCGCGCATAGCTGAAATGCACAGGGCAATGGTGAAGGAGGTCGGCGCCGATCCGGATGAAACCGAGCAGCGATCGCGCGCGGAACTCCATCGCGGATACAACCGCACGGATCCACCGCCCCCGGGCACGGTGCAGGACAGAATGGAATGAAATTCACCACGCAACAGGAGTCGCCCCTGTCATCTTGAAGAAGTAACCCGGTGATCTAATTCGCACGTAGCGCCTTCATGGGGCGGTGGCGTGTTGCGACGCCGGGTTCTTAGGACGTTAGCGAGGGTGGGGCGGAGGCGGGGCTCGAGGCCAGGTGGAAGTTGGGCTCTGGGCCGATCTCGAAACGGAGCGTACCTCCGTTGGCAATGTCTTCGTGCTTGATCCAGAGCTTGTCAAGAGCTGCACCATTGAGTGCGACGGACTGGATGTACCGGTCTGAAGGACTCTTTCTGTGGGCTTCGATGACGAGTCTTTGGCCGTCGGCTACCTGGACCGATGCTTTCTCGAAGTGGGGAGCGGTGAGGATGTAGGTGCCGCTGATGGGGTCGACGGCGTAGAGGCCGAGCGCGGCCATCAGGTACCAGGCAGACATCTGGCCGCAGTCTTCATTCCCGCAGAGGCCGTCGGGATCGTTGCGATACTGCGTTTCCACGACCTCGCGGACCCATTTCTGTGTCTTCCAGGGCTGTCCGGCGTAGGTGTAGAGGAAGAGGATGTGGTGGCTGGGCTCGTTGCCATGGACGTATTGGCCGATGGATCCGGTGACGTCCTGAAGAGTTTCATTGCTCATACCGGGTTGGGTGTTGTAGAGCGCATCGATCTTCAACACGTAGGGTTCGGGGCCACCGAAGAGCTTGATGTGGCCGAGCACGTCATGTTGGACTCCAAAGGCCGTTTGCCAGGCATTGGACTCGGTGTAGTCGCGGTAGATTGCGCCGTGGCCGGAGGAGCGAGGGTCGAAGTTCGGGGTCCAAGTGCCGGTGCGTAAGCGAGCGCGCAGGAACTGTGAGTCGGGGTCGAACAGATGGCGGTAGTTGAGGGATCGCTCGCGTTGCAGCTTTGCGTCGTCGTGGCGGCCAACAGCTTCGGCGACCTTGGAGCAGGCCCAGTCGTTGTAGTTGTACTCCAGCACCTTGCTGACGGATTCCTTTTCTTCGTCGGCGGGGATGTAGCCGAGCTGGCGGTAAGAGACGAGGCCTCGGTAGTCGTCGTCCATGTTGCGCTTGCGCATTGACTTGTAGGCGCGCTGCCAGTCGATGCCGGGAAACTTTTTGACGCAGGCTTCTGCGATCACCGTGGCGGAGTGATAGCCCGTCATGGTGAAGGTTTCGTTGCCCTGCAGAGGCCAAATGGGCATGCCCCCGGGAGATTCTTCGGCCATGGCGATGAGGCAGTTGACGAATTGAGGAACTCGTTCCTGTTGCCACAGGGTGAAGGAGGGATGGAGCGCGCGGTAGGTATCCCAAAGCGAATACGTGCTGTAGTTGTGCTGGCCCGGCTTGAGTACGTGGACTTCCTGATCCATGCCGCGATACTGGCCGTTGACGTCGTCGGCGAGCGTGGGAGCGCACATCATGTGATAGGCCGAGGTGTAGAAGATCTTGCGGTCGTTTTCTGAGCCACCGGTTATCTGGAGTCTCGCGAGCTCGTTGTTCCAGGCCTGTTTCGCGTTGCGGCGGGTGTTGTCAAAGTCCCAGCCGGGATGCTCGTGCTGGAGGTTGAGCAAGGCGTTGGCGGAGGAGACCATGCTGATGCCGACTTTGACAAGAAGCTTTTCGCCTGCGATGGTGCGAAAGTGAGGAACGGCTTTGAGGTTTTCTCCCTGAAGCTCGGTTGCAGTTTGTTTGGCGTCGCCTGAGTAGAGGTCGCAGGTGAACCAGGGCCGCGAGAACTGCATGGCGAAGTAGATCTGGCGATGAGGAGCCCACTTGCGGACACGGCGGCCACCGAGAATGGTGTCGCTGCCAACGAGCTTGATGTCGGCATCGATGATGGTCTTTTTCACGGGGGTGAGCATGGCGTGGTGGAGGTCGACGACGAAGTGCGCGGAGTCGCTCTGGGGGAATGTGTAGCGATGAATGCCTGTGCGCTCGGTGGCGGTGAGCTCGGCGAGGATGCCGGGAGTGTCCAGCATGACGGAGTAGTAGCCGGGCTCCATCTTTTCGGTGCTGTGGGAGAAGCGGGAGCGGTAGCCTTCTTCCGGCTGCTCGCGGGTTCCGGGTTGGAGTTTGAGTTCACCGACGCGGGGAGCGATGAGGAAGTCGAGCAGATCGCCAGCACCGGTTCCGCTGAGGTGGGCGTGGCTGAAGCCCATGATGGAGGTGTCGGTGAGGTAATAGCCGCTGGACCAGTCCCAGCCCTGGTTGTAGGTGTCGGGGCTGAGTTGCACGGCACCGAAGGGAACGGTGGCTCCGGGGAACGTATGGCCGTGACCACCGGTGCCGATGGCTGGGTTCACCCAGGTGGCCAGATCCTGTTGTGGCGGCTTGACGGAGAAGAGGCGTTTTGCATTTTTTGCGGCCAGCCTGCCGCCTGCGGATAAAGACAACAGTCCCAAAAACGTTCGTCGGTTCAGCACTTGGGCTCCAAGTTCTCAGATGGAGCGACGGAACGTTCTTACTGAGAACCCTTTGCTTATCTCACAAAGGTGGAGCGACCTCAAAGAAACGATGGAGCCGTAAGTGCTTTGTTTGCAACGAATGCACCGTGTCTGGGATTTTGTCACGGTTTAGGGCACGGTGCGAGGGGTATTTCGGGCTAGTGAATGTGCACTGCCATGACGCGGGTGTTGCTTACACCGCCCCGGATGAGGTCGCTGAAGAGCATGACCTCGAAGTTGTGGAGTTGCCCGTTTTTGTCAGTGGCCTTCGCCATGACTGGCTTCCACGCTTCGTCGTCGAAGAGGAAGTTGAGTGCGCCGTAGGTGCTTCCCATGGTGGTGCCCTGGATGAGAAGAACTTTGCCGCCGCCCTGGGTGTTGTCCGTGAGGGCGACGAGGGTGATGGCGTCCTTGTCGGTCTTGGCGGCGCTCCAGGTGTAGATGGACTTTTCGCCCTGGCGCGGCGCCTTGTTTTCGACGACGAAGCTATAGTCCGAAAATTCGCGGCGTAGCTGGAAGTCCTGGGTGGATTTGAAGAGGGAGATCCAGGGATCGAAGGAGTCGGGACCGATGAGGATGAGATTGTTGCCGTGGATGTCCGGGAAGGAAAGCTCGCGGGCGTAACGCACTTCGGGCCGGAGAGGGGTCTTGAGGGAGAGCGTGTAGGGAATTTGCGCGAGCTCGGCAATGAGGCGGAGGTCGGAAATAGGAGTGACGGCGAGCAGTGAAACGGGAGATCGGCCAGCAACGGGAATGGGAGCGAAGCTGGTGTCGGACTGATAGGACTGCAAGGTGTATTCGCGGAGCTGGACGTCGCGATGCTCCACGTCCGTATACATGTTGAGGGCCGCGTCGCCGGGAACGAGGAAGGTCTTTCGGCCGGGAGCAAACAAGGCGCGCCATAGAATTTCCGGACCGCGGACTTCCGTTGCGGGCGTTGTGCGGACGTGATACAGCAAGCCCGCCGAGAGGCCCGCGCCGAAGAGAAATGCCATGACGAGCTTGAGCTTCCAGCCTGCGGTGATGGCAGACAGGAAGCCGTTTGCCGGGGTTGCGCGATCGGTTTCGGAGATTTCCGACGACGAGGATGTTTGATCGCTATCTATATATGGGCCAAAGTGAGCGACGTAGGCGCCTTTGGGGATGGTGAGGCGAAAGAGGCTGGCACCGCCTTCGTCTTTGTAATACTGCTCGAGGCGCTTGCGGAGATGGCGGGCCGTACCGCGGACGATGGTGTCTTCGCCGGCGTTGTAGCCGGGCGGGCGATGGAAGAAGTGGATGCCAATCTGCTGTTCGGTCAGCTCATCGAGATCGCCAGTCAGGGAGTAGCCGAAGATGTATTCCAGCAGGGAGGCCAGCCGCGGGGATTTCTGGAAGGTTTTGCTGGACAGAATCTTGCGAAGTTCTTCGCGACATTCTTCCGAATGAAGAGAGGAGGCGGGCTGATCGGGAGGCTGAAGCATGGCCGTGGGTTGATCGATAGAAGAGCGGCGCTGCGCTGTGCCGAAGAGTGTTTCGCCGAATGAGTGATTGTCTCATTAACAGGAATTGGCTCTCAATACGGAGAGTGGTGTTCTGAAATTGGCCGTGTCCCCGTGCAGGACACCGTGACGAGGGGCGTTTCCCTTACAAAATGTGGAGCAATTCTCTACAGTCATACTGGTGAGACCGAGGCCATTCAGCTGCGGTCGGTTTGCAGGAGCGAAGAGCATGTTGGCACGTTTTCGAGTTTTGTCGGTGGCTATATTGTTGATGGGTTTCTGCGCGGCCGGCGCGGCGTACGCCCAGCAGCCCGTGGACGACACGGCCGGTGATCCGGCGATGCGTGTTGCGCCGCAAGGGACCCCGAAGACGCCGGCGGAAGAACGCGCGGCCAAGCGCCAGGCCAACCACGATATGCACCAGGACTTCCCGGGCCTGCGCCGCTTCGAGAAAGAGGACGCCGATCTTGGCCCGGCGCAGCCGGATAAACCGCGGGTCGTGTTCATGGGCGATTCTATTACGTCCTACTGGATGCATCCGAACAACAATTTTTTCACAGAAGAGGGGTATATCAATCGCGGCATGGGCGGGCAGACGACGCAGCAGATGCTGCTGCGTTTTCGCCAGGACGTTGTGAACCTCGGGCCGCGGGTGGTCGTGATCCTGGCGGGGACGAACGATATTGCGGCGAACACCGGGCTGACTACCGTGCCTGCGATTGAAAACAACCTGATGTCGATGGTGGACTTAGCGAGGAGTAACCATATCCGCGTGGTGCTCTGCACGCTGCTGCCGGCGGCCCATTATCCGTGGCGCCCTGAGATTGTTCCGGCACCGATCGTCGCGGAGTTGAATGCATGGATACGGCAGTATGCCGCGCAGCAGAATATCAAACTGGTGGATCTGTTTGCGGCGATGTCGAATCCTGATGGGAGTATGAAGAGCACGCTTTCCAATGAAGGCGTGCATCCGAATCCCACTGGTTATGCCGTGATGAAACCGCTGATCGGCGCTGCCGTAGAAAGCGAGCTCGCGAAGAAGCCCGGCAAGTAGGCGGAGGCCGGGCTAAACGCGAAGGACGGTGATGCCGGCTTTTGTAAACGGCTCGACAAGCTCGTCGCTGGCGCCGGTATCGGTAATGAGCGTGTTGATCTCGCTGGTGGCACAGATACGCCAGTTGATGGTGGCTCCGAGCTTGGTGTGGTCGGCGACGACAATCCTGTCCTTTGCATTGCGCACCATCGCTGCGATGACTTCGGCCTCGTCGGCGCTGAAGGAACTGAGACCGAAGGTTGCGTCGATGCCATCCACGCCGATGAAGACGGTGTGAATCAGTGCGGACTCCAGACTCTTTACCGCAGTTGGGCCGACGAGAGAAAACCACTCGCCGTGGAGATGCCCGCCGGTCAGGAAGACGTGCACGTCTTTTCTTTTGGAGAGTTCCATTGCGACGTTTGCCGTGTTTGTCACGATGGTCAGGTTGGCGTCGAAGGGAAGGGCGCGTACGATTTGCGCGGTGGTGGTGCCGGGGCTGACTGCGATCGTTTGTCCGGGTTTGATGAGGGTGGCTGCTGCCCTTCCGATGCGGCGCTTGGCTTCGGCCTGGCGCTCGACCTGGGCGACGAAGGAACGGTCCTTTTTGAATGGCTCGTAGAAGAGCGGTTCGATGGAAACGGCGCCGCCGTGAGTGCGGCTGAGAAGGCCTTGCTGCTCTAGAAAGTCGAGATCGCGTCTAATGGTGACGATGGACGTGCCAAGCTTGTCTTTGAGGACGTCAATGAAGACTTCGCCGTGGAGCTGCAGGTACTCAAGGATGATGCGGAAGCGCTTTTGACGCTTGTTCTGCTGGGCAGCCTGCTCTTCGGGAGCGGCGTCGAGGTTTTTGTTCTCTTCCATGCGCTTCAACTTCATACCTCCAGGTCCCCCTGTATTTCTTCCAGCGTTTTTCCGCGGGTCTCGCGCACGTTGGCATGAATGTATAACAGGCTCAGCAAGGATAGCAGCGCGAAGATGCCAAAGGTGGCCGCGACGCCGAATCGTTTTACGAGGGAAAGAGCTGTAAGTGTGACGAGAAGGCAGCCGCTCCATAAGGCTGAGGTAGCAAGAGAAACGGCCCTGCCGCGGACGCCGTTGGGGAAGATCTCGGATATGACGACCCATGGGATGGGGCCCATGCCCAACGCGAAGAAG
>JAZKBC010000054.1:30888-32169 GCA_040388825.1 Acidobacteriota bacterium | reverse complement strand
AGTCGGCGAGCAGCCGCTGGCAATCTTCGAGAAAGGCGCTGCCTTCGTGCGTGAGCGTGATGCGGCGCGTGGTGCGCACGAGCAGCTTGACGCCCAGCCGCTCTTCGAGCGCGTCGAGCCTTCGACCCATGATCGCGGGCGCGACGCCTTTGATGCTCATGCAGACCACTAACAGGACAAGCGAGAGGAACATGCCGGCGGTTGCGGTGAGCAGCATCGGACGGCGTCCCCAGCGGTCGAGGAGATACATGGCGATGAGCGTGCCCACGAGATTGATGGCACCGATGGCGACGTTCGCTCCGAGCGCGGTGCCTGCCTGCAAGCGGCCGGCATGCTCGGCCATGAGGATGGATCCGTAGTAGAGGACGGTGTTGATGCCCGTAAGCTGGCTGGCCAGTGCCAGCACGATCGCCAAGGTTAGGCGTGAACGCATGAGGGGGGAGAAGAGCTCCTGCCACGAGCCGGCGCCTTCCTGCGTGTGGGCGTGTTCGATGAGGCGGGTTTGTTCTTCCGCGGACTCGTGACCGAAGATGCGCGCCAAGACCGCGCGGCCTTTTTCGCGCTGATCGTGCGTGATGAGCCAGCGGGGACTCTCGGGGATGGTGAGCAAACCGAGAAAGAACGCGATTGCAGGGATGGTTGCGATGCCCAGCATCCAGCGCCAACTGCTCTCGCCGAGGAAAGCGAGCCTCCAGTTGGTGAGATACGCGACGAGAATGCCAACCACGATGGCCAGCTGATTCATGGAGACGAGCGTTCCACGATTGCGCGCGGGTGCGATCTCTGAGATATACATCGGCGTGAGGACTGACGAGATTCCGATGGCCAGGCCGGCGATGAGACGCCCAATGGAGAAGACGGTTACGTTGGGAGCGAGGGCCGAGGCGAGCGTGGAGACGGCGAAGAGAAATGCGGAGAGGCGAAGTGATTTGCGGCGGCCGAAGCGGTCTCCGATGAGGCTGGCTCCGGCGGCACCGAGGAGACAGCCCAGCAGCAAGGAGCTGGCGGCTATTTCCGTTTGGAGGTCATTCAGAGTGAATTGATGGCGGAGGAAGAGCAGCACGCCGTTGATGACAGCGGTGTCGAAGCCGAAGAGGAAGCCGGAGAGACCGGCGACCGAGGCCACGAAGATGACGTAGAGCTTTCGCTGGGCGCCGGGGCCTTCGGTTGAGGTGAGTTGCGAGATGGGTCCTTGCATGAGACTTGCCTCTTAAGAACAGCGAACGGTTGTTTGTTCAGGGACGAACTGAAGCGCGTACGACGGCGCATTGCCTGCCGATG
>JAZKBC010000054.1:21927-30878 GCA_040388825.1 Acidobacteriota bacterium | reverse complement strand
TGGATGGGCCGTGGGGTTGAAGGGTGTAGGGTCCTACGCACGCAGGAATGACAAATGTTTCGGCATAGTGAACGACGAAGGGAGCGAAAGCGCTTGTGGGGCTTTCTACGATTGCTTCTTCTCCTTCGACGAGGTTGAGTACGTGGACCGTGCCCTGCGTGTCGTGCTGGGTGAGGACGCTGAACCAGCAACGGAAAGAGTCAATGAATTCAAGCTCGTGAAGGCCGGTTCGTTCGATGCACCAACCCTCGCCCTGGGTGATGGTTTCGCAGCGATTGATGAGCGAATCTTTAACCCAGTCGGTTGTGCAGTTCCATTGGATATTTTTCAAGCCATGTTCGAGGTGGATAGGTCGAGGTTTGCCATCGAGGCCAAGCCTTCCCCAGTCCCAGAGCTTGAAGGTGAAGATGTAGGGCGTTGCGCTGATCTCGAGCACCATGCTGTTTTTGCCCGAGCAGTGAATGGTGCCGGCCGGGATGAGAAAGTGGTCGTGTTTCCTGGCTGGAAAGCTGTTGACGTACTTCTCCGCAGGGAAGTTGACGTCCTCGATCGATGCTCTTTTCAGATCGTTCGCCATTGCCTTACGGTCGATTCCATCCCGTAAGCCAAGATAGACGGAGGCGTCTTCGCCGGCGTCCAGCATGTAGTAGCTTTCGTCCTGGGTGTAAGCCATGCCGAAATGTTCTCGTATGTAGGCATTGAGAGGATGCACCTGCAGCGAGAGATTGCCGCCGCCCATGGTGTCGAGCAGGTCGAAGCGAATAGGAAACTCCGCTCCGAATCGCTGGTAGATGTCGTTGCCCATGAGCTCGTGAGGATGCGCGAGGACGAGATTGATCGCGGGGACTTCGACGGTCTGTGAGCCGAATGCGAGAACGAGGCTGTTCTCCTCTGGCACGCAATCAAAGCCCCATGCGTGGTTGGGAGCGTTGTCCGTGTTGAGATGGAAGACCTGCTCCATCCAATGGCCGCCCCATGGGCCGGGGTCGAAAAAGGGGACGAGACGAAAGGGGCGGCGCACGGCGTTTGCCAAAGCTTGTCGATAGGTGATGCCGCGCAATGCTTTCGGTGAGCCGGGGGAGTTGGTATCAACCAGAAGGTCGACCTTTTCAAAAAGCCGCATTTTGAGCCGGTCGGCGGCTCTCCAATCGATGAAGAAGGCGCGCTTGTATTTCGCGGCCGCTGAGGCGGTGTAGTTGTCTGCGCCGAGGTTGGGGATTTGATTCAAGCGCTGACGACGCTGGATTTCCCAGCGGGCGAGGTCGGCGTAGATGAGGACGTCTGGCTGGTCGAGGAGAATGGCAGAACCGACGCCGATGACGATCGTCAGTCCGCTGGACTGGGCAAGATGTTCGCGAAAGGCGTGGACTTTCTGCGGGTCGAAGAAGTCGCCGATCTCCATGGCGTTCATCCGTCCGAACACTGGATCGTCGGTGAGCAACTCCGCGGTGATGGCTTCGATCTCAACTGGGGAGCGCATGAAGTACCTGGAGCGCACGAGAGTTGCGTGCTGCAGCATGTCGGAGAGACACTGTTCGATTTCTTCTTCGAAGACGCCGGGATAGCACTCGATGCAGGCGGTGGATTTGTTCTCGACGAGATGCTCGATCGCTGCGGCAATGGCGTCCCAGCCATGGAAGCAGTCGTCCTCCGAGCCCGAGGGGATATTGGGAAACCGGTCGTACATTATTGAATCTCCGTGTTGAACATGCGCAACGCGCCGTAGAGTGCTGCATCTTCTCCCAGGGCCGCGGCGGCGACGCGCACGCGTCCCCACGGAGTCCACGCCTGTTGGAGACGGCTGGCGATTTTGTCGAGGATGATGTTTCCGCTGCGCATGACGCCGCCGCCGACCAGAATAAGTTCGGGACCAAAGGAGTGCGCGGCGGCGAGGGCAGTGTCTGCCCAGATGTCCAGGCAGCGATCGCGAATTTCAATGGAGACTCTGTCGCCGCTTTCGGCGAGCTGGAAGAGACGCTCGAAGTTCACCGCACCTTTCGCGAGGCCGCTTGCGGCGAAGCCCGGCCAATCGCGGCTGACAGCGGGCAGTCCCCAGCCGGAGGCTTCGGACTCCGCGCATCCTACGTTTCCGCAGTTGCATGTTCTGCGCTCACGGCCGACAGCGATATGGCCACAGAGGTTTCCGGCCTGTCCGTGTTTGCCGCGCAGCAGTTCGCCGTTCATCATGACGGCGCTGCCGATGCCGGTGCCCAGGGTGAGGAGAACAACGTCTGTTTCGTGACGCGCCGCGCCGGCGATGGCTTCTCCCAACAAGGCCATACGTACGTCGTTTTCCAGTCGCAGCGGAAGCCCGAACTGCTGCTGGCTCCAAGTTGGGAGATCGAGGTCAACTGCATCCTCGTATTTGCCGTTGGTGGAAAGCACGCGATGATTCACGGAGTCGACCAGCCCACAGAAGCCCAGGGCGAATCCCACCAAGTCGGCGGTTTCGCGCCAGCGTTCGAGGTGCGAGGCAATCGACGGAAGTACGGGGCTCAGCATTTTTGTGGAGGGAAGTGTGAGTTCTTCTTTTGCGAGCAGCCGCCGTTCGCCGACGAGTGCGACGGTTGCGTGCGTTCCACCGAGTTCCACGGCGAAGATGGCGCGAGTTTTAGCTCCAGAATCTGGAAGCGTGTTTGGTAAATTCACAGACTCACGATACCGCAAAAAAGTAATGCGGAGAAATATTATGGCGAAAAGAATCGTTAGAAAGATTGAAATAGGTGGAAACGAGCAAAATGGTCTTGACATTGATATCTACCAAATGTAGTTTGGGCAGGCGGTGCAGATGAGCCGCTCGAGCGTTGTCCAAGCGGCGCAGCGCTGGGCTGGAAGTTCGTTTCTTGGAGAGATGTGCATGGAAAATTTGGATCAATCAGCTCTGCCTTCCCGACGTGAGTTCTTGCAAGGCAGCGTGGCTGCCGGGGGGATGGCGCTCGCTTCGTCCAAGCTGGCGCTAGCGATGCCTGAGGTCCCGCCCAATCGGCCGAACATGATCTTTATCTTCAACGAGGGGCAGCGCTCTGACGCTCTTGGAATCGCAGGTCATCCGTTTCTGAAGACGCCTCATATGGATCGCATTGCCAAGGAGGGAGCGTGGTTCCGGAATTCGTTCTGCACGAACTCGCTTTGTGCTCCGGCACGCGCCGTCGCGCTGACGGGCTTGTATTCGCAAACATCTGGCGCGCTGGATAACCGGCTGGCACATGTCCCGTTGCCAGCGGACATACCTTTCTTCACTGATTTGCTTCATCAGGCTGGATACGAAGTGGCGATTCTGGGCAAAGCCCATGTTCGCAACGGAGCGAAGGAGCGCTACTGGGACTACTACTTTGCGTTCAATGCCGCGATGACCAACTACTACCAGCCGCGCTTCGCCGAAGGACATGACGGCACGATCGGCGAGGAAAAAGTCTATGACGGTTATGCAGACGATGTCGTTACGGACAAGGCGCTGGAGTGGCTTGGGAAGAAGCGTGACAAGCCATTTTGCCTGTTGCTGTGGTATCAGACGCCTCATGCGCCTTTCTATCGAGCGCGGCGTCATTTGGATTTGTACAGCGGTACCACCATTCCGAAGCCGGCGACCTTTGATGATGACCTGAAGAACTATCCTGGCAAGCCGGCTTTTGCCGAGACGGACAACAAGATTGGGACGGTCGATAACCTCAATGCGACGCGATCGCTGGAAGAAGTGGTGAAGGACTACTGCGCCGGGCTGACTGCAATCGATGAGAATATTGGCCGCGTCTTTCATTGGCTGGATGAGACGCAGAAGACCGACGATACAGCGATCGTTCTGAGCTCCGACCATGGCTTCTTCCTGGGTGAATGGCGGCTGTACGACAAGCGGTTCATGCATGAACCATCGATCCGCGTTCCAACGATGATCCGCTATCCGAAACGAGTGAAGCCCGGGACGGTGGTGGATGAGATGGCACTGGATGTGGACCTTGCACCGACGTTTCTCGACCTGGCCGGCGTTCCAGTGCCGGCGAAGATGCAAGGCAAGAGCCTGATGAAACCGGCTGCCGGCGACACCCAAACCTGGCGCAAAGACTGGCTCTACCACTACTACGAATATCCGAAGCCGGGCTATGTTCAGCCGCACTACGGAATCCGGACTGAGCAGCACAAGTTGATCTACTACTACCAGGCGAAGAAGGGCGAGCTGTACGACCTGAAGAGTGATCCGGGAGAGCTGCGCAACCTTTACGGAATGCCGGAGCACAGCGATCTGCAGGCAAAGCTGCAACTGCGGCTTGCGGAGCTGCGCAAAGAGGTAGCCGATACTGATCCGGCGAGCTAACCGAAATCGAGAAAATTCATGAAACGGCTGTCGATTGTTTTCCTCTGCCTATCTCTTGGCCTGCCCCTTGCTGCCCAGACGCGGACGCTCTGGCAAATCGGAAGTGACGATCAGTCGTCGCTGGAGTACCGCGCGGGCTCTGCGAAGAGTGTTCACTTTCATGTGGGACGCGACAAGTGGGAGACCGATTGGCCGGGCGATCAGAAGATCGGAGCGACGTATACGATCAGCTTCGATCTCGAGGGTGCGCCAACCACTGACCTGCAGCTTCAGCTGATGCTGCTGACGTACCAGCCGCGAATTCCTGTGCTGGGAGTTGCAGTGAACGGGCATCAGGGGACTTTTTACCTGCATCCGGTGGTCAGCACATACCTTGGCGATCAACGATCGATCTTCGATCCGCACTATTCTTCAACGAAGCTTGCGATTTCGATTCCGGCCGAGTATCTGAAGGTGGGAACCAATAGCCTGCAAATTTCGTCGAGCGTGGATCACTCTCCGGACACCGATCTGGCGACGCCTTCGGGATGGAAGTACGACTTTGTGCGGCTGGTGGAGGCGCCGCGCAGCGAGCGTGCTCCGTCTGTCGCGGCGAAGTTGGAGCCGACGATTTTTTATCACCTGAAAGACGGGCGGCTTTGTGAAGTCGTTGAAGCGACGGTGCGGTTCCGGGGGGAACACAAGGCTGGCGAAGCGACGCTGACGGTGGCCGGAAAGAGTTACTCGGCTGCGATCTCCGATTCGCCGGAGTTCGGTGAGGTGCGGCTGGACTTTGATGTTCCAGAGTGGACGGGAGAGCAATCCGCAAAGTTGGATGTTCGTGCGGGGGCTGATTCCGGATCGTTTACGAGTGAGCTGACGCCGGCGCGGAAGTGGACGCTTTTCGTTGTGCCGCACACGCACGTCGACGTGGGCTATACCGACTATCAGGGTAAGGTCGCGGAAGCGCAGGCGCGGACGCTGGAAGAAGCTGCTGAACTCGTCAAGAAATATCCTGATTTCAAATTTACGACGGATGGCTCGTGGAACCTGCAACAGTTTCTTGAAAGCCGATCGCCGGATCAACAGAAAGAAATGCTGGACCTGATTCGCGCGGGCAAGATTGGTGTTCCAGCACAGTACGTCAATCTTCTTACGTCTTACTCTTCGCTGGAAACGCTTTATCGATCGCTCTACTACGAAAGGCAGTTGTCCAAGAAGAACAATCTGCCCTACGTCTACGCGAACACTACGGACGTGCCTACTTACACGGGAGCGTATCCGTCGATTCTCGCTTCGGCGGGCATCAAGTACTGGGTTGTGGGGGCTAACAACGATCGCGCTCCAATGCTTTCTCACGAAGCGTGGAATGAGAAGTCGCCGTTCTGGTGGGCGGGACCGGACGGCAAGAAGGTGCTTTTCTGGTATTCGCGTTGCTATGAGCAGGTGATGTTTATGTTCGGCCTGCCGCCGCAGCAGTTTGCTGTGCAGGAATCGCTGCCCATCTTTCTGCAGGCGTATTCGCATCCGGAGTACAAGCCGGATGTTGCGCTGATCTATGGAACGCAACAAGAGAACACGGACCTTGTCCCGGAAACGGCGAGGTTTGCAACGACGTGGAACAAGGAGTACGTCTACCCCAAGCTGCGTTACTCCCGGTTCGATGAGTACTTTGACTACCTCGAAAAGCACTATGGCGCGAGCCTGCCGACCTATACGGGAGATATGAGCGGCTACTGGGAGGACGGCATCGGCTCGGATGCGCTGAATGCAGCACGGGACCGGAGCAACCAGAACGATGCTGTTTCCGCCGAGGTTGTCGCGACTGGGGCACATGAAGTGAACGCAGGGCACCTGCCGCCGCGCAAGGAAGTCGACGAGATATGGAATAACATTCTCTTGTTTTCCGAGCACACGTGGGATTCGGCGAACTCCGTGACGCAGCCGGAGAGCGATGAAGCCGTGAAGCAGCTTGCGGTGAAAGATAACTATCCGACGCAGGCGCGGTTTTTGATCGACGATGTAACCAACAGGGCACTGAGCCAACTGGTCAACGATGTTCGTGTGCCCGCGGATACGCTGGTCGTTTTCAACTCGCTTTCGTGGCCGCGCAATGCGCAGGTCGAGACGGATTTGAAGCCGAACGAAGAGATTACGGAGTGGGGTTCAGAAGCGCCGTCGGATGTCGAAGTGCTGTCCCAGAAAGATGGACTGCGGCATGTTCGATTCCTGGCTATGGATCTGCCTGCTGTGGGATACAAGTGCTTCCGGATTCGTGCTGGAGCGAAGAGAGTAACTAGCGTGGCGTCGGTTGAGAACCGGCCAGTAATTGAGAACAAGTTTTATCGGGTTACCGTGGATCCGGAGAGCGGATCGATCCAGAGCATCTTCGACAAGGAAGTTGGCCGAGAGCTTGTGGATCAACATGGGCTCTATAAGTTCGGCCAATATCTCTACGTTACGGGAGGCGACGGCAAAACGCGGATGATCAATCCTTTCAAGTCGCTTCCGTTAGGTGACTTGAAGATTCATGCGTCGGCCGGGGGCAAATACGAAGGCGTGCAGAAGACCGCATGGGGGAGTTCGATCCGACTGCGCAGCATGGACGTGAACACGCCGGAGATCTCGCTGGAAGTTCGGCTGTACGACAACGAGAAGAAGATCGAGTTGCACTACAAGGTTCGTAAAGACGCGACGACGGCGAAGGAAGCGGTGTACTTCGCGTTTCCAGCCGCGGTTGCGGAGCCGAAGTTTGCGTATTCGAATCAACTGAGCTGGGTGGATCCGGCGAAGGATGTTTTCAAGGGCGGAAGTCTGGAGTGGTTCAGCGTGCAGCAATGGATGGTCGCGCGTGACGCGCAACTGACAGTGGGCGTGATCCCGGTGGATGCGCCGCTGGCTTCGTTGGGCGACATCAATCGCGGTATGTGGCCGGGTGAGTTTCATCCGGCGAGTACGACGATGTTTTCCTATGCAATGAACAATTACTGGCACACGAATTACAGGGCCAGCCAGGGCGGCGACTTCGAGTTCAGGTATGTTGTGACGAGTGCGGGCAAGTTTGATCCTGCGCGTCTGACGCGGCTGGCGCTGGAAAGCATGCGTGCGCCGAGTGTCGATCGGGTCGTGCATCAGGACAAGGCTGGCAATCCGGAACGGCGGCTGTCGCCTGAGGCAACCAGCTTTCTCTCCATCGATTCGCCGAATGTGATCTTAGAGAACTGGAAGATTGCCGAGGACGGGGAGGGGACGATCCTGCGCTTGCGCGAGATTTCCGGGCAGGACAGCAAGGCGTCTGTGAAGGTCCTGCAAGGGGCTGTGCGGAGTGCAAGTCTGGACAGTTCCGTGGAAGACGACCTTGCGCCGCTCGGGGTGAATGATGACACGATCACGGTGAGCTTGAAACCGCACGAGGTGGTTACTGTTCGGCTGAGGAAGTAAACGAGTTATTTCTGACGTGCAGGTTTGCGGCCGGTTGCGGGGTCGGAAAGCTTTTCAGGAACAATGAGGAAGTAGTTTCCCGCGCCGATCTTGCCGTTGCCGTTGGAGCGTACGACGAAACGCAAGCGGGCAACGGGAGCTTGCGTGGCTATGGACAAGTCGAAGCTGATCTGGCGAGTGTCCGGGGTTGTGCCGGAAAGCGTCGGCAGATGCACGGAAAGTTCCTGTGCGGCATGCTGAAGTAACTTGCCCTGGCGGTCAAAACTCTCGACCAGATAGGTGAATTGGCTCGTTTGATTTTCTCCGGCGCTTTTCCATGCGAGCGTGCTGGCAGGGAAGGTGATGCGAAAGTTGCTTCGCCGCTCGATGTCGCGGTTCACGGTCAGCGGAATGGCGTCGTAGACCATGAGGCCTTGAGCAGCCAAAGAGATGTCGTAGACCATTTGTGGGGAGGGGTGGCTGGCGTCTTCGGCAGGTGGCGCTGCCGCGGGTGTGGCGAAGTAGCCTTCGCGCGTCATGGCGACGAGGTTGGGGTCTCGCATGGCGACCCGGATCTTGCGAAAGGCCTTGGGATCCTGCGTGACGTCCGACGGTTTATAGGAGAGGGTGTAGAAGGTTTCTCCGTCACGGACACTCGTGCCAATCAGGTGGTCGACGTCGTTGCGGCCGTGAAAGCCTGTGCCGCCTGTGGCGGTCGCCATTGAATCGAAGTCGACCTGCCCGCCGAAAGGATCGGATTCCATGCCGTCATCGTCGGCGTTTGCAGGGTTGAGCGGAAGGCCGGCAGGGTCGATGCTGTAGAGCGTGATGCGCGCATCGCGCAGCAGGTTGGTGCAGGAGACGACGACTTCTTTCAGACTTGCGGCTTGGTCTGCGGGGATGAGATCCCGACGAATGGGAGGCATGCCGCGTCCGATCCACAAAAGATTTTTATGGCCTGCGTGCCCCGTGCTGGCCTGGGCAACCGCAGTGAGAGCGGAGAACGCGCCGTTGAGTTGTTCGTTCATCCAGCTTTTACTCTTCGCCCGAAAGTTATAGCCGGCGAAATGGTGATCGAGGGCGTCGAGAATTTCTTTCCGCGAGGTGGTGTAGTCGCGCAGCACGACGAGGTCCTCGTAGTTGGCCGCAAGCAACATGGTGGGTTGCTCGAGGGTGTCGCCCTGCGTGTGGAGATACTTCCTGAGCGAGTAGAGGGCAAAGGCACCGTCTTCAAAGGTGGTGG
>JAZKBC010000054.1:0-21917 GCA_040388825.1 Acidobacteriota bacterium | reverse complement strand
ACTCGTCGAGAGCGATGATTGTGACCGGGGCGGACGGCTCCAGCCTGTCGAGGTCGGCTGTGGAGTGGATGGCGGGTGGTTGATGATTCGTTTTGGACAGCGGAGGAGAGGAGCGTTCAAAGGAAAGAATCTTTTGCGGAACCTTGCCTTCGTAGACGGTGAAGTCGTTCTGCGTGAGGTTCTCTTTCGGTTCGCCGTTCTGGTCATTTACGACGACATCCAGAACGACGGCCTGATTGGAGATATGGAGTGTGTATGTGCCTTGCTTGTCAGTAACGGTGGGAGTAATGTCCTGTGCGCCGACATGCAAGGTGGCGCAAGCGATCGCTACAACGCCGAGATACGCACTGAGCCGAGGGGATGAACGAAGGCACATGGAGAGGCTTCCTGGTGTGGTTGCTGCGGTTGACTAGCCGTGACAGCGTACGGTTGCGGGGCTGACTGAAGTGACCGTGCAGAGGATGTCATGCCGCACGGTTGCGCCAGGATGGCCTGTAGCACTGGTAGTTGCGATGCCGTTGATGCTGACTCCGGAACCTCCGGCGAGCGTCATGGTGGCGTTGGCAGCGTTGACCAGCCGAATGAGGAACTGGAAGCCCGGCAGGACGCTATAGCCTTCGTGCTTGTAGAAGGCGACGATGTTGGAGGCGGAGTCTGTGGTGTCGGTGAAGGCGTTCGGGTTGCCGGTGCTGCGACAGTATTTGGCGATGGCACCGCCGACTCCTTTGTAGAGGTTGGGAAAGGCGGCCGTGGTGAGAGTGACGCTCCCGTTGTGTGCCAGAACCGTTGTTGGAGGAGAGCCCGCGGGAAGGCCTTCTATCGTGACTTCGGGAGAGCCCTGGTTGTCGATCACGTCGCAGCTTTGACCGGTAGCGCCCCACAAGGGACCGATCTGGACATACTTTGCTCCGGCTTCGATGTTGATGAGTGCTTTGGCAGTGGTGGCTGTTGCGCCGGTTCCGGAGAGGTTGAAGCCACCGACGCCGGAGATGGAGACACCTTCCGCTTCAGCGCCGATTTGAATGGATGCAGCTGTGTTTGCAGGACGAGAACAGGCGTAGACCGCGGAATCAGAGATGACCGTGACGAATCCGTGATCTTCGATACAGGGCTTGTCCGCTCCGAAGACATCGCTGTCGGTGATGGTTGTATTTTTTACGCCGGGAGCGATATAGATCGAGCCTGTGCCTGCACCGCGAACGCTTTGTGAATAGGTTCGAATCCATTTGATCTGGCTACCGACTTCTTCATCGATGCAGAGATCGCTGCAGAAATTAAAGCCTGTATTGAAGGTTTGCAGCAAAGAAGGGCGGGCCCTGGAACCGATGGCGTTGTCGACCACGTATTGCTTGTAGGGAGTTTTCTGGATGGCGCTGTCGTACAGGAAAAAAGAAGCAACATCACCGTCGACGTGGAAGCCAACTGCCGTGTACGAGACGGCGTTTTGCAGTTGATGCAGGTAGGTTGTCTGGTTGACGCTCTCCAGCCCGTAGAGATGGGCGGTGTATTGGCCGCGTTCATCCGTGGAGCAACGGATGACGTTGAGCTGGCTGAACGTGGTGCGCCCCATGGCGAGGCAGTTGTAGGCGTTTTCGATTTCGACGCGATTGAAGTTGGTGCGCAGTTGATTGTCGAGCAGGAAGCCGTTCCCCGCGGCTTCTTCGGTGGCGTCGAGCGTGACGTCGTTGATGCCTCCGCCGGAGTTTGCCGAGACGCCGTCGCCGACGGAGACGATGTCCTGCGCGCCGAAGCCCTGCAAGATGGAGCAGCCCATGCCGGAGCCGTTCAGCGACTGACCTTCAGCGGTGATGACAAGCGTCTGCGTTGTGTTGAATGTGCCGCAAGGCAGCGTGATGGTGTGACCGGTGGCGGCGAGCGCGGCGAGCGGCGCCGTGCTGTCATGGAGAACAATCGCCTGCGTCAGAGTCGCTTCCGCATTTGCGGCGACTACCAAGTTCAACGTGCTTGCGCCGGAGATGATGGTGGTTCTCATCCAATCATTCTGAGGAGTTGCCGGCGGAAGTTCGGGGATCCAAAACGGTCGGATTTGGCCTCCCGCTGCGTTCATGGTTTTGAGCTTGGCCTTGCGCCCGACTGCGCCGGCAGGAGGATGGGCTTGAGGCGCGCCCGCGGAACCGTGTCCATAGTCGATCCAGGTGGGTGACGAGCCGTCGAATACAGCGCGGAATTTTTCCGCGCCGGGTGCTCCCTGGTAAATGGCGACGGCCCTGGCTCCTTTGGGCAGCTTGATCGTGAGTTTCATTCCCTGGTTGGGAGCACCGAGGTCAGCGGCCATCCCGAGCTCGGTGGGACCCTTGCTGGAACATAGTTCTGGGGATGCCACACCGACACCGCCGGCGGCATCGATGGCGGCAACCCGATAGCAGTAGGTCGTGGATCCAGAGACGGCGGAGGGAACGACTTCTTCCACGGCGGCCGCTGCCAGAGAAATTGGCGTGCCAGCGCCGATGATCAGAACAGATTGGCCGTTCTTCCAGTCGCCGGGCTCGGAGAGGGTGAGATTTGGGCTGCCCTTGGAGAGCGAGGCCTCGCCGGGGAGTTTGTCCTCGACGGCGCCCCACCAGCGCGGGTCGTATGCCTGTTGAGGCGTCAGGAGCCAGCAGTGGCCGGGACTGGACGCCGGGATTTGCTCGCCTCCGTCGCCGAGTCCGTTCTGGAGAGAACAGGGAGAAGCAGCGAGGACACGACCTACTTCGGGAATGTCGCCCGCCGCGTAGTACCCGGTGAGGCGAACGACGCTTCCGGTGGTGAGCCCCGTGAGCGGCAGACGGCGAAGGGAAGCCACCGAATCGACGGAAGCCGGAACGGCCCCGGCCTGCGAGTGGACTGTGGCTGGCAGGAAGATCAAGGCGAATCCGCACAGCGCAGATGCTATGGCGCGAGTGGGCGGTTGTGGTCGGCTGGAAATGGAGTTTGTGCTTCCGGGGATTGGGTGGTGTCTGCGAATCATGATGTCCATCTCCTGGGTGGGGTGACTGGGCGGAGCGTACTGCGAATGTCTGTTCCCGACAGCACCCGAATCGCACCGTGTGCTCTACCGTGACAAATCCATCGGCACGGTGCATTTGTTGAAAACAAAAGACTTATGGTTCGTATGCGAAGCGTCGAATGATTGTGGGTTGTAGGGTCTTTGTGAGATAAGCAGTAGGTCCAAAAGGTTCCCTTCTGGGAACGTTTGAAGTGTTTGGACCTGCCGCATTGCAGCGAAAGTCTACCGAGCGGACGATGCAAAAGCAAATTATTTTGATCGAGTTGATACAAAAATGTCTTTCATTTCTTCGTAACAAAGCTATTACGTCATTTTTATATTGACAAACCCCATTTCAGTGAATAAGTTTTGACCGCTACCACCTAAGACAATTTTTTCGTTACGAATCTCTGACGACGACGCACATGTTCGATTATTTGAGGGCACTATGCTGGGAAAGCTTCCTTTGATTGCCGGGTTCCTCGTGGTTTCGGTCCTGCCGATGACAGGCCAGGAGGGAACTGCCGCTCCGGCGGCAAGGGTGCCGGTGGCAACGAAGGTGCCGGTCGGGACCAAGGTGGTTTACGAGTCGATTGGTGGCCAGGACTTATCGCTGTATGTGATCGGCCCGTCCGGGCAAGGTGCCGGGGCGAAGCGCCCGGCGATGCTGTTTTTCCATGGAGGAGCGTGGGTCGGTGGTCCGCTGAATGAGTTTGATCGGCAGGCGGAGTACCTGGCCGGGCGAGGCGTGGTCTGCATTCAGGTGGAGTACAGATTCGCGGAGCGTGGGCCGGAAGGGACGATCCGGCCGTCCGTGCAGGATGCGAAGTCGGCGATGCGATGGGTTCGAGCGCATGCTGGCGAACTGGGAATTGATCCGCACCGGGTGGGCGCGAGCGGGGGATCGGCTGGAGGGCAACTGGCGGCTTACCTGGGGATGATGACGGGAGAGGACAATCCCGGGGATGACGCATCTATCCCGTTCCGGCCAGACCTGATGGTTTTGTTCAATCCAGCCATTGATCTTGGCCCCCAAGGGTGCTGCCCGGGGCGAGCGCATGGAGATTACAAGGCGTTTTCGCCGCTGTATCACGTTCATGGCGGAGTTCCGCCGACGCTGATTCTTCAGGGCGATGCCGACAAGCTGGTCCCGCCGCAGATGATCCAGGGTTTTGTGGAGGACATGAAGAAGGCCGGCAACGAGATCTCGGTGGTGATGTATCCGGGAGTCGGGCATGGCTTCTTCATTTTCAGAGACAACTTCTACCTGTCGCTGGAGCAGGCGGACCGGTTCCTTGCGGCGCATGGATGGATTTCGGGCTCGCCGGATGAGGTGGCATTGCACAAGTTGCCTCCGAGGCCGGTCCCGTAGCCCATGCCTGCAAGTTCGATCTCAGTAGCAACAGCAAGCCATCAGTTTTGAATTTTGTAGTTTCCGGGGAGAACCTTATGCTCACGACACATTTTGCGAATGCATACCACCAATTGAACTCGATTTCCGCGAAGAAGAGAACGGATCTTGCGCTGCGCGGACTCTCCTCGGCAGCGCTTCTTGCGGTCTTCGGATCGCTTGTGGGCTGCGGAATGGGGGTTAGTGGAGTTGCTGGAGGCGGCACTTCTCTGGTTCCACAGGTAGCGACGCAAGGCAGAGTGCATGGCGGTATTCAGCCGATTGTGGGAGCGACCATCACGCTGTATGCGGCTGGAACCTCGGGCTACGGATCGGGAGCGTCGGTGGTGGCTTTGTCGCCCTCGGTTGTGACGGGCCCGAACGGCTTCTTCAGCCTTACCGGAAAGTACACGTGCCCGACGCCATCGGCGGAAATTTACATTGTGGCGACGGGCGGCGATCCCGGAACGGGTGTGGCGAATCCGAACCTGGCGTTGATGTCGGCGCTTGGGCCTTGCCCGGCGGGCGGGAATCTACTCGCGACGGTGCCTCAGATCGACATTTCGGAAGTTTCGACGGTCGCGGCGGTGTGGGCGCTGCAGCAATTTATGGCTGCGCCGGCGGTTGGCAATGCGGGCGCTCCGTCCGTTGGAGCTCCCAGCACGGGTTACTCGAATGGGTTGACGTCACCGACCACCTATACGCCCGGGATTACGGGCCTCAAGAATGCCTTCACGACGGCCTCGATGCTGGTGGACGTTGGTACTGGAGGAACGCCGAACACGAAGGTTCCGTATGCGACTCCCGATGTGGCCAAGATCAATACGCTGGCGGACATTCTGGCGTACTGCGTGAACTCCGATCCGGGGACGACCACGCAATGCAGCGATCTGTTTGCGGCGGCTACTCCCTCTGGCTCAGCGCCGGCTACCGACACGATCCAGGCCGCCTGGTACATCGCACAGAATCCGACGCAGAATATCGCGACCCTCTATAACTTCATTCATCCAATTGGCGCACCCTACCTTCCGATCCTGAATGCGCCGGGTGGGACGACGACGGCATCGTTCAATGACACGACCGTCGGCATCAACTATGCGCCGACGTATTCGCTTAGCGGAACATCCACGTATGCGGTTTCCGGAGCTTATGGAATTGCCATCGATGCCTATGGCAATGTCTGGCTTGGGAATTCAGCGCAGCCCACGGGTGGTGCGCCCAACAGCGTAACGGAACTCGGCCCCGATGGAAGTTTACTGGTGGCGCCGATTACAACGTTCACGGCCTCGAGCACAGGTGGCTCTGCCGGCCAATTTACGGTGGCGCCTACAACGACTCGCACCATCAATACGCCCCGAGTGGTTTCGATTGATCTTGCCAACCAGGCGTGGGTTGCCAACTACGGTGATTCGACTTCGGGAGGGACACCTGCCACGGCTGGCACGGTCGGTGTCTTTGGACCTTCTACGGGTGCAGGTGTAGCGGGGACTGGAGCTACCGGATACTTTGTCGGCTATCGCCCCTGGGGCATGGCGATTGACGGCTCGAACAACATCTACGTGGCCAACGTGGGTGCACCGGCCGCTGCAGTGCTCGATGGCCGCTCCGTCGGCAAGATGTCGGCGACGAACGGTTCGGGATGGAGCTACAGCACGAGCGGTCTCGCTGGCCAGACCGCGACTGGCAAGGTTTCTTCGACGCCGACTGGGTTGCCTGGAGCGCAGGCAGTGCTCGTGGTCGATAACAATCCAAATGGCGGAGCGAATGGCTTTGTGTGGGTCGCCAGCGATACGGCGTGCAGTGTTCAAGGAAACTATAACGTCGCCGCCGGAACAAACTTTGGCATGCTGAATCTGTATACGGCGAACAACCTCACTGCGACCACAAACTCGACGCTCACAACGGCGGCCACGGGTTCCGATGCGTTTGTTGGAACGGGGACCTCTGGTACGCCGGACTGCGGAGGCACCACCTACAAGGTCGGCCAGATTTTCACGGCTAGCATGTCGAATCCGACCGGCATGGCCGTGGATCGGAACAACGGTTTGTGGATCACGGATTGGTGGTTCTCTTCGACTGGCTTTGACGGAGTGACCTACCTTGGAGCTCCGACCGGCACAGGATCCGTTCCGTTTTCTACCTATGCGCTCGCGCCGGGTGCGACGGAGCCAACTTCAACGACGGGTGGCGTGGCTTCCACGGTAGATGGGCACGGCGCGGCGCTCGCTATCGACGGCAACAACGCCGCCTGGATTCCAGCCGGGAGCAATTCATTGGTCAAAGCTTTCCTCGATGGCAGCAACATCACTTTCCAGACACCCACAACAGCAGCGGTGGGCTATTTGCATAACTTCGCTTCACCAACCGCTCTCGCAGTCGATCCCTCCGGCAATCTCTGGATCACGAACGATGGAGTCTCGGGGCTCTACACCAACACACTCGGGCAATCGATTCCTACGGCGGGTTCGGTGACAGTGGTCGTTGGAGCGGCTGGACCGGTGATTACTCCGCTGAGCCTTTCCCTCAAGTCCTCGCGTTTAGGTCAAAAGCCGTAGTTACAGAGTTGAAGCGCTGCTTCACAAGCTTCACGGAATCAAAGACAAGAGACACTATCCGATGCGAAAGATCTGTTATCTCCTCGCAGCCCTGCTGCTTCTGACCGGCCTGCGGGCGAACGCGCAAACGACCTCGGGCCTTCTTACTGGAACGATTTTGGATTCCGGCGGGGCTGTAATTGCGGGGGCAAGAGTTGATGTCGTCAGCCAGGCGGTTGATCTGCATCGCTCTGCCGTGACGAGAAATACGGGTGGCTATCTGATTCCGGATTTGCCTCCGGGCATTTACACCGTCACGGTGACCAAAGATGGCTTCGCGGTTGCGAATCGGATCAATGTGGAGTTGCAGGTCAACCAACCTTTGACAATGGACTTCACGCTGCCTCCCGCATCAGTTGGAGCAACGGTCACCGTGACAGGGCACGACTCCGCGCTCAATGCGACGTCTGCCACGCTGGGCGACGTTATCGATCACCAGACGATCGTCGATATTCCACTCGATGGCCGCGAGTTTACGCAACTCACACTGCTCACGCCGGGCGCGTCGCCTATCCAGGCGCCGCAGCAGGCGCAGAACATCGTGGAACGCGGCGCTGGTGGCGTCGTGCCTTCGGTGAACGGCCAGCGGCCGCGCCAGAACAACTACACAATGGACGGAGTGCAGAACAACAACATCTTCTCCAACATTTTTGCCATCAGTCCACCGCCCGAGGTGCTGGAACAGTTCAACGTGCAATCGCACATCACCGATGCGCAGTTTGCGATCAGCACGGGATCCAACATCAACATTGTGAGCCGCTCCGGCACGGATACGTTTCATGGAGACGCGTGGGAGTTTACACGGAATGACATTTTCGATGCGCAGACATTTCCTTCGACGGCTCGCCTGCCGTACCAACAAAATCAGTACGGACTGAGCATTGGCGGGCCCGTTCTGCTGCCTCACTGGAGCGGGAGGAAGAATACGTGGTTCGAGGCGTACTGGAGCGGGTTCCGCTCGCATCTGGAACAGTTGCAAGCTTCGACGACCTTTACGGACAAGATGCTCACCGGAGATTTTACCGAGTGGTATCGCAACGCAGTTATTGGGACGGACGATCTGGGCCGTCCGGAACATAAGTATGAGATCTATGATCCGGCAACCTCGCGGCCTGATCCTAAAGACCCGACCCTGATCGTGCGCGATCCTTTCCCCGGCAACATCATTCCGACGAACCGATTTAGCCCGGCCGCGCTCGCAATTCTGAATAAATTCTTTCCCAGAACGAACGTTCCGGGCAAGCTTGCGAGCAATATTGTGTACAACCAGATCACCTCAGTTCGATCCGAAGAAGAGGGAATCAAGCTAGACCATAAGCTGCGCAACAATGACACGGTTTTTGTGCGGTACAACCGCGAGGACCGGAATGGGGTGCAGCCGCGGCCATTGCCGACCCAGACGCTCCAGGTGCAGCAGTTCGCCCAGGTAATCGCCATCGGCTACACGCATTTGCTGGGGCAGTCGTCGGTGCTCGATCTGCACTACGGCTTTACCAATTCGAATACTCGACGAGGCGACACTCCCGCGGGCGAGGCGTTCGTCAAGTCGATTAATTTTCAGGACGCTGACCCGATCCATAACGGCGTTTACTACGGTCCTGAAGTCGCGATCTCCAACGGAACGTCGGGAGAGGATCAGCAACAATTTCTTACCGGGCCGCAGTACAACAGTGACTATCACGCCGACTATTCGCATGTTCTAGGTCCGCATCTCTTCAGCGCGGGCGGCATGTTTTATCACGTCAATTCGTACTCGGATAGCCAGCAATACACGGTGCGGTTCACTGCCAATGCGACTGGACAAGGAGGCTTGACGGACACGGGCATTGGCCCCGCGAGCTTCCTGCTTGGCTTGCCGGATAACTTTACGGCCCCACTCGGCAATACGGCTGTTGATCAATCGGTGAACTGGTATGGCGTCTATGTTCAGGATCAATGGAAGGCTGCGCGAAACCTCACGCTCTCTTTTGGCTTGCGCTGGGACTATGTTGCGCCGCCCAACTTCCACAAAGTCGTCTCGGGCTTCGATCCCATTCAAGGAAAATATCTTGTGTCGGCTCCTGTGCTTCCGTCTTTTCCGATTGCGACGGCTGGGGCGGGCATCTTTCAGCCGCAGTACAACGGATTTGAGCCTCGGTTTGGTCTCTCTTATTCGGTCAACCCGCGCGCCGTTTTTCATGCGGCCTTCGCTATCCTGGATGACCATAACAACACCCTCGCGCAGGAGAATCAATCCGTCCGGTCTTCGTGGCCGACGGCTATCACTGCAAATGAAGCGATCCTGAACCGGTCACTGCCTCAGGTATCTCTCGACCAGATGCCGACGGCTGCATCTTTCCTGATTGCGGCTCCGCAGTATGTGGGCTACGGCGTTTACGAGCACAACAAGATTCCATATGCGATGGAGTACAACTTCGGGCTACAGCAGCAGTGGGTCGCCAACATTGTGTCCACGATCGATTATGTCGGCTCGGTCACGCGCCATGACCAGATCGCCATGGAGGCAAACACCGCAACGACACCCGGACCTGGGACGCTCGCTTCGCGTGGGCAGCCCTATCCGCAGTTCGCTCCTTTCGGTCTTGTCTATAACGGTGGAAGCGCGAGCTACAACGCGCTCCAGGTAAAGGTTAACAAGACCTTCTCCAGAAACATTTCGATCATTACGGCTTACACCTTTTCAAAGACGCTCGACATTCAGTCCGACGCCGATACGTCTTCGATTGACGATATCTATCACCTGAGGCGTGACTGGGGTCCGGCGGACTTCGACCTGCGCCACATATTTGTCTTCAGCTCCACCTACGGTTTGCCTTTCGGAAAGGGGCAACGGTTCCTGGGCCGGGCGCACGGCATGGTGCAGGGAGCAGTGGGGAACTGGCGAGTGGCGCTGATATCGTCCGTGCTGTCCGGCAGCCACTTCAATGCCCTTGCCGGGAGCGATCTTGCAAACGTCGGTGCCGCGATCAACGTGCAGAGGGGTCAGGTTATCGGGAATCCGTACAGTGGTGCGGGCTTCCATCAGTCGGTCACAACCTGGGTGAATCCAGATGCGTTCACGACACCAGCTTTGTATACCTTCGGCAATGAAGGCCGCAATGATCTCGTCGGTCCAGGATTTAGCAAGATAGACGTAGCTGTGATCAAGAACATCAGTCTGCCAGAACACGGCTCCGTGCAGTTTCGCGCCGAGGCTTTCAACGTTTTGAACACAACGAATCTATCCACGCCCATTATGAATATCGCGGCCGCTGGATTTGGGTCGATCCAGCAGCCCAATGGCTTCGGGCGAATCCTGCAGTTCGCGATCAAGGTACAGCGCTAGGCGTGCAACGCAGATGCGCGAACAATATTGATAGCGCAAAAAGAAGATGGGAAGGTCGCATGAGAAGGAACAGAACTCTCTCCTCACAACTCGGAGTCGATATCCCAGCCGGTAGGCGCTGCGATATCAAGGCCGTGTTGGCCGGCGGGCTTCTTTTGCTGATCGCGAGCGCGGTCGCGAATGGACAGGCCATCACGCGCGCGCAAATTATCAACACGGTACTCTCTTCTGGAGCTGGGGCTACGGGAACAGCGCAGCTTAACAACCCATACGGCGTGGCACTCGACGGCGCGGGCAATCTGTATGTCGCTGACGGAAGCAACAACGTCATTCGCAAAGTGACACCTGCGGGGACAAGCTCTATCGTTGCAGGAACTCTTGGGGTTGCCTGCGCGAGCGGCAAAAATCTCTGCGGCGATAACTCCGCGGCTACAAGTGCGCAGCTTAGCCTCCCGGTCAACACGGTCGTAGACGCTCAAGGCAATCTCTACATTGCTGATCGCGCGGATAATCGCGTTCGCCTGGTCAATGCCACGACTGGCGTGATTACGACGATCGCAGGAACGGGCACCATTTGTTCAAACGGCACGGCCACGACCGCGCCTTGTGGCGACTCCGGTCTTGCCACCGCGGCGCAGTTGAGCGGACCGTCGGGGCTGGCTCTGGACACCGCCGGCAATCTTTATATCGCCGATACTGGTGACAATCGCGTTCGCAAAGTTGTGATCGGTACGGGGGTGATTTCGACCATCGCGGGAAGCGGGACTGCCGGTTACGACCATGACAACGTTCCGGGAACGACTGCCGAGTTGAATGCGCCCTATGCTGTGGCGGCCGATCTTTCCGGGAATGTCTACATTGCTGACCGCGCAAACAACCGCATCCGCGAAGTGGCGGCTGGCACAGGGATTATCACGACCGTCGCGGGCACAGGCACCGATGGCTACGACACGGACAATCAGCTGGCGACAAGTGCCGCATTGAGCGGGCCTTTTGGCGTGGGTACAGATAGTGTCGGCAATGTGTATGTCACGGATACAGGAAACAATCGTATCCGTGAGGTCGCGGTTGCGACCGGGGTCATCACGACTGTCGCTGGCAATGGAAAGCTTTGTACGGTTGCGCTTGACGCTCTGGCCATCGCGCCCTGCGGCGACGGTGGCCTCGCCACAAGCGCCCTTCTGCATAGCCCGTACGGCACAGTCGTTGACCCGATTGGCAACCTGTACATCGCCGACCGCGCAAACGAGCGAGTGCGCGTTGTGAATACAACGCTGGGCAATGTGCTGTTTCCCGCTACGGCGCTAGGTGCATCCTCAACTGCAGTAACTATTTCTTTGCTGATCAACACCGCCGGTACGACGATCAACAGCATTACTGTCGCCGGCTCTCAAGGTGGGAGCCAGGAGTATGTGGTCAGCGCGCCGTCGCTTCCTTCGAATGCTTCTGCCGGAACCATCTACAGCTTCACCGTTACATTTACACCGGCGTACCCAGGGGTGCGTGCGGTCCCGCTTCAGGTGAATTCGTCGGCGGGCACTTTCGTTCTCGGACTTGCCGGTACCGGTGTTGGGCCTGAAGTCGCGCTGACTCCCGGAACCATCAGCGCGCTGGCGGGAACGGGGACGGCCGGATACAGCGGCGATGGAGGGGCTGCGGTCGGCGCACAATTGCACGCGCCTTCGAAGGAGACGATAGACAGCGCGGGAAATCTCTACGTTGCGGACACGGCCAACAACGTCATCCGCGAAATATCCGCTTCGGGAGTCATTACGACCTTTGCCGGCACGGGCGTTCAGGGGTACAGCGGCGACACCGGATTGGCGAGCGCCGCGAAGCTTAATCAGCCGGGCGGCGTGGCCATCGATGCAGCGGGAAATCTTTACATCGCAGACACGGCGAACAATGTTATCCGCGAAGTCTCTGCGGCGGGAGTGATTACGACGGTTGCCGGAACGGGCGCTGCGGGATACAGCGGCGACGGTAGATCGGGGATCAGCGCGAAGCTCAACGCGCCTTCCGGCATCGCAGTGGATGCCCTTGGAAATCTTTACATTGCGGACACTGGTAACAATGTGATTCGTGAACTGACAGTATTGGGCACGATTACCACGATTGCTGGAACTGGAAACCCTGGGTACTCGGGTGACAACGGTCTTCCTACCGTTGCTCAACTGAGGGCGCCAACCGCTGTTGTTGTGGATGGAACGGGGAACGTGGTTTTTGCTGACACAGGCAACAGCGTCGTTCGCGAAGTTACTCCCTTGGGCGTTGTGAAGACGATCGCTGGCACTGGTATTCCTGGTTCGAGCGGCGACAATGGTCTGGCAATCTCTGCACAGCTCAGCGCTCCTTCGGCGGTGGCCGTAGATAGCGGCGGCGACGTCTACATTGCCGATGCGGTTGGTGCACGCATTCGACGAATTACTGCAGCGACCGGTGTCATCTCTACCGTCGCAGGCGATGGTGCGACCGGCAGCGCTGGAGATAATGGACCCGCCAATGCAGCGGAGTTCAGTGGTCCGACCGGCATTGCGCTGGATGGTCTCGGAAAACTCTTTGTTGCCGATACCAACAATCAAAGCATTCGCGTCATCAATGTACAGGCCTCTTCCTTGACGTTTGCTGATTCGACTGTGGGGGTCAAGAGTTCGGACAGCCCGCAGTCGCTGCTAGTTTCCAATGTTGGCAACTCGATATTGACATTCACGCCGCCTGCATCGGGGCAGAATCCCAGCTCATCCAGCGCGAGCTTCTCGGTGGCAAACACCAGCACTTGCCCAATCTTGACGTCCGCGTCTTCTACTGCAACGCTCGGCGCGGGCAACTCCTGCACGTTGCAACTCAACTTCACACCGACGGCCGCGGGGCCGCTCAATGGAACAGTGAGCCTTGCGGACAATGCGCTCAATGTCACGGGAGCGCAGCAGGTCGTGCATGTCCGCAACAACGCGTTCGCAACCCAGCCGGTTAATACGACGACTACAGTGACGGTGACAACACCGAGCTACGGAAAGACGCAGGTAGCCGCCCAGATAGCGCCAGTGACCGGAACGTTGATCGCGTCGGGCACGGTTGTGTTTTCCATCGATAACGTTGCACAATCGGCCGTTGCGGTCGGTGGGACAGGCGCGGCTACCTTGCCGGCTGCGACTGCAGTCGCCATTGGCGCTGGGACGCACACCATATCTGCGGCCTACACGAGCAACTCATCGAAGCTTGCTGGAAGCAGTGGATCGACCAGCGCGACGATCTCGGTTGCTTCCACGACGCTCAATGTAAGCGCGTCGCTTTCCGTGGTTGCGCAAGGTGCGCCGATCACCTTGACCGCTACCGCGAACACGCTCGTGCCGGAAGCGCCGACAGGGCAAGTGACGTTCCTCGCAAACAACGTGGCTGTTGGCACGGCGACATTGGCGGGCGGAGTTGCAACGCTTGTTACAACCGTTCTTCCTGCGGGGACAGATGCGATCACAGCGGTCTACAGCGGAGATACGAATTTCACCGGTTCCTCGGCGACTGCCGTAACGGTGACGGTCATCGTGCCGAACTTTTCGATGACGGCATCGCCGACTTATCTCATGGTGAGCGCTGGTGGTTCGGGCACGTCCACACTGACGTTGAGCGCCGTGAATACATTTGGAGGTCCCGTAACGTTTACAGTGTCTGGGCTTCCGGCAGGCGCTTCTGCCAGCTTCAGTCCGGCGACGGTCACCGTGCCGGTGAATGGCACTGCTTCTACGGCTGTGACTCTGACGGCCGGGAAGCAGCAAGCCGATCTGCAGATGCCGGCGGAACGCAGGGAGGGAGCGCGTATGCGTTATGCCTTGCTTCTCTTTCCTTTGCTTATGGGGCTTTATAAACGACGCGGGCGGCGATCCTCTCTGGCTTCACGCATCGCGCTTGTTGGCGTGCTCGGCCTTCTGCCTCTCTTCGTCGGTCTGATGGGTTGCGGGAAGGCTGAGCAGGCCCCGGTCAGCTACAACGTGAGCGTCATCGCGAAGAGCGGGAACATTCAACAGTCGACGTCAATTATTTTCATGGTGGAGTAGGTACGCCACTATCACTGATAAGGATAGATATGGGTATGGCTCTTCTCGCACGAATTATTTGCAATCGCCACGTGGCCTGGATTGCCATGGCTCTGTGTTTTGGCATTGCTGCTCCGGGTTGGTCGCAATGCGCGATCCACCTTGCCATGATCTCGCAAAATGCCCACTATCAAAAGGCTGACGGCTCACTGACTGCGATCGCGTCGGACGGCAAAGGAAGTTATACCTACAAGTGGTCGGACGGCTTTGCGGGGCCAACCCATAGCCATTTGGCACCGGGAATCTATAAAGTGACTGCGACCGACAGCGCCTCCTGCTCGCAGGAAACTTCAGGTGCTGTGATCACGAAAGCGGCCGCCTGCGATTCCTGTCTTGAAGCCCCTCCGGATCAGCTCGCAAAACTGATCACCTACTTTACGGAACTCTACAACCCAAAGATTGGGCTGATGTCCGTGGATAAACAACTAACCTGCAACGGACCCTGCAAAGGAGTTTCGTTCAGCTACATGGACGGCTCGGGTCCGGCGCCGATCGTACCCGAAGGAGCGCGCTTCCTGCCCTTCGAAAGCCGCATCAATGCGGCGGGCCTGGCTGGAATGGGTTTGTATCCAGATATGGTGAGCTCGATCTTCAAGTCTATTCAGGGGCTGTATGCCAGCGTGAACTGGCATCCTTCATGGAATCGAGAGTCGATGATTGGAGTCATCATTCCTTACAAGATCGGCAACAAGAACTGGACATTCACTCCGACGGGTGGGGCGCCGTATCCGGTGCTGAATGGGTTTACCTATCAACTGGATCAGGCCGCTCCGTGGGATGTTGTGGCCAAGAAATGGAAGCCTGACACGACCCGGCCGGAACAGGGAATTGTGGATCCGGCGCAGCCATTCACAAAGTTCATCGACGGAACGCTCTTTCAAGCGGTCAACCTCTATCTTCGCGGCGACACAGTACATGCAAAAGGAAATCTGCAAGCTGTTGCCAATCAGTGCACTGTGAACTCTGACGGCTCGGTGGGCTTCGGGACGGCTCCTTATCGCGGCATGTTCCTGGGGACATTTCTTGAGACCGTGGAGATCGTCGGAACTCCAGAACTCAAAGAGGGATGCGGCTTGCAAGCGATCCAGAAGACTTTGTGGGCTTTGCAGTTGCCAGACGGTGGCATTTCGCGCACGTATTCCTGTGTGCGAGGCGCCGGATGCGAGAAGCTCAACTCCACCGATGAGACAACGAATGCGGCCCTGCTTGTCTATTCGCCGGGTTTGATCAAGTACATCCAGCAAGTTGCGCGGTCCGGCAAGTTCAACCTGGACAGCAAGGCAGATGCACACATCGTGATCGAGCAGGAGATCAGTAAAGGTTTCAACGAAGCTCGGTAGCGTTTTTGACTCGCTGAAGATGCAGGCGGAGTCAGCAAGAAAATCCCCAACAGGAATAGTGAGTTGATGCCAGAAAAGAGCACAGCAGGTATGTCGACGCGTCGGGAGTTCATCCATGGTTCAGCGGCCGTCGCGGGGGCGTCTCTCGCCAATTCGGTGATGCCGAAGGCGAACGCAGAATCCCACAGCGGGTCGCGCAAGAAGCCGAACATTCTGTTTCTGTACACGGAAGGCGTTCGCTGGGACGCGATTGGCGTGAACAGCACAGCGGAGTCAAGGCCCTTTGCGCAAACGCCGAACATGGATCGCATCTGCAAAGAAGGTGTGAACTTTCAGAATGCATTTTGTACCAACGCGCTGTGTGGGCCGTCGCGCGCTGTGGCAATGACGGGGATGTACTCGCACAACACGGGTGCGCTGGGAAATAGGGTTGCGAAGCCGTTGCCGGCAAGTATTCCGGTGTTCACTGACCTGCTGAAGGACGAAGGCTATGACTGCGCCATGATTGGCAAGGCGCACGGTCCGATGGGATTTCGTGACCGCTACTGGGATTACTATTGCGCTTTCAATGCACCGTCGACGAACTACTATAACGCCGTCGTTTACGAAGGCAGCAAGGGCAAGATTCCGAATGAGACGAAGGTCTACGAGAACATCTACGCCGACGATCTCTTTACGGACAAAGCCCTTGAGTGGCTGAAGGGACAGAAGAGCGACGAGCGTCCGTTCTGCCTGTGCCTGTGGCACCAGACGCCGCATGCGCCGTTCTATCGGCCGAGGAAATACCTGAACCTCTTCAACGGCATGCCCGTTCCCGTTCCGGCCACATGGGACGATGACTTGAAGGGTTATCCGGGCAAGCCACGCGCCTTTGCGAACGCACATAACAAGATCGGAACGCAACCCAACGTGGATGCAACGCGATCATTGGAAGAGATCTATAAGGATTATTACGCTGGCTTAAAGGACGTGGATGATAACGTGGGCCGGGTATTGACTTACCTGGAGTCGATCAGTGAGCTGGACAATACCATCATCATGCTCAGCTCGGATCACGGATACTTTCTCGGCGAGTGGCGCTGTTTCGACAAGCGCTTCATGCACGAGCCATCATCGAAAATCCCGATGGCGGTACGCTATCCCAAGGCGTTTCGGGCTGGTACGAAGGTGGACGGGCAGGTGTTGAACCTGGACTGCGTGCCGACGCTGCTCGAACTTGCCGGAGTGAGGATTCCCGAGGCTGTTGACGGTAGAAGCTTCGTCAGATTGGCGCAGGATACGGACAAGAACTGGCGCAAGGATTGGCTATACGAATACTTTGAGTATCCCGCAGGACAGCAGGTACGGCCCCATCGAGGCGTGCGCACGGAGCGCTACAAATATATCCACTACTTCGCCGATCCGCAGGAGTTCGAGTTGTACGACCTGCAATCGGATCCCGGCGAATTGAACAACCTCGCTGGTTTGCCACAACACGCGAACCTTCAGAAGGACCTGGCGACGCGATTGACGGAGTTGCGCAAGGAGAGCAGGGACACAACGACGGATGCGATCGATCAGGCGCCACTGGTTCCACTCAACAAGGAGTGAGATTGGAAGGCTCGACCTCATGCCGAGTTCGGAGATGAATGCCTGGTCCAAAGGCAGCCGTAGATTTTGTAGCCATTTGAGTCGACACTTGTACCAGAAAGCGATGCACACCGCTGCATATCTATGCACTTTCGGCGAGTCCGGAGCCTCAAGTCCTGACAATCGTTTCCAGTGCATCTCGTTGATCTCCGGGCACTCACGACTGTGCAAAATTCGCCTTCGTAATCAGCAGATCAACGGTTCAAGTCCGTTCGTCGGGTCCATCACATCGCACAAGTTCAGTTGAATCGCAGCTGCGGGACGCGTTTGCGCTGAAGACAAAGAAAACCGCCTCCGGAGAGGCGGTTTTCTTTGTCAGGGAACAGGGATTCAGGCTGTCGCCAACTGCTGGCGGCGGCGCTTGAGGGCGCCGACTCCAGCCAGCACTCCAGTTCCGAGGAGCACAAGGCTGCCCGGCTCCGGTGTCGGAGGAGGCGGTGGCGGAACGTACAGCACTGGGGTGCTGTATGTGCCGTTGCTCGTGCTTCCGAAGTTGCTGCCGTAGTAGAAGGTGTATCCGCCGCCGTTGATGTGTAGGGCATTGGGGGGGTGGTTTGTAAATGAAAAGGTGATGTTGCGGATCGCTCCGGTGAGGAACGTGATGGTGATCGAGCTAGGGTCCGTAAACGTGACGCCATCTACGGTCATGGATAACCCGGTTGCGGTGAGGTCAACCTGTCCGGTGGTCGGAATAGCTTGGCTGAGGGTAAATGTGCCGGTACCTGTGTAAGGCGATGAGCCGACGAGGTTGAAGTTGTAGACGAATGGGGTGGCGTGGGCTAAGGCGGGCGCTCCGACAAGGCAGAGAACCGTAAGTAGACGTACTAGTGCGCGCATTTTGCCGTTCCTGGGAAAAAAGGTTGCAAGGAGACTAGGGCAGGTGTTTCGCCGCGCAGGTTTATTGTCAAGCTCTAATTGTATCGCTGATCGATACTGATCTTTAGGAATGAGTGTCGTGGACGCGATCAGGCAGGCGACATGGGCGAGTCCAAGGTGGTGGACATCGCCGAGTCATATGACGGAGGAGCGGAAAGCTCCGCTGGACGATCGTTCCGGTACTGGGCGATGCGGTTTTTGCCCTTGTGTTTGGCTTCGTACATTGCGAGGTCGGCGCAGTGGAGCAGGCTTTCGAAGGCTGCGCAGGTGGGCGCCATGGCGGCGACTCCTATGCTGACCGAGATGTAAAAGCGCGATTCGCCAAAGTTGCATTCCATGCGCTCGAGAGCGAAGCGCAGGCGTTCGGCGACCATGAGGGCGTGCTCCTGCGGGGTGTCGGGGAGAACGATGGCGAACTCCTCGCCGCCGGTGCGGGCGAACATGTCCTGCTTGCGCAGGGTGGTTCGGATGAGGCTGGCGAGTGACTGGAGGCAGAGATCGCCGGCGCCGTGGCCGTGGGTGTCGTTGAGGAGCTTGAAGTCATCGATGTCGAGCAGCAGCGTGCAGAGGACCTGTCCGGAGCGGAGGCAGCGGGCGATCTCGCGGTCGGCCTCGATATAGAGAGCGCGGCGATTGAGAGCTCCGGTCAATGGATCGATACGCGTCTGTTCGATGAGCTCGCCCTGGAGCTCAACGACGAAGAACCAGAACTGGCACATGATGACGCAGGTGCTGAAGAACATCATGGCCATCAGGGAGTAAATCCAGCGAGAATCGTGCTCGCCGTCGGCGACTTTCCAGGGCAGAGCATAGTGAAGGTTGGTGAGGACGGCGCGATAAATGGAGACGGCCATCTCGGCAAAGAGGAAAGCTGCCGTCCAACGAGACACCTGGCGGAAGAGGCCGTGCCCGTAACGCAGCATCAGCCAGGCAGTGGTGCCAAGCACGATGAAGGCTGGGATGTTGATGAGATTGGCGATGTAGGGGACACGGAGCGAGTACAAGACGGCGTAGAGCCCTGCGAGTCCGGTGAGCAGAGCGAGCGGCCAGCGGCGCCGCAGGGGGCGGCGATGGACGAACCAGCGGAGGCCCATCATCTGCATGACAAAGGAGAGCAGATAGAGTTCGTTGGCGACGAGTGAGGAGAAGACGGTGGGAATTCGGCCTTCGAGTCCCTGCAGGATGACCTTGACGAGACCGACGAGGAGGCCGCCGGAGATCCAGCAGAGGCCGTGAACTTTGCGGTTGTAAAGCGCAAGAAGGCCAGCGAAGGCTGCATAAACCGTGATCGACGCGAGATGGGTGAAGAAGAGGGTCTTGTAATCCATCGGTGGTGCCCTGAGACCGCATCAATTCGGGGTGACTTGAAGCTATCGCTCAGTATAGGAGTCTTCGGTGCGCCAACTCGGGTGAGTGCTTCTGCAACTATTGTGCGAGCACGGAGCTTGGCCCAGTGCCGGCCGCCGCCAAATCGGAAAAGCCACCTCGGCGGAGGTGGCTTTTCCGATGTTTCGGGATGTGGAGCAGATGGTCGCTGGAGCTTTACAGATGGTGCTCTGCCGATTGCTTGCCGGACTAAACCGCGCTGGTCAGCTTGGAGCCCACGGTGGTGAAGGATGTGGCGATTTTGGTGGCGAGCACGTTGATCGAAGCCACTGCGGCCAGTCCGATCAGGCCCGCAGCCAGGGCGTACTCGATCAGGTCCTGCCCTGATTCGTCCGTCAAGAGTTGCAGCATGAGTCTAGAGATTCGCATCTGGCCCTTTCAATTGGGGACTTCTGGAGTTGTGTATCAATTGGGACAAGTTTATGTCGGTGATCGATGGAGGCCTATCCCCGCAAAGTAGCATCGGCCGCGCCATTGGGCGTAGATGACGATTTTGTTAAAGTAGCGTGCGGCTGGAAGCGTCCGAACCCGCTGAGGCGATGCAGTGTGCGGGAGGTTGAGGCTACCTGCACGATTGGTGCCGGTGCGGCGATCTCGGCGGGCGGGCTGTGGAGATTTAGCGGACATTTCATGCTCTGGTTCTCGTTCGGTGCAAAACCCGTCGCGAACCTGCCTAGGTTCCAGATATCCACTGAAATCTTCAGTTTGGGGGAAGGAAGGCCTTGAATGACGGGGGTGCGCGACGGATACTCGCAGCTAGAGGTACTGCTCAGTAGGAGTGGTGCCCGCCCAGCTATCGAGAGAACCGCGTCGTGAGCCGATACTGCCGAGAAGACGTTCTGCGCATCCTTCGCCTTCCCGTCCGCCAACTGGCCCAATGGGAAAAAGAGGGTCTGGTGGAGAGTTCTGAACACTACTCGTTTGACGAGTTGGTGAAGCTGCGCAAGTTGCGCGACCTTTCGGCGACGCGGATTTCGGCGAAGAGCATCAAGCGGTCGGTAACGGCGATGCAGAAGGTTTCGGGGATGGCGAATCCGCTAGTGGAGTCGGTGGCTATGCGCTCGGGATCGGGACTGGTGTTTCGCCAGTGGGGCGCGCTGGTGAATCCGATGACGCGGCAGATGGCATTTGATTTTGAGCTGGCTCCGTGTGCGGGCATGGCTGTGGTGCGGCGGCATGGTGAGGTTTCTCCGCTGGCGGCCGAGGTGCAGGAGATGTTTCTGCGCGCGGTGCGGCTCGAGGAGAATCCGGCGAAACTGGCTGAGGCGAAAGCGGTGTACGAGACGATCCTGGAGATGCAGCCGAACCATGCAGCGACGGCGATCAACCTGGGAACGATTCACTACAACGAGCGCGATTTTAAAGGCGCGGAGCGGCTCTACCGGCAGGCTACGATTGCCGATCCGGAGTATGCGCTGGCGTTCTTTGACCTGGGCAATGTGCTGGACGAGCAGCAGCGGCTGGATGAGGCGATTGTGGCCTATGAGCGGGCGCTGGTGCTGGTTCCGCAGTATGCGGATGCGCACTACAACCTGGCGCTGGCCTATGAGCGGCTGAAGGAGCCGCGCAAGGCATTGCGGCACTGGACGGCGTACGCGCGGCTGGATGCGCAGGGCCCGTGGGCGGCGCATGCGCGGTCTCAGGCGAAGAAGATTCTGAGTTCGGAGCCGCTGGCGATTGTGTGCCGGCATGGGCGGCTGATGAAGATTGCCGGGTAGCTGCCGCGATTGCCGAGACTACTTTCCTGACAAGTGAAGGGCTGTGGGGTGCTTTGGCTGGTAGAGGCCGAGGGTGCCTCCGCCGGGCAGCGTGATCTGCGTGATGGAGCCCCAGCGCTCGTTGTGCTGCGTGGAGCAGGCGACGCCTTTCTCGGTGAGGCTGGCGATCTCGGCTTCGAGGTTGTCGCACATGAGGTAGAGCTCGTGGCGGGCTGCTGAGTCGGCGGGGTGGATGGCGGCTTCGGCGGGTGGGAGAGCGAAGATGAGCCAGCCGTGGCCAGCGTCGACGGAGGGGAAGCCGAGGATGTCGCGGAGGAAGGAGCGGTCGGCTGCGGCGTCCTTGCTGTAGAGGATGATGTGTGCGCCGGAGATCATAATGTGGGGAAGTTTACACGCCGGGGATGTGTGGGATGGCGCGCCAGAACAAGGGCTTGCGCTGATACACTCCCATCCAAACGCAGTTTGAAAATTGCTGCATGGGAGAACCCGCCTGATGGCTGCCTCGACTAAGTTTCGTCCGTATGTTCCTGCGAGTGAAAGCCCGAAAGAGTTGTCGGCGCGGGCGCTGATTTTGGGCAG
>JAZKBC010000053.1:0-6745 GCA_040388825.1 Acidobacteriota bacterium | reverse complement strand
TCGCTCTCGAAAGCGCCGCGCGTAGCGATCGACCAGCCATCGCCAGCGCGATACGGTGCTGCTGATGCCCGTCGTCAAACAAGCCGCCCAACTGAAGTCAGAGTGCGGCGCGCTCATGGGCGAGGGCCGGGCCTACGGCGTAGACGAAGTTGGAGGGCGTGAGCAGCGTGGAGAAGCTCGTGGTTTCGAAGCCGGCGGCGCCGGTGAGCGAAAGCGTGGGGAAAAAGGCGGAGCGGGCGATGCCGATGCGCTCGTTGGCGGCGGCGGTGAGGCGCTCTTCGGAGGCGATGTCGGGACGGCGCTCGAGGAGCTGCGCCGGCAGGCCGGGAGGGATGTTGGGTGGGGTAACGTTCAGCGGGAGCGGGTTGGCGGCGAGCGTGAAGTTGGCGGGAGCCTTGCCGATGAGGTTGGCGATGGCGTGCTCGTATTGCGCGCGGTGGATGGCGACGTCGGCGGCGGCGACCCTGGCTGCGGCGAGCTGGGTTTGAGCCTGGGTTAGGTCGGATTTGGGCGAGACGCCGCCAGTGAAGCGGTTGTTGGTGACGCGGACGGCTTCCTGATACTGGGCAACGGTGTCGTTGAAGAGCTTCTGCTGGGCGTCGGAGGCGCGGAGTTCGAAGTAGTCGAGGGCGACTTCGGCCTGCAGGGCGAGCAGAGCAGTCTGGCGATCGGCGGCGGCGGCCTGCGACTCTTCGGTGGCTTCGGTGATCCCGCGGCGGACGCGTCCCCAGAGATCGACCTCGTAGGAGAGCTGGAGGGGGAGCTGGATGTCGCTCTCGCCGTTGTTGGTGTTGAGGTGGTTGAAGAAGGGCCTCTGGGCGGAGTAGCGCTCGCCGACGAGGGAGGGTGAGATGCCGAGCGTAGGGAACTTGCGGGAGGATTCGATACCGATGGCGGCGCGAGCGGCGCGGAGGTTGGCGTCGGCGGCTTTGAGGGTCTGGTTGGCGGCTTCGACCTGGGGCTCGAGGGCGTTGAGGCCGTCGTCTTGGAAGACGGTCCACCAGGCGCCTTTGGGGATTTCAGCGGCGGGCTGGGCGGGTTGCCAGTTGGGATCGGTGTTGGCGGCTTCCTTGAAGTCCGGGGCCGTGGGGGGCGTGGGGATCTTGTATTTGGGGCCAACCATGCAGCCGGTGAGGAGCATTGGCGCAAGGGTGAGTGCCAGTCGACGGAGATGCATTACTGCACCGCCGGATGGTTGGAGATTTCGACTGACTGGCCTTCAGCGACTGAGTCGGAGGGGTCGAGGATGACCTGGTCGTGGGCGGTGAGGCCGGTGGCGATCTCTACGGTGCGGCCGTTGTCCTTGCCGATGACGATGGGCTGGAGATGGACATGGCCGTTCTGGACAAGGGCTACGCGGAGGCCTTCGGAGCGGAAGAGCAGGGTGTTGGAGGGGACCGAGAGCATCTGCTGTCCCTGCGGGAGCTTGAAGTGGACGAAGACGTAAGCGCCGGGAAGGAGTTTTCCGTTGGGGTTTTGGACGTCGACTTCGACGTTGAGGGTGCGCGAGGCCATGTCGATGGAGTTGGAGTTGCGGGCGACGGTTCCGGTGAAGGTCTGGCCGGGGTACTCATCGAGGGTGAGAGTGGCTTTGTCGCCGGTGTGGATGTCGGGGGCGTAGACCTCGGGGACGGCGACGAAGACGCGGAGCTGGTTGACGGAGGCGATGTGGAAGAGCTCTTTGGCTGTGCTGCTGGTGGAGGGCGAGCCGGCGTCGATGAGGTCGCCGATATCGGTGTTGCGTGCGGTGACGACGCCGGAGTAGGGGGCGTAGACGTTTTCGAAGGACTGCATCTGCTGGAGGCGGCGGACGTTGGCTTCTGCGGCGTTGACGGCGGCCTCACGTGCCGCGGCTCCGGAGACGGCGACGTCGGTTTCCTGCTTGGAGACGGAGTCGAGCTTGAGGAGGTTCTGATAGCGCTTGGAGGTGATGTCGGCGAGATTCAGGTTGGCCTGGGCGGTTTTGAGATCTGCCTCGGCGGCCTGGAGCTGCTGGTCGAGCTCGGGTGTTTCAATGGTGGCCATGAGTTCACCCTTGCGGACGTGCTGGCCGAGATCGACGAACCACTTTTTGACGTAGCCGCTGGTGCGGGCGTAGATGGGCGTGTCGTCGAAGGCCTGGGTGTTGCCGGGCAGCGAGATGGGGTCGCCTCCGGTGGAGACGGCGGGAAAGGTGATGGCGACGGAGGGGATGGCGCTCTGGTCGGTAACTTTGGCGAGGTGGCGCTGGTCGGAGGCGCGGGCGATGAGGCGGTAGGCGATCCCGGCAACGATCAGCAGAGCTACGACCGATACGAGGATGGTGATGCCGCGCTGGCTTCGAGAAGGAGCGGGCAGCGCGTGAGCCGGGTCAGGATGCGGCGTGATGTGCGGGGTGGAAGCCCCGGGGTAGTCGTTGGAGGGTGTGGTCATTTCGGAGTTGATGTCTACGGGCATGCTTGAAGGGACTCCAATGGCGGCGCGAGAATTTAGCTGAGGGCGAGTTCTGATTCAGCGGCGGATTTCGTGGTGGAAGCTTTGTGTTTGCCACCGCCGTGGAGCAGAGCAAAGACGGCGGGGACGAAGACGAGGGTGGCGACGGTGGCCAGCGCGAGGCCACCGATGACGGCGCGGCCCAGGGGAGCGTTCTGTTCTCCGCCTTCGCCGAGGCCTAGAGCCATCGGGACCATTCCGATGATCATGGCGAGCGCGGTCATGACGACGGGGCGGAAGCGGGTGGAACCGGCTTCGATGGCTGAGCGGAGAGCGTCGCCGGTGGCGAGGAGGCGGTCCTTGGCGAAGGCGACGACGAGGATGGAGTTCGCCGTGGCTACGCCCATGCACATGATAGCCCCCATGAGTGCAGGGACGGAGAGCGTTGTGTGAGTGAGAAAGAGCAGGAGAACGATGCCGGCGATGGCGGCTGGGAGCGCGGTGATGATGATGAAGGGATCGAGCCAGGACTGGAAGTTGATGACGATGAGCAGGTAGACGAGGACGATGGAGAAGAGCAGGCCGAAGACGAGACCGGTGTAGGAGCTCTTCATGGTGTTGACCTGACCGCGGACGGTGACGTAGTTGCCGGGGCTGAGCGCAGGGCGGTTTTTGTCGACGATGCGGTTGACTTCGGCTGCGACGGCGCCGAGGTCGCGGTCCTGGACGTTGGCGTAGATGTCGAGCGTGCGGCGAATGCCATAGTGCTGAATGACGGCTGACTCGGTGCCGCGGGAGAGCGAAGCGACGTCGGCGAGGATCTCCGGATTTTTGGCCGTTGGAGAGCTGAGGGGGATGTTCTGCATGTCCTGGAGGGACTGGACATCATACTGGGGCGAACGAGCGATGATGCTGTAGACGGTGCCGTTCTTTGGGTTGAGGTAGAACATGGGCGAGAGCTGCGAGGAGCCGGAGAGGATATTGAGCACGGAGCCGCCAACCTGGCGCTGGGTGAAGCCGCCCTGCAGGGCTTTGGTGCGGTCGACGTTGACGTTGAGGGTGGGGTAGTCGGCGGGTTCCTGGATGCGCGCGTCAACGATGCCGGGGATCTTGCGAAGCTGCTCGAGCATGTTGTTGGCGACGTTGCGATTGCCGGCGTTGTCGGTGCCGTCGATCTGGATGTCGAGCGGAGCGGGTAAGCCGAAGTTGAGGATCTGGGTGACGATGTCGGCGGGCAGGAAGTAGAAAGTCACGCCGGGGAATTGGTTGGGGAGCGACTTGCGGAGCTCGCGAACAAAGTCGGCGGTGGGGGAGTGGTCTTCGTTGAGGGAGACGAGGATGTCGGCGTCGGCTGCGCCGAAGAGGCCGCTGGTGGCGTGCTGGGTGTTGATGACAGAGTAGGGGAGGCCGATGTTGTCGAGAATGTTGTTCATCTGGCTGGGGGGCACGGTCTTGCGGATGGACTGCTCGACGAGATCGCAGAGGCGTGCGGTTTCTTCGATGCGGGTTCCGGCGCGGGCGCGGACGTGGAGGATGAAGGCGCCGTTGTCCGAGGACGGGAAGAAATTCTGGCCGAGGAAGGGGATGAGGAGGAGCGTGAGAGCGCAGGCTCCGAGGAAGAGGGGGATAAAGAGCTTGCGGATCCCGACCAAGGCGGTGAGCAGGCCGGTGTAGGCCCTGCGGACTCGTTCGAATCCCCGCTCGAAGGCGCGCTGGAAGGTGACGAGGGGATTGCGGGTGACGTTCGCGTGGTGCGCCTTGGCCTTGAGCAGGTACATGGCCAGCGTGGGGACGAGCGTGCGCGAGATCAGGTAGGAAGCGAAGACGGCGAAGCAGGCGGCTTCGGCGAGAGGAACGAAGAGGAAGCGCGCGACTCCTGCGAGGAAGAACATCGGAAGAAACACGATGCAGATACAGAGAGTGGCGATGAGGACCGGAGTGCCGATCTGTGCGCAGCCTTCCAGGATGGCATTCTCGAGGGTGTGGCCTTCTTCGAGGTAGCGCTCGATGTTTTCGATGGTGACGGTGGCGTTGTCGACCAGGATGCCGACGGAGAGCGAGAGGCCGCCGAGGGTCATGATGTTGATGGTTTCGCCGATGCATCCCAGAACGATGACCGAGACCAGCACGGAGAGCGGGATGGAGATGGCGATGATGAGCGTGGAGCGCCAGGAGCCGAGGAAGAGCAACACCATGAGGCCGGTGAGCGCAGCCGCGATGACGCCTTCGCGGATGACACCGTTGATGGAGGCGCGGACGAAGATGGATTGATCGCCAATGGGGGTGATCTTGAGGTTGGGGCTGTTGATGATCTGCTTGACCTTGGGCAGAAGGCCAAGGACGCCGGAAACGACGTCGAGTGTGGATGCCTGACCGGACTTGAGGACGCTGATGAGCACGCCGCGGTGGCCGTCCTGGCGGACGATGTTGGTTTGCGGGATGGCGCCATCGGCAACGGAGGCGACGTCTTTTACATAGACTGTGGAGCCGTTGACCTGCTTGATGGGGAGATCGGCGATTCCGGACAGGGTGGTGGGCGAGCTGTTGAGGTGGATGTCGTACTCGGCGGAGCCAATCTTGGCGGTGCCGCCGGGCTGAACGATGTTTTGCTGGGCGAGAGCAGTGAGGACGTCGTCGGGGGAGAGGCCTTCAGCCTGCATGCGGCGGGGGTCGAGGTTGACCATGATGGAGCGCTGCTGGCCGCCGTAGACGTTGGGCAGCACGGCTCCGGGAACGGTGACGAGCTGAGGACGGATCTGGTTGGTGCCGATGTCATTGAGCTGCTGCTCGGAGAGGCCCTTGCCGGCAAGTCCAAGCTGCAGAATGGGGACCGAGGAGGCGGAGAAGTTGATGATCTGCGGCGGAAGAATGCTGGGTGGAAGCTGGCGGAGGAGGAACTGCGAGGCGGAAGAAATCTGGGCGTTGGCGCGGTCGAGTGAGGCGCCAGGCTGAAGGTAGACCTTGATGATGGCCTGGCCGTTCAGGGTGGTGGACTCGATGTGCTGGATGTTGTCCACCAGCGTGGTGAGGGCTTTTTCGTAGGGCGTGGTGAGACGGCCTTCCATCTCTTCAGGGCTGAGGCCGTTGTACTGCCAGGCGATGGAGACGACTGGGATGTCGATGGAAGGGAAGATGTCTGTCGGCGTGCGAAGGACGACGACCGGTGCAGCAATAACAATCAGAATCGCGAGCACGATGAAGGTGTAAGGCTTTGTGAGCGCGAGTTTAACTATCCCCATGAATGTCGATCTCCGGGCGCAGATACGAGTATCTCAATGATAGACTCGCAATGCGATCAAAAGGTTTCAGCGTTGTTTCCGGGGCTTACTATCGGAATTACCGATAGGATGTTGGGTGTCAGAAAAGAGGGCCAATGGAACTGCGGCATCTTCGTTATTTCAAGGCTATCGCAGATTATGGCAGCCTGACAGCGGCGGCGAAGCGATTGCGCGTATCGCAGTCCTCGATCAGCGAGCAGATCCTCGATCTGGAGAGCGAGATCGGGGCCACGCTGCTGAACCGGAGCGGGCGGAAGGCTCGGCTGACGGCAGAGGGTCAGGTGTTCCTGGTAGAGGCTCGGAAGACGCTGGAGAGCGCGCAGCGAGCGGTGGATTTGACGCGGCAGGCGATGCAGGGCGAGGCCGGCACGCTGGCGGTAGGGTTCTTTCTGCAGGGGGCGGCCGGGTTCTTTCCGCGGATCATTCGGGAGTACAGGAAACGGCGTCCGGGGATACGGCTTTCGTTGTGGGACATGCAGGCGCGGGAACAGCTTGAGGCGTTGGAGGATGGGCGGATTGACGTGGGGTTGACGCGGCCGCTGCAGGCTCCGCATGGCCGGAGGTTGAAGTCGGAGATGCTGTACCGGGACCCGATTGTGGTGGCGATGCCGGCGGACCATCGGCTGGCAAAGGGGCCGGTAACGGTGGAGGCGCTGAAGGATGAGGCGATGGTGATGTACGAGCGGGAGTCGAACCCCTGGTTGTTTGATGGGGTTGTGGGGCTGTGCGCATCGCGTGGGTTTTCGCCGCGGACGGTGAATGAATCGGCGACATACTCGGGTGTGCTGACGCTGGTGGAGGCGGGTGAGGGCGTGGCGCTGGTGCCGGCTGGTGTGAGGCATCTGCGGGCGAAGGGGCTGGCGTTTCGTGAACTGGAGGGAAGCGAGCTTTCGCTGGGGGTAGTGGCGGCGTGGAATCCGATGAATGAGGGCGTGGCGTTGAGGGAGTTTTTGGAGTTGCTGCGGGAGAACAAGGGGAAGATCGAGCGGAGCGGAGGGAATTAGGGCAAAGAAAATGCCCGCGGAAGCTGGGGGGCTTCCGCGGGCCAGGAGTGT
>JAZKBC010000052.1:73561-75132 GCA_040388825.1 Acidobacteriota bacterium | reverse complement strand
CACCCCACCTGTTAAAATAGAAGTAGATCAAAAAAGGCTGCCCCGGCGTGACCACCCGCCCCGGCAGCCTTTTTCCTTGCCACGAAGCCCTGCGCACTTGGTCCCCACTCGGGATCCTGAGCCTTGGCTCCTAAACCTCCAAACCGGCATGTTGCCGCCGCCTCCAGGTACCCCGAGGCTTCAGCCTCGGGTCTCACAGGCCTGACGGGAAAGGAGCTTTAGCCCCTGGGGTAAAGCCTGCGAGCCACAAAATCACGCAGCGCCTAACAATCGCAGCCAAAGCCAAAGGACAAAATCATGCAAACCATCGATCCCACCCGCTACCAATGCCGCCACATCTTCACCGCAGGCCAGCGCTGCGGCAGCCCCGCCCTCCGCGGCGAGATCTTCTGCTACTTCCACCACGGCACGCGTGGCCTCGCCGCCCGCTCCCACCGCGACGTCCCCCTCATCAGCCGCTCCACCTTCGACTTCCCCACTCTCGAAGACCGCTCCTCCATCCAACTCGCTCTCAGCGAAGTCCTCCAGCGCATCTCCTCCAACCACCTCGACCCGCGCCGCGCCGGCCTCCTGCTCTACGGTCTCCAGATCGCCAGCCTCAACCTCCCCAAACCCAATCCCACCGCCGACCCCATTCCCACCGTCGACGAAATCATCCACGACCCAACCCTAGGTCCCCTCGCGCCCACCACCGAATACTTCGACCCCGCCGACCAGCCCGGCTCCGCCGCCCGCATCCTCGAAGAATTCCTCAACGACCACGAACCCGTCTTCGCCATCGAGGCCCCTATTTCTCCATCCCCTACACAGATCTCTCATTCTGACCAACCGGAGTCCGCTCAACCAGCGGTAACGCAATCCGCTTCCGAGTACCCCGAGCCTGCCGCCTCAGGTCTCTCAGCACCCGTTGACGAAGCTTCCACCCTCGCCACAACATCGATCATCCCAACAATTCAAGCCGTAGCCGCCCCCAAGCCCCATTCCCTACTCCCTACTCCCTACTTCCTACTCCCTACTCCCTACTCCCTGCCCTTAGACCTAACCCCCACCCCCACAAGATTTTGCGTACCAACCATACGGGGGGGGCCAAACGTTCTATCCTCAATCCAGCATCCAACTCGGCAAGCTGCATCAACCCGCAAAGGAAACCGCACGATGATCCCCACCCTGATTTCCTGCACTCTCTTACTAGCCGCCGCCTTCGCCTCTCCCCAAACTCTCCCCGCCAACACCACGCCTCCCAGCAACACCTTCATCACGGCCGCTGAGACCGCCATCGACACCGCCTCTGCCGTCGACATCCACGCCACCGACGAAGTCTTCGCCTCCCAGATGCAGCAGCTCAGGATTGCCCAGGAAAACCTCAAGAACATGGTCACCGCCACCAGCGACCGCGAGCACGACATCTTCAACGCCGTAGGCGACCTCGCCTTCGCGCTCAACACCTGCCACATCCAAACCAAAAACGGCCCCGCCCCCAACTGCGAAACCCGCATCGCCGCCGCCCGCACCACCGCCATGCAGACCATCGGCAAGCAGGCAAATCCGTATCAAGATCAATTGCAGGGCCT
>JAZKBC010000052.1:66753-73551 GCA_040388825.1 Acidobacteriota bacterium | reverse complement strand
ATCGGCAAGCACAAAGAAAACAACCAATGGCTCGACGGCCCACCAACACCGTAGGCCCTACTCCCTGTTCCCTACTCCGTGCTTCTAAAAATCCAGCCCCAGGTCTAACGACCGCACCGAGTGCGTCAGCTCACCCACTGAAATCAAGTCCACCCCCGTCGCTGCAATCGCGCCAACAGTCGCCAGCGTCACGCCGCCGCTCGCCTCCACCAACGCGCGCCCAGCCACCTGCAATACCCCCGACCGCAAGTCGTCGAGCGAAAAATTATCGAGCATGATCGTGTCCACACCGGCCGCCAGCACCGCCTCAATCTGGTCCAGCCGGTCCACCTCAACCTCCACATGCACCGTGTGCCCCAACCGCTCCTTCATCGTGCGCAGCGCCGCCGTAACATCGCCGCCCGCAACCGCCAGATGATTGTCCTTCACCATCACCGCATCCGACAGGCAGAACCGGTGGCTCCCCCCACCCCCACAACGCACCGCATACTTTTCCAACAATCGCAGCCCAGGAGTCGTCTTCCGCGTATCAACAATCCGCGCCCGCGTCCCTGCAACCGCCACCACATACTTCGCCGTCAACGTAGCAATCCCACTCAACCGCTGCACGAAGTTCAACGCCACTCGCTCCGCGGTCAACACCGTCCGCGCCGGCCCACTCACTCGCGCCAGCACATCGCCCTTACGAAAGGCCTCACCATCATGCACCCCGAACTCAACCGTCACATCCCCACGCTGCCGCATCGCAGCCGTGAACACATCCTCACCGCACAACACACCATCCTCGCGAGCCGCCAGCCGCGCCTCGACCTGCGCACCAGCGTCCACCAACACCTCGGTCGTCACATCACCCCAAGGCACGTCCTCCTCAAGCGCCATCCGCACCACACGCTCCACAGCCTCTGCCGCCGGCCGCATCAACACCCCACCCCCACTGGCCGCGCCACCACTATCGACCTCCGCCACCCCTCCAACGTCTCAGGAAAATCCAGCCTGAAGTGCGCTCCCCTCGACTCCTCCCGCTCCAGCGCCGCCTTCGCCACCAGCCTCCCCAACTGCAGCAGGTTCCGAGTCTCCAAAGCCTCCACACTCTCTCCCTCCACCTTCCACCGCTCCATCGTGCTCACAGCATTCCGCAACGCAACACCATCCCTCTCCAACCCCACCGATCCCCACATCAACTCCTGCACCTCTCTCCGCCCCACAACCTCACTTCCGCTCTCCCCAAACTCCGGCACACATCCAACTCCCGCCGCCGCACGAACCCCGCCATCCTCACTCAACAACCGCGCACACCGCCACGCAAACACCACACTCTCCAGCAGCGAGTTCGACGCCAGCCGATTGGCCCCATGCGCCCCGGTGCAAGCCGCCTCTCCCACCGCAAACAAACCATCGACCGAAGTCCGGCCCCATAAATCCGTCTTCACCCCACCCATCCAGTAATGCGCCGCCGGAGTCACCGGCACCGCCACTTCGCCCCACTCAAACCCCCGCGCCCGGCAAGCCTGGTCAATCGTAGGAAACCGCTCCCGCAGAAACGCCGCCCCGAGCCCCGTAGCATCCAGCAGCACCGGCTCTCCGTCCTGCGCTGCCATCTGCATCGCAATCCCCCGCGCCACAACGTCACGAGGAGCCAGTTCCGCCAACGGGTGCAGACTCTGCATAAACCTCCGCCCCCGCGAGTCCAGCAACACGGCCCCCTCCCCCCGCACCGCCTCCGAAATCAAAAACGTCCCCGGTGTGGCCAGCGCAGTTGGATGAAACTGATAAAACTCCAGATCACTCAACTCCGCTCCAGCACGATACGCCAGCGCAGTCCCATCCCCCGTAGCGCCCGCAGGATTCGTAGTGTGCAGAAAAAGCTGCCCAGCTCCACCGCTGGCCAGCACCACCGCGTCAGCATCAATTCGTCGCCGCAATCCATCACGCTCGATAATCTCAAGCCCCGCGACAGCGTCATCCTTCAGCGCAAGGTCGCATGCAAACGCATGCTCGATCACCTGTACCGCCGAACCTCGAACAGCAGCCACCAGCGCCATCTCGATCGAAAGCCCAGTCGCATCGCCGCGAGCATGCAACACCCGTGCCCGCGAGTGCGCACCCTCGAGCCCGCGCGCAAGTTCGCCATTGTTCTGATCGAACGCAACACCCAACCGAATCAGGTCGCGAATCCGCTGCGGCCCTTCGGTGCAAAGCACTTCCACGGCCGCAGCGTTACACAGCCCCGCACCAGCGCGCAATGTATCCGCAATGTGCTCGGCGACACTGTCATCCGCGAACATCGCAGCCGCAATACCGCCCTGCGCATAGCGCGTGTTGCTCTCCATCAGCTCGGACTTCGTCACCAGCGTCACATCATGCCGTGCACTCAGCTCAAGCGCCGCAATCAACCCTGCGATGCCGCTGCCAACAACGATGATGTGCCGGCGTCCGCTCATCGCGCCGCCACCGGCGCCAGGCTCAACATGCGCTCCAGAGCCACCCGCGCGAACTTCGCCGTCTCCTCCGGCACCGTGATTCGATTGACGACTTCCCCGCGCTCAAACGATTCCAGCACCCACGCCAGGTAGCTCGGATGAATGCGATACATCGTCGAACACGGACAAATCACCGAGTCCAGGCAGAAAATCTTGTGCTGCGGATTCTCATTCGCCAGCCGCTGCACCAGGTTGATCTCCGTTCCAATTGCAAACGTCGACCCCGCAGGCGCTGCTGCGATCGCCCTGACTATCAGGTCCGTCGAACCAGCTTCATCCGCCGCGTCGACCACTTCCATCGTGCACTCCGGATGCACAATCACTCGCACGTCTGGATGCCGCTCGCGAGCCATCCGAATCTGCTCGACGGTGAAGCGCTTATGCACCGAGCAGAACCCGTGCCACAGAATCACGCGCGAACGCTCAAGCGTCTCCGCATCGCTTCCGCCAAGCGAAAGCTGTGGATCCCACAACACCATCTCGTCGAGACCGATTCCCATCGCCTTTGCTGTATTGCGTCCGAGGTGCTGGTCCGGAAAGAACAACACACGCTGACCCCGCTCAAAAGCCCACTGCAACACCGCCGCCGCGTTCGAAGACGTGCAAACGACACCGCCGTGCTTCCCACAGAAAGCCTTCAGAGCAGCTGAAGAATTCATATACGTGACTGGAACGACCGGCTGCAGACCCTGCTCGTTCGGCGCAGAGCCCAACAACGACTCCAGCTCTTCCCAGCAGTCGGTAACTGTGTCGATATCAGCCATGTCCGCCATCGAGCAACCCGCGGCAAGATTTGGAAGAATGACAGCCTGATCCGAACGCGAAAGAATGTCCGCTGTCTCGGCCATGAAGTGAACGCCACAGAAGACAATCGCTTCAGCCTTCGGCCGAGTTCTCGCCGCCTGTGCCAGTTGGAACGAGTCGCCTATGAAGTCCGCATAGCGCACTACTTCATCGCGCTGATAGAAGTGGCCGAGGATCACCACGCGCTCGCCCAGCGCATGCTTCGCCGCACGAATGCGCAGATCAAGCTCCTCGGCGGACGCGGTGCGGTACTCTTGCGAAATCAGGCCCTGTCGCGGAGCTGTGCTCGGAACGCGGTCGGCCATCGAAGCGCCAGGGCCGTAGCTCAGCTCGCGCTCATCGAAGACCCAGGGTTTCTCAGCCAGCTCACTGGAGCACGTGCTCCCGCTGTTGCCGGCTCCTGTCTGTTCGCCGATGCGAATCAGATGGATCGTTTCTTCAATCGACTGCAATGCCTTCTCCTGCGTAACCCGGATCTGCTGCACTTACCCTGGCTGCTCTTCTTAGAGTCATCCGGGGGCACCGTCGATCCACTGTATTAAAGGTTACACCTCTTGGGCTATCGCCGCGCGGTTCCCACTCGAGCACGGTGCCGCCGCCTCACCATGACGCCGCTGCCACGCAGCCAGCCCTCCGCTCAGGCTGCCGAGGTGTGTAAACCCTTTCCGCGCCAACAAGCTCGCAGCGATGCTTGAACGGTAGCCGCTGCCGCAAACTACAGCGATCGCGCGCTCCTTCTCCAGTTGATCGAGCGATCCCGGCAGCTTGCCCAGCGGAATGTGCAGCGCACCGGCGATTGCGCCATTGGCCCACTCGCCATCTGTGCGCACATCGAGCACCAGAGCATCGCCCGTTCGAACCGCCGCGTCCAATTCATCCACTGTGATCTGCGTCGTGCGCGCAAACTCAAGGCCCTCAGCCACCCACGACGCTATACCCCCGTCCAGATACCCCACAACGCGATCAAGCCCAACGCGTAGCAACGAACGCCGCGCCGGCTCATCGTCACCGGAGTCATTCACCAGCACGATCTCCTTCGCCGCATCGAGCAACCATCCCGCCCACAGCGAGAGATTCCCTTCAGATCCAATGTTGATCGCTCCCGCGATATGCGCTCCGCCAAAAGCCTCCGGCCGCCGCAGATCGAGCACCATCACGTTCGGATCAGCCAGCTTTGCCGCCAGCGCTTCAGGCGACAGCGCCTTCGGCTGCGGCAAGCTATCGAGCGCCGCCGCTCCCACCGAGTTCAGCTCTTTCATCCGCGGATAGTAATCAGGCATCGCCGGAACCGACGCCAGAATCTTCGTCACGAACTCCTCTTCGCCGTATCCAAAGAAAGGATTCGTTCTCCGCTCGTAACCAAGCGTTGTCTCCGGGTTCTCGCCCATCCCAGCACCGCACAGCGACCCAGCACCATGCCCCGGATAAATCTCCAACCCGTCTGGCAGCGGCGCAATGCGCTGCTGCACGCTGCGATACAGTTCGCGCGCGAGCCCGAGCTTGGCCTGTTCGCCCAAAAGATCCGGCCGCCCCAGCGATCCGACGAAGAGGAAGTCACCAGAGAACATCGCAACCGGCTCAACTTTGCTCCGCCCCAGATCAAACTGCAGGAACGCGAGATGCTCCGGCGTATGGCCCGGTGTGTGCAGCGCCTGCAGCCGCACATCGCCAAAGCTCACAGCATCGCCATCATGCAGCGCGCGGTGTGGCATCTGGTAGCTGAAGCGCTCGCCCTCGTCGTAGGCGCTGAGGGCAAGCTCGGCTCCCGTTGCTACAGCCAACGCGACGGCCCCCGAAGCATAGTCGGCGTGAATGTGCGTTTCCATGATATGCGTGATGCGCAGGCCGTTCTCATGGGCATAGGCGAGGTAGCCGTCGATGTCGCGCATGGGATCGATGACCACAGCCTCGCCCGCGTCCGAAAGCACGTAGGAGTACTGCGCCAGGCCCTTCACTTCGAACCGTTCCATCTTCATTGTGAATCCTTTCGCGCCGCCGCACAGCGCTGGCGGCCTGCACCCTACTGCACCAACGTCATGGTAGCAATCCCGACCGCAACCCATCAGTCTGCCCTCCCACTCACGCCTTGCCTGTAGGCAGCGCCCGGCCGTACAATCCGGCGACTCTTTCCGGCCCTCTTTTACAGTTCCCTGCCGAACGGTCGTTCGGCAGACGCTTGTGACGGATGACACAGCCATACCAGACCGGCGGTGCCAGACTGGCTTCGGTCGTGTTCCCCGGCCAAACGATCATCCGGGCCCAGACGATCGGGCTCGGATTTCCGCTTGCTCCGCATTCCCGCACTTAGGAGCTACCCATGTTGAAGCCGCTCTTTCTACTCTCTGCGTTGTTGCTGATCGGCCGCCCGGCGGCCCCTCCAGCCGGCGCACCCCAGACACCCACTGACCCAGCCAAAGCCGCAGCCGCGGCGCCCGTGCCTCCAGAGTTTCTGCGCATGGTGAATACCGCCAAGCCGACCGCTGAGTCCCAGGCCTTTGCGCGCAAGATGTATAACTTCGACTGCGCCATGTGCCACGGCGCCAACGGCAATGGCAAAGGTGACATGGCCGCCGGAATGAAGGTCGCGCCCAAGGACCTCACCGATCTCGCATCGTTGAAGGACTACAGCGACGGCGAGATCTACTACGTCATCAAGAACGGACGCGGCGAAATGCTCGGCGAAGGCGATCGCCTTAAGCCGGACCAAATCTGGAACATGGTCATTTACATCCGCGCTTTCGCGAAAAAATAACCGCGACGGCGCACATGCTCAGGCAGAGTGCGCCACCGTGTTGTCCAGCGCCAGATACTGATGGATGAACGCGATCGCCATGCTGCCTTCGCCTACGCCGGATGACACCCGCTTGATCGAGTCGTGGCGAACATCGCCGGCGCAGAAGAAGCCCGGCAGGTTCGTCTCCAGCAGAAACGGAGGGCGCGAACCGTTCCATGTAGGCAGATCCATCACATCGCGTCCGGTACATACAAAGCCGCGCTCATCGCGCTGCAACTCCTTCGGCAGCCACTTCGTGTTGGCATCCGCGCCAATCATCACAAACAACGCGTCCGCCTTGCGCGTAAAGGGCTCTTCTCCGTTCGTGCTGGTGCTGATGGACTCCAGGTGATCCTCACCGCTCGCTGAAACCACCACCGTATTGGTCATCACCGTAATGTTCTTCTTCGCGGCAATCTGGTCCACCAGATACTGCGACATCGTGAACTCGAGTTTGGGCCCGCGCACCAGCATGGTGACAGAGTTCGCATAGCTCGAGAAGAACATCGCCGCCTGCCCCGCCGAGTTGCCACCGCCCACAATAAACACGTCCTTGCCGACCACGGTGACCGACTCCGTCCGAGCCGCTCCATACAGAACGCCGCGCCCGATCAACCGTGCGACGCCCTTCGCCTGCAGCCTGCGCCAATCCACACCGGTCGCCAGCACAACGGCCCGCGCACTTACGCGATCGCCGCCATCCAGTTCGACGCCCAGGGTCTGGTCCCGGCGATCGCCCAG
>JAZKBC010000052.1:62632-66743 GCA_040388825.1 Acidobacteriota bacterium | reverse complement strand
GCGTCGTCGTCCAGCCGCAGCGGCTCCACGTTTACCACCTCGCGCGTCAGCACCATCTCCGCGCCAAACCGCGTGGCCTGCCGTAGCGCACGTTCGCTCAGTTCTTCGCCAGAGACGCCGTTGGGAAAGCCGAGGTAGTTCTCAATCCGCGATGAAGCTCCAGCCTGCCCACCAGCGGCATTGCGCTCCACCAGCAGCACGCACAGGCCTTCGGAGGCGCCGTACACCGCAGCCGCCAGTCCCGCCGGCCCGCCGCCAATCACCACCACGTCGTAGTTCGCCTTGGTCGGCGCAGTCCGAATCCCCAGAGCATCGGCAACTTTCCGCACCGTCGGCGGCTGACCCACGCAGAACGAGCGATCCACCACCACCGCCGGCCCGCTGAGGTCCTTTGGCATGCACGCTGGAACGCGCTCCGGTTCGGTTTCGCGGTCGACCCAGTCATAGGGGATGCGGTTCATCGCGAGGAACGTCCGGATGTCCCGGCAGTCGGTGTCATACTGCGACCCCACCACCAGCACCCGCGAGGACGGAGCCTGCGCAGCATACCTCTGCACCTTCATCAGGCGCTCGTTCATCGTCTGCAAAATTGTCGCGCTACACGCTGCGGAGTCCCGAATCAGCTCCTGGAACTGCTGCCGGTCGAACCGCGCAACGCGGCATGCCGTCTCCGCGCGCAGAGACACCAGAGCCATCGTCCCCAACAGGATCGGCACTTCGCCAAAGAACTCGCCGGCGTTGTACAGATAGGTGTTCAGGTCCTCCTGCCGTCCCAGGATGTCCTTCACCATCTGCAGCCGGCCTTCCAGCAGCACAAAAAAATACGGCGGCTCACCTTCGCGGATAAGCCACTCTCCGGGCTCCAGGCGGATGTCCGCAGCGCGCTGCGCCAGCCGCTGGCGTTCGCTTTCTTCGAGACATCCAAAAATCTTCACGCTCTTCAGTTCGTCAGCAGTCACCATGGAGCTATTCTCCCACTCCCGACCGTTTGGCAGAAAGCTTGCTTGACGGCGGATTTCTGATAATTTTAGAAGTGGGCGGTCATAGGCCCCGGGCTTCCGTACTCTCTGTAGTTCCAACCCAACTGTCTGACAACTCCCCGGGGCAGCTTCAACTGCCACCTTCTCTTGTCGTCAAAAACTTCGTTGTCTAAAAAGGAGCGCCATGTCGAGTGAACTTCGCAATTTTCTTGAGCTGTCGTATGAAGAGCTGGAAGAGCTGAACCTGAAGGCCAAGGACCAGCGCCGCAAGCGCGTCCCCATGGACGAGATCCAGGAAGAGCGCCTGAAGTACCTGACTGACACCCCCGGCATCAAGGCCGTGACCGTGCTCTTTTCCGACCTCGAAGGCCGCCTCCACATGCTCGACTACGACAAGAAGTTCCTGGTCAAGAGCTACGATAACCTCACCTTCGACGGCTCCTCCATCCGCGGCTTTACCGCCCAGCGCGAGTCCGACCTCCGCCTCGCCATCGACTGGAGCGCCTTCTACTGGGCGCCGGCCGACGTCTTCGGCTCCGGCAAGATCCTCGTCTTCGGCGAAGTCATCGACAAGAACGGCGGCCACTACTCCGGCGACCTCCGCGGCGTGCTCAAGGACTTCTCCAAGGAGATGTTCGACAAGAACGGCTACACCCTCAACGCCGCCAACGAGATCGAAGGCTTCCTCTTCGAGGGCATCGACGCCGAGCGCCACTTCCAGGAAACCGGCAAGTTCGAGTACGTCAACCAGGGTGGCTACTACCACTCTCTGCCCGGCGACCCGCTCCGCGAGTTCATCGACATGACCGCTGAAGTCCAGCGCGCCATGGGCTTCGAGAACGAAAAGGATCACCCCGAAGTCGCTCCCAGCCAGTTCGAGATCAACTACGGCTACGGCGAAGTCGTCGCCGCGGCCGACCAGATCCAGCTCTACAAGCTCATCTGCCGCCAGGTCGCCAACCAGATGGGCATGACCGCCAGCTTCCTTCCCAAGCCCGTCACCGGCGTCAACGGCTCCGGCATGCACACCAACGTGTCCATCAGCAAAGGCTCGAAGAATCTCTTCTGGGACCCCAACGGTCAGGAGAAGATCTCCAAGATGGCGTGGCAGTTCGTGGACCGCATCCTCACCCATGGCAACGACATCTGCCTGCTCCTGAATGCCAGCGTCAACGCCTATCGCCGCCTCGATCCGCACTTCGAAGCGCCCAATCAGATCAAGGCTTCGGCCACCGATCGCGGTTCGATGATCCGTATCCCCATCGGCAACGAGAAGTCGTCCCGTGTTGAAGTCCGTTCCGTCGGCCCGGACGCCAACCCGTACATGGTGCTCTACTCCATCTTCAAGAGCGGTCTGCACGGCAACACGGCGAAGATCAAGAACCTTCGCCAGGCCGAACGCTACCTTCCGGACAACGTCTACACCGCCATCGAGAACTTCCGCGGCTCTGAATGGACCGATACGCTGCTCGGCGAAGACGTCAAGGCACGCTACGCGGACCTCAAGCAGGCGTCAGCCGATCGTTGCCCTCGCCTTCTCGGCACCATCGTGAAGGAATGTGAAGTACAGTTCCACCACGACGTCTACAACCAGCTCCTCTGGGGTCAGTTCTAGGCTTCAGCTTCACTCATCCGTAAAACGAAGGCGCCGGCTTGGTCCGGCGCCTTCTCTTTGCTCACAAAACCCCGATACACCTCGGTCGCAGCTCTCACGGAGGTGGCAGCGGTGGACGCGCCTCCACATCCTCAAAACGCCACTTAGACCCGGGCAAAAGATGAGGGGGAGGGGTCTACCGCGTCCAGGCAGCTAAACTCTATGGCTCGCCGTAGATCCTCACACCGTGCACCACCCGGTTGATCACGCCATCCACACTAGGGTTATCCGGATCCAGTCCGCTGCGCAGGCTCAAATGGTATCCAAGCAACTGCGCCCCAACGATCTCGAACGGAACCCGCAGCTCATCGGCGCCCTCCGCGACGATCGCCGGAAGATGCTCGTCGAACAGGTAAGCTTCATCTCCGGTCGCCCCAACGCCGACCAGGAACCCAAGCTCCTTCTTCCTCAGCTCTTCCACCAGATCCAGCTCGTAACGCCGCCGAATCGGAGCATTGGAAAGCAGGCAAACCACCACCGTGTCACAGCCAAGAAAGCTCATCGGCCCATGCCGCAGCCCAAGGAACGTCTCCGCAAGCACCGGATACCGTCCAGCAGTCATCTCGAGCGCCTTTAAAGCTCCTTCCTGCGCCCACGCAAAGAGCGGAGACGACGCCAGCAGCACAATGCGGTCCTTCACCGAATTCGCAACTCGCTTCGCCGCGGAATCAATCTCGTCGAAGCAAGCAGAAGCATTCGCACAAGCTGCGGGCAGTACCGCCTCAACCCCGGCCCTGTCTGCCAGCGTGTAACCAGCAAGCACGAGGTTGGAGAACGAGCTGGTCATCACCAGGCTCTTGTCGTCCGTCCGAGGATCCAGCACGATCGCCTGCACCTCGGACGACCGCGCCAGCGATCCCTCCGCGTTGCACGTAATCGCCAACTGCAGAATGTCCGGCCGAAGCCGGTGAATCCGCTCCACGGTCGCCATACTCTCTGGACTGTTCCCCGAGCGCGCCACCGAGATCACCACCGTCGCATCCGCCAGCAGCCGCTCCGTATCGACCAGCAGGTCGGTCGACGCAACGGCCATCGCTCCCGGCCAACCAGCAGCCACTGCGGCCGACGCATAGGCGGAAGTGCCCGCCCCCGTGAGCAGAACCCGCGCACCGGCAAGCTTCGAAGCCAGACCGTACTGTGCAACGGCTTGGTCAACCCGCGCCAGCGTAGTCGGCCAAACCTCAGGCTGCTGAACAATTTCGGACCACGTGTGGCCCGCACGCACGACGCCATTACTCAATTTCATCGGCTGCTTTTTCCTCACTCCAGACACTGCGCAAGGCTACCACCACCGCCTCCCAGCAAAGGCAGAATAGCATTGGCAAACGATCTATGATAGAAATAAAACGAAATAAAACGAAACATTTCATTTGGGCCTCCAAAAACGCAGGTTGCCCGCCCCGCGTCTCGTCGTTGCGGTCGACTTTCATGGACAATCCAAAGAGAGGGCAGTGAATGGATCGCAGCGTTGACGTCA
>JAZKBC010000052.1:30052-62622 GCA_040388825.1 Acidobacteriota bacterium | reverse complement strand
GAGCTTCTGGCCAGCGACTTCACCATGACACTCGGCAGCTCTTCCGCCATCGTTGCCCACAATCTCGCCGCGCTTGGCATGCGCGTGAGCTTCCAGAGCGTTACTGGCGATGACGCTCTCGGCACCGCAGCCTGCAAGCATCTCGCTGACGGTGGTGTCGACGTCACCGGAGTCCAGCAACTGCCAGGCCGCAAGACTGGAGTCACAGTTCTACTGCCCCACGCCACAGACCGTCACATTCTCACCTACCTCGGCACGATCTCAGATCTCTCCGTCGCAGACCTCGACCAGCCGAAGCTCTGCTCAGCGCGTCACTTCCATCTCTCGTCGCTCTATCTCCAGCGAAATCTTCATGCCGGCCTGCCGGAACTTCTCGCCGAGCTCAAGCGCTCCGGAATGACCATCTCGCTCGACCCCAACGACGACCCCGACGACACCTGGGGCTCGCCCCTGCTCGAAGTTCTGCCCTTCGTCGACATCTTCATGCCCAACGAATCTGAGCTCTGCCGCATGACCAAGCGCGATAACCTCAGCGCCGCGCTGGAGGTGATGCAGCCACTCGTGCCCACCATCGTGGTCAAGCGCGGCTCGCTCGGCGCGATGGTCGTCTCGCAAGGCGCAGTGATCGAAGTCCCTCCGCTCCAACTGGCCAACGTCATCGACACGATCGGAGCAGGCGACAGCTTCGACGCTGGCTTCCTCGCAGCGCTGCTCTCCGGCAAGGATCTCGGCACAGCCGCCCGCTGCGGAAACCTCGCGGGAGCGCTTTCCACACAGGGTCGCGGCGGCATCGAAGCCTTCACGCAGGCTTCCATCTACGAGCCGTTCCTCGCTAACGAGGATCCGGCGAACCTCCTCGCTCTTGGACCTTCCAGGTCCTGAGCGCGATTGATCGGTGGTCGATTGCGAAAGAGTGCGAACCGCTGCCGATCTCCTCTGTCCTTCCACCCGGCAGCGAGACTGTCGCTCGCGCATTTGGGGGCAGCTTCACATCGAAGTGCCCGCTCGACCGATCCCAGTTGGTGGTAATTGTGCCGTAAGCAGAATCAAACTCCGTATGCATCTTCGGCAGAGCATCATTGAACTGCGGCTTGATCGTCACATGATGAAAGCCCGCTCCAGCAGCATCCGTGTCGATTCCGGCAACGCGCCGGAAAACCCAGGCCATCACCGAGCCGAACGCATAGTGGTTGTACGAGTTCATGCTTGGATCGCCGGTATCGCCATTCCAACGCTCCCACCATGTCGTCGCGTCCTTGCGAACCATGTAACCCCACGACGGATATGTATCCTGCAGCAGCAGCTTGTAGGCCACGTCACTGCGATCGTTGTCGTCGAGCACAAACATCAGGAATGGCGTTCCCAGGAAGCCCGTTGTCAGGTGATTGCCATGAGCCTCAATATCCTTCACCAGCCGCTCCGTCATAGCCGCCCGCTGACTATCGGAAGCCATGCCCGCATACAGCGTGAGCACATAAGCAGTCTGAGTGTCACCGTCGACTGAACCATCGGCATGGATATACGTACGCCGATACGCCAATACGACATGCTCATAAAGCGCCTGGTACTTCGCTGCATCCTCTGTGCGATGAAGCGCCGTAGCCATATCCCGCATGTCGCGCGCAACGATAGCCCAGTAAGCCGTCGCGATCAGGTTTTTGGGTGTGCGTCCGTCCGGCGCCAGCCAATCAGCATAGTTCGCTCCGAGCTTCTTCCTCCGCAGATAGTCAGGGTTCGCTGTCAGGATGAAGTCCATGTACCGCTGCATCTGCGGCCACGAGCGCTCGATCAGCGCCGTATCGCCGTATTGCTGCCACGCTGCATACGGAACCAGCACACCGGCGTCTGCCCAGCCCGGCGCACCTTCCGGCCGGCGCAACAGGTCAGGAGCGATGTCAGTAAACGAGCCATTAGCCGTTTGCGCATCGTCAATATCCATCATGAATTTGTGGGTGAAGCTCGCGATATCGAAGTTATAAGTTCCCGTACGCCAGAACACTCCGGCGTCCCCCATCCATCCCATCCGTTCGTCGCGCTGCGGGCAATCTGTTGGGATCGAGACGAAGTTTCCACGCTGCCCCCAGAATCCAAGTTGTCCCATCTTGTTCAGCAGCTCACTCGAGCTGCTGAAGCGGATCGAAGGCGTTTCAGGCAGACTGTTATAGACCAATCCCTCCAGGCTCGCCTTGGACGCTGTTCCCGGATAGCCGGAGACCTCCACATAACGGAAGCCGTGGAACGTGAATGCCGGCGAATACGTTTCCTCGCCCTTGCCGGACAACACATACGTATCCGTCGCGGTAGCATTGCGCAGATTTAGCGTATAGATGCTTCCATCCGGATTGAGCCGCTCCGCATAGCGCAAACGCACCACGGTACCGCGAGGACCATGCACGTGCAGAGCAATGCTTCCCACCATATTCTGCCCCATGTCGAAGACGACCGGGTGTGCTGCATTGGCCGCGCTCATCGTCACTGGGTGCAGCACCGTGCTTCGCTCGATGGAGCGATCCGGCTGCGAGGTGAGCTTCACACTCGAGGGCACGTTCACTGCAGCGGCATTCGTCCAGCCTCGGTCATTGAATCCCGCGACGTTCCAACCGCTCTTCTCCAGGCGCGCATCGTAGGCTTCGCCTCCATAGATCTCCGCGGAAAGCCAGGGTGCGTTTGTGGTCTTCCATGTGTCGTCGGTGGTCACAACGTCGTGCGATCCATCCACGAAGGTTATCTCCAACTGCGCCCGCAAGGCGTCCGGTCCCGCAAAGGAACGTGAGCCCAGCCACAACAGTGGAGAACCGTGCCATCCACCGGCCAGCACCGCGCCGATCGCGTTCGATCCCTGCTTGACCGACGTGGTCACATCGTAGGTTTGGTAAAGCACTCGTTGACTGAAATCTGTGAAGCCGGGATCGAGCAGGTTGAGCGGAGCCACGGCCTTGCCGTTCACAGTCGCGCGATACGCACCCAGCGCTGTGATGGTCAGCCGAGCCGAGCGAACAGCCTTCTTCACCACAAAGTTTTTGCGCAGCAGTGAAACATCCGTGGAGATCCGGCTGGGATTTTGCGTATCCTCCGTGCTCTTCTTTCCAAAGAACGGTGTCGAAAGTTCTCCAACGACCTGTGCCGGCCGCAACGGTCCGCCCTTGGACCCCGCACTCCAATTTGCGTCACTCACAATGCGACGCTCCAAGCCATCGTGGTCAGTGAGCCGTATCGATGCTGCAACTCCTGGCAACGATCCAACAGCGAGTTGTTTCTCACCAGGAGCTGTCACCTCGAGGGAAATGTCGTTATCGCCGGCAGCGCCGTGGCCAAACTTCAAAGCTCCACGAATCTCCTCTCGATCGAATGACTGCCAGCCATCGTGTGTCCCTGTGACACTGCCATTAACACTGGCGACAAATCCCGCGCGCGCCATCACATGCAGGCTCGCCTGCTGCGGTGCAGTGTCGAGATGCAGCTTGTAGTGAAACTCCGCCGTCGTTTTTGCCGGCACAGTATCAACCTTGGCGCTATCAACCCATATCCAGCGAACCGCGGCAAACTCCCGATCTGCCACTGGATCTTCATGCCGAACCCAATCGCCCTTCCAGTCCGAAGGCTTCAGCAAGCCGGTCTCAAACCACGACACGGTCGACGCGCTGCGCAACCCGTGGTTGTCCCACGTCCGCACCATCCAGAAGTATCGCTGCTGTGATCGCAGCGCCGGTCCGCCATACGCAATATTGACCGAATCCGAACCCGCAACCCGGCCAGAATCCCAGAGGTCCGGCCTTCCACGCAGCAGCAGTGATGGACTGGAAGCGACCATAACCTCATACGCACTCTGCATCCAGTCGGGCGTTGAAGCTTCGCTTCGCCACGAAAACACCGGCCGCTCGACATCGATGCCCAGAGGTGTCGTCATCTGCTCCGTGCGTAAATGCACCGGCAGGGCTTGAACAGGAAGGCTTAGCAGTGTTGCAGAGACAAAAACGTACACGCAGAGACGCAAACAGACGACACGCATTCAATCACTCCTGATCTCGCGCTCCATCATACGTCTCGGTGCTCCCGGCGCAGCACCAGGAATCGCACGACGCTCTACCGGTTAGCTCCCTGGACGAAAAAATCGGGTGGTGAATGCATAAGCACTCACCACCCAAGAGGGTCCTGCCGATCCGCTCTACAGCGGAATGTTATGTAGCCAAGGGGTCTTCGATTCTCCTAGAACAGGATCTTGACGCCTGCCTGGAGAACACGAGGTCCGCCTACGCCGTTGACGTTGCCCACACCGCTGCCAAGAGTTCCGCTGATCTTGCCAAAGGAACTCGTGGGGCTGGCATTGAAAGTGCCGTTCGGAAGTCCGAACGCCGGTGTGTTGGTGAGGTTGAACGCGTCGAACCTGGCCTCGAGAGAAGCTTCACGAAAGATCGGGAAGCTCTTGAAGAGTGACAGGTTGTCAGAGAAATAAGCCGGTCCGCGGAATTGATTGCGACCCGTGTTGCCCAAAGCGCAGGCAACCTGATTGGTGGGTGTATACGCCGTGCAGGCCGCAGGAGCAGCGAACGTTGTTGTGTTGAACCATTGCACGGCGGCATTGGTCCCGCCTGCAACGGCATGCGTAACCTGAAACGGTCCCGTCTGGTTGACTGTCTGCGTTGTTCCGGTCGTTACGCTGCCCGTGGAGATGGTGAAGGGCAATCCGGAGACCGTCTGGATAACGGCCGAGGTCTTCCATCCGCCCAGGGCGAACATCAGTGGCCCGGAGTTGAAGTGGCTGTGACCCTTGCCGGCCGGAAGCTCCCAGGTGATTGTCTGCGCATAGTTCAGCTTGCGGTCGAAATCCGCCACTGCCCAGTTGCGGTGCACAGGGCCAGCCCAGAACATCAGGGCGCCATCCTGCGCACCTGTCTGATAGTTCTCAGCCTTGCCCCAGGTAAAGGCCGAAGTGAACGCGACGCTGTGGTTGAAGCGGTGCGTTAGTTGCACCTGCAGCGATTCATAGTTGGTTGAATAGCCCAGAAAGAACTCGTTGACCTGTGCGGTCTTCAGGAAGGTTGGCGTCACGCCGTCAGCAGCGTGATTGAGAGGATCGTACGCTGCACCTTGTCCGTAGATCCTTGGCAGGTTGATGTTCTGCGACACATCAATCCGGGTACCGTGGTTGGCAACGTAAGCAACCTGCAGGGAAGTGTCGAAAGGCAGCGCCTGCTGCACAACGAAGTTCCACGAGGAAACGTACGCATTTTTGAAGTCCAGCGGGATGAAGAGATTGTTCAGACCGATGGTGCCGTTGGCGGCTGTCTCGGTGATAGTTCCGCTGGAGCTGAAGGCCGCGGTCGGAGTGGTGGGGATACCGGTCGTAAAGTTGACCAGGCCGCCCGCCGGGTTCACCGCAGGTCCGTAGGTTGAATTGGAGAAGTAACCTGTGCTGGTCTTGATCGGGTAGTTATAGGCATAGGTGTTGTCGACGAAAGGAACGAAGCTTACACCGAAGCCTGCGCGAATGACAGTCTTCTCGGAGAGGCGGTAGGAAAGTCCAAGGCGCGGAGCGAAGTTCTTATAGTTGCTCTGCATACCGAGGTTCGATGGATTTCCATCCTGTCCGGCCAGCACGAGTTGGTTGGTGGTCGGGTTGTAGTTGACGAAACCACCGTCCTTGCGCGGAGTCGCCGGCGGATAGAGCTCCCAGCGTATGCCCAGATCGACCGTGAGCTTGGGTGTCGCCTGCCACTTGTCCGAAAGGAAGAAGAATAGCCAGGTCTGCCGGTAGCACGGGAACGTGCTGTTGGTGTCCTGACCCACTTGGTTCGGTATGCCAAATAGCACGCTGGCAATGTCATTCGCGCCCGAGGTTGAGTTGTTGCCCGGTGCGGAAGTCTGATTCTCAGCGAAGTAGAACTGGCCTGCCGCAGCATTGTTATTGCCCTGCAACAAGTCGTCACGAACGCGACGGATGTCGACGCCCGCTTTCAGTGTGTGATTGCCAATCAGCCGGGTCCAGTTGTTGGCGAAGTCAATGTTCGACTCAGCGCGCAGCCACGGCAGCGAAGCGGAGTAGCCGATGACTGGGTTGCTCATGGTATTGATGCTGAATGCGACCTGGCCACTTGTGGTTGCCGTGTTGTTGGTGCCGTTTGGACCGTTGCCCGGGATGCCGAGAGTCCGGGCATCATTCGCACCGTAGTCCGACTGTGTCGCGGAGTTGCGCAGATGAGCGACACCGAACCGGAACTCCGCAAGCAGTCTGGGCGAGAACGTGTGGTCGTAATTGCCACCGGTGCTGTAGGCGGTTTCCGTACCGTTCGCTTCAAAGCCTCCGGCTGCCGGGCCACCCAGGAAGTTGCCGAAGAGTGGCGCCTGGTAGGTGGTAATGCTCTGGTGGCTGAAGCGCCCGCTCAAGTGGTCTTTCGGGCCCATCGCGTAGTCCGACTTGACGTCGTAGTTGTAAGAATCCTTGCTAAACGGTGTGTTCTGCGAAAAGTTGTTGGTGAGCGTACCCGCGATGTACTTGGCAGAAGCCAGGTTCTGCTTCGGATCGCGCGCAATCACGTCCAGGTCCTGCAGCACGGTCTTGCCTACGGTGGTGATGCCCGGATTGCTCAGCGGGATCACATTCCCCACAAAAGCTGTGCGACCGACTGCGCAGCTGCCCGGATTCGCCGCTCCGACCAGGCAGTCCGCTGTATCGCCGGTATTGGGGTCGTACACCTGGCCGCCATATCCAGCCAGGTTCAAGTTGCCAGCCACAACGTTGTAGTAGGGGATAGTCGCGTTCACCGTCGACGATTCGTGGTCCGAAACGCGCAGAATATCCGCAAACAAGAAGAGCTTGTCCTTGAGGATCGGGCCACCGATCGAACCGCCGCTGTAGTTGTAGACCAAGCGTCCGTTGGGGCCGGTCGCGAAGTAGTTGCGAGCGTTCACGCCGTTGTTTTCCATCTTCTGAAAAACTGAACCGTGAATCTGGTTGGTTCCAGACTTGAGCGTTACGTTAACAACGGTACCGACGGCTCGCCCGAACTCTGCTTCGAAGTTGTTGGTCGTAATGTCCACGTTTGCAATGGCAGCGGCCGGCGGCACAAGGATTATGTGGATACCCGTCCGTTGGTCATCGTCAATGCCTTCAATCTGGTAGAGATTCACGTAGGATGACTGACCGTTGGCATTGGTGGAGAGATCGTTGTTCGCATTGTAGAACTGCGAGTTGTTGAACACCACTGGCGCCATGCCCGGAACGGTATTCAGTAGCGATTGGAAGCTGTTGCCGCTGCTCAGCGGGAGATCGGCGATCTGCCGCAACTCCAGCTTGGTTGAAATGTCGGCGCGGTCCGTCTGTAGCAGAGGTGGCGCCGTCGTCACCGTGACAGTCTCGGAAATGTTGCCCGTTGCCAGACTCATGTCCACACGCGAAGTGCTGTTCGTGTCGAGGATGATGTTTTCGCGGGTCTCGCGCTTGAACCCGCTCGCTGCGGCTGACACCGTATAGGTGCCGGGCGGAAGGTTTGGCAACGTAAAGTTGCCGCTCTCGTTGGTGACTGTAGTATTCACCAGGCTTTGACCGGTCAGGGTGATCGTGACCTGCGCTTTCGGAACCACCGCGCCGGTCGGGTCGGTTACTGTACCCACGATCGTGCCGCTCACAGCCTGGCCGTGCGCCAGTGTGCCGACAACGAGTAAGAGGAACGCCAAGATGGCAAGCGCCACGCTCGAGTTACGGATTCGCATAAACCCTCCAAAAGTTCAGTCCCGGTTGATAGTGCCGGAGTACTAGGAATCATTGCATCGCGTCATCCAAGGCACCCGTGCGCCCGCGAACGTTAGCGGATGAACAGGAGGATGCGCGATTGCGGGAGCAACCCTAGCAACAACCCCGGCCCCATGTCTTGTGAATTAGCGGTGAATGAAGGTTAGCGATCCCACGAACCACTCTTCCGCAAAAGATTGCCCAAAACGCCAGCAAACTTCGACGTTACAGATTCAGAGTGACACGTGTTAGCGATTGTTAGCGAACGACCTATCATGCCGCCACTCTGAGGTTTACAGCTGGATCACCCCCATAATTTATGCCCTGTGGAAACCATTGAAGCCTGTCCGATGATCGGCGTAGAATGGCTAGCCGTGCCAGAAACAGAGTTCTCCAGAGTTCTTGAACATGCCCCAATCGTCGATCCTGAACGCGAGGAACTGGCGTGGCTGCTGACTTCCGGGGTCCTCGGACGCTCAGGCAATATCTCCCGTGTTCTCAAATACATCTGCGAAGAGCACTTTAGTGGTCGTGCGCAAGAGATCAAGGAGTACACGGTCGCGACCGAAGCCCTTGGTCGTCCCCCCGACTTTGATCCGCAGAGCGACACCATAGTTCGCGTTACCGTGCACGCTCTTCGGAAGCGTCTCCAGGACGTCTATTTAACTGAAGGGGCCCACCGGCCCATCCGTCTGGTCATTCCACCCGGCCACTACGCACCGTCCTTCGTTCCACAAGGCCACTCCAATGGCCATCGGCTCATTGCGGCCAGCGAACCCCAGGAAGTTGCGGAAACTGAACCTGCCTCGCAACCGCCTCCGCCCGCCGACCTGACGGTTGCGACGGCAAATCCGCCGGAACGCCATCGTCCTTCCAGCGTCGGAATCGCCGTGGTTGTGCTGGCGGTTGCTGTGGCAAGCATTGGCATCTATGGCTATGAACGCCATCAGCGCGCTGTGCAGGCCTTACAGGCACAAGTGTCCGAGCCGACACCTCCGCCTCAAGATGCTATCTGGGCCCTCATGGGCGCGAACCGCAATCCGTACAAAGACCACTCCGGAAACACGTGGAGCACCGGCAATTACTGCCAGGGCGGCACAAACGTGAATATCACGCCGCAGCGTATCCAGGGCACCGAAGATCCGGAACTCTACTTCGGTGGTGTCCGCGGCATCGCGCACTGCATCATCCCGGTCAACCCCGGTATGTATGAGGTCCACTTCCACTTCGCGGAGACGGCGGACCTGCCTGCGGCGACGCATCCTGCCAATCTTTCTATCAACGCCGGCCCAACCAACGCCATCGATGTTGTCGATAACGCCGGTGGAGATGGTTTTGCCACTTCCACCGTGGTCACGGGAGTAGCGCCCGAAAACGACGGAGCCATCCACTTCGACTTCATCAGTGACGTCTCGTTGCTCAATGCCGTTGAGATTCTCCCCGCGCCATCCGACAAACTGCTGCCCGTACGAATTGTCGCCAACGCAAAACCCTTCATAGACGAGGCAAAGCAGATCTGGACTGCGGATAAGTACTTTGCCGGCGGCCGTCGTGGGCAGGACTCCAAGCTCAAACCCGACAATCTCGGCATCTATCAGTCTGTTCGTGTAGGACGCTTCCGTTACACCATTCCTGCCACTCCACGTGCGTCTTACCGCCTTCGCCTCTACTTCCGCGAACCGTGGTTCGGCAAGGAAAACGGGGGAATCGGCGGCCCAGGTAGCCGCATCTTCAATGTGGCCTGCAATGGCGTGCTGCTCTTGAAGAATTTCGACATCCTTGCCGAAGGCAAGGGTAAACCCGTCATCATGACCTTCGATCACGTACAAGCCAGCGCTAGCGGTGGTGTCGAAGTCTACTTCATGCCCGTCGTCAACTATCCCGTAATCAACGCAATCGAGCTGCTCCCCGCTGATTAGCCGTGCGCTTTCGCGCTCGACTGCCGACCTACCGGTTTCCGTATGAGGGCGTCGCCTTGGGAACAGCCGCGTCCAGCTTCTCTGCGATCGCCCGTACATCGGGATGGGCGAAAATGGATATGTGGTCGCCCTCGATCTCGTGCGTGGTTACGCCGCCAAGCGCCAGTGGACGCCAGCCCAGCGCTTCATCGCGGTAAGGATCATCCAGTCGCATCTTCGCCTTGAAGACGATGACGTGCCCATCATAGGCCTTAGGGACGTACCTCTCCGCTGCAAGGTAGCTCGCATCTCGAACCCGAGCGACGGCTTCAGACAATTCATTGGACGGCTCGGCGCTCTCCGGCATCTGCTCTTGCAGCCCCTTCGACACCGGCGGCGTGTGCTTACGCGCCGCGATTCGTGCGAACTTTCCAGTCAGACCCTGCAGCACAACCAGGCGTCCGTGTACGTATCGCCTCAAGTTGCGCGGCTCCACACGAGGAAGCGCCTTGGTGTGATGGAGTGTGCGCCTCACCAGGAAACTCATGCTGAGCGCAAGCAGCCTCTTCTTCGAGATCAACTGACCATAAGCACTGTTTTCTGTGTCAATCAGTGCCAGCAGGCCGACAGTTTCGCCAAGTGCACGGAGCCGTCGAGCGATCTCAAACGCCACCAGGCCTCCGTAACATCCGCCGCCCAGGTGATACGGCCCCTTGGGCTGCACCTTCCGTATCAGGCTCACATAATATTCAGCGGAGTCTTCAACGCTGGTGAACGGCGCCGAGTGGCCATCCAGTCCGCGCGCCTCCAGGCAACAGAACGGCAGATCGACAGGCAGCGCCTCAGCCAGGTCCTTCACGCTGAGCACATTCCCACCAGCTCCCGGAACAACGAAGAAAGGTGGCCGTTGCTGGCCGCCGCGGATCGTCACCAGGCAGGATCGATTCGCCGGAACACTCGCAAGGGTGTGCGCAAATTTCTCTACCGAAGGAAACTGCAGGATCTCCGGAAGCGTGGGACGCGACTCTGGAAATTCGGCGCGGATACGCGTCAGCAATCGAACCGCCAGCAGGGAGTTCCCACCAATTTCAAAGAAGTCATCATGGATGCCCACCTGCGGAACATCGACGACCTCAGCCCAGATCTTCGCCAGCGTCTCCTCGATCGGAGTAAGAGCCCTTCCACAGTCTTCAGTGGGCACACTCTTCGCCACTTCTACCGGCGTCAGCTGTTTGCGATCGATTTTACCGTTTGGCGTTAGCGGAAACTGCTCCATGTAGCGAAACGTTGACGGCACCATGTAATTTGGAAGTGACAGCCGCAACCGCGCACGCAGCTCCGGTGCCTGCAGTGGCTTGCCCGACGCGATGAGATATCCTGCCAGCCGCTTGTCGCCGGCTGCATCCTCATGCGCAACCACCACCGCCTGCGCGACTCCGGGAAGCTCTTTCAACGCCGCTTCAATCTCTCCCAGCTCCACGCGATAGCCGCGAAGTTTGATCTGGTGATCGATTCTGCCCAGGCACTCAATGTTGCCGTCAGCGCGGTAGCGCGCGAGATCGCCAGTACGATACATGCGCGCCGCTTCACCGCGGAAGGGATCGGCGACAAACTTCTCGGCCGTCAACTCGGGGCGATTGAGATAGCCAACCGCAAGTCCATCGCCGCCGATAAATAGTTCGCCGGTTACACCGACTGGCACAGGCTGCATTTGCTCATCGAGAATGTAACACTGCGTATTCGCCAACGGACGCCCGATAAGGATCGGCTCGGTCCCGTTCTTAACCTCATGCGCGGTGGACCAGATGGTGGTCTCCGTCGGACCGTACATGTTCCACAAGCGTTTGGCTGCGGGCAACAGCTGCCTGGCCAACTCCGGCGGCATCGCCTCGCCGCCGCAAACTGCTTGGAACCCCACCTTGCCCCGCCAGCCCGCTTCCAGGAGCAGCCGCCACGTCACCGGAGTCGCCTGCATGCAAGTGATGTCGAAGCGCTCAAACAGCCGAAGCAGCGCCGCCCCGTCGATAGCTGTCTCACGACTCGCCAGCACCACCTGCGCTCCGGCCAACAACGGCAACCATATCTCCAGCCCAGCGATATCGAAAGAAATCGTCGTTACTGCGAGCAGTCGATCGCGTTCACTCAATTGCAGCAAGTCGCGCGTCGAGAAGAGAAAATTCGTCAGCGCGCCGCGCGGTATCTGCACGCCCTTGGGCTTGCCTGTCGAGCCCGACGTATAGATCACGTAAGCGAGATCTTCGGGCATAACCTCAATCGCGAGGTTGTCGCGGCTATTCGTAAGCCAGCCACTGTCTTCCAGCATCAGCATGGTGCCCGCAATCAGTGGCAACCGCGCCGACAGGCTGCGCTCGGAAATCAGCAACCGCAGCCCGCTATCCTGCAGCATGTAACGCAGGCGATCTCCCGGCAGCAGCGGATCCAGCGGAACATAAGCCGCTCCAGTCTTGACGATTGCGAGCAGCGTAACCACAAGGTCGGTCGAGCGATCCAGGCACACACCGATCAGCTGATTCGGCCCGGCTCCATGTGCGCGCAACTGGTGCGCCAGTTGATTAGCCCGCTCATTCAACTCCTTGTAGGTGAACTGCAGCTTTTCATCCGCCACCGCAATCGCGTTCGGTGTACGTTCTACCTGCGCCTCAATCAGCGTTGCCAGCGGAGTCTCGCGCGGATACGCGCTCTCCGTTGCGTTCCATCCCTCGACCAGCAGGTTGAGTTCACCGGCAGGCAGCATGGGAATTGCCGCGGACTTCGTCTCCGGAGCCTCCATGGCGTTGCTCAGGTAAGTCACAATGTGTCCCCACAACCGATCCATTGTCGCGGCGTCGAACAAGGCCGTGCTGTACTCAATCACTCCGTTCAATACTCCGCCGGAGATGCTCAGCTCAACCATGAAGTCGAGCTTCGATGTATCGCTGCGGACTTCCTCCACCGATGTTTCGAGCCCAGACATCTCCATGCGATGCGCCGGCGCGTTCTGGAAGATCAGCATCACCGGCAGCAGCGCCGGCCGGCTTGGATCGCGTGGCGGATTGATCCGGCTAACTACAAGGTCCAGCGGAAGATTCTGGTGCGCGTAAGCGTCGAGCGCTGTTTTCTTCACTCGCTCCAGCAGCTCTCGAAATGTCGGATCGCCGTCCAGGCTGCTGCGCAACAGAATTCCGTTCGTCATATACCCAACGAGGTCTTCCGTCTCGATCAGCGAGCGGCTGGCAATCTGAGAGCCCACAACGAAATCGGTCTGCCCCGTATAGCGGCCCAGCACGGCATAAAACGCTGCGAGCGTCACCATGAACGGGGTCACCTTCTCGCGAAGGCAGAAGGTCGAAAGCACCGTGGTTTCGACTTTGGATAGCGCAAAACGCCGAACCGAACCGCGCAGCGTCGGCTCGTTGTTGCGTGGCCGGTCAGTAGGCAGATTCAACGCGAACGACGTTCCTTTGAGCTGATTTTCCCAGTAAGAGAAAAGGCGTTTGCCCTCAGCGCTTGCAATCAGTTCGCGTTCCCAGCGCGCATAGTCGAAGAATGTGATCGGAAGTTGGGGAAGCTCCGCGGGCACGCCGCTTACGGCCGCGTTGTAAAAAGCCGCGAGATCACGCAGGCACAAACCTACCGACCAGCCGTCCGTAGCTGCGTGATGGATCGTCAACTGCAGCACATGGTGCTGCGCGTTCAGCGTGTACAGTCTTGTGCGGAGCAGCGGAGTGCAATCAAGAGGAATTGGTAGATTCGCTTCCGCGCGCATCTCTGCTCGGAGCGCCGCTTCTCGCAAGCCTTCATCCATAGCGCTCAAATCGCGCACTGGCATCTGAATCTCGTGGCCTGTGGTCAACTCAATGTCCAGGCGCCCATCTTCTGTCTTGATGAATCGCGTCCGCAGCGGCACATGGCGCTCGACGAGATCGTTGAGCGCTTGACTGAGAGCAGCGATGTTGAGCTCGCCCCTGAACTCCAGCCGCAGACCCTCGTTGTACTGCGCGGTGCGGTACTCAGTCTGATCGGAGGCCCACATCGTTTGCTGACCGAAGGATGGGTAAATCGGCCCGTCCGGCTGATGGCCGATCGCTGCCTGCCGTTCCTTGGGAGCCGCGGATTGCGCCATCCGTCGCGCCAGCAGGGCGCGCTTTTCCGGAGAAAGGCTGGAGATCCGCTCTTGGAGTTCGGTCATGGCCATTTACTTGACGTCCAATGTCGACTGGGATTCGGTGCCGGCCTCTTCAATCTCCGCGAGCATGCGAAGCAGCTCTTCATCACTGTGGGCCTCAAGTCGCATCGCCTCGATTGCTACCGCCAGCGACTCAATCGTCGAATGCTGAAATAGATCGGCCACTGAAATGTCCACATCGAAAACGCTGCGCAGCCTGACCACCACTCGCATCGCCGACAAGGAGTGTCCACCGATATCGAAGAAATTCTCGTCCACACCCACGCCATCAATGCCCAGGCACTCTTTCCAGATCGTCGCGATCTCCTCTTCGACCGCGCTACGATGTGCCACCCTTGGAGTCGAGCCTGCATCCGGCGCTACAGCCGCGGGCAGTGCCTTGCGATCCAGCTTGCCATGCGCCGTCAACGGCAGTTTCTCCAGCGTCACAAACAATGCGGGTAGCATGTAGTCCGGCAGGCTGCTGCTCAGGAACGTGCGCAACTCGGAAGCCGAGGGCGTCACCGCTCCAGGAACGATGTAGGCGACGAGCCGCTTGTCCTCTCCCGTTTCGTCGAGAAGCACCGCAGCGTCCCGCACTCCAGGATGCTGTCGCACCGCAACCTCAATCTCACCCAGCTCAATGCGGAAGCCGCGTATCTTCACCTGTTGGTCAATGCGCCCCAGGTACTCGATGTCCCCATCGGCCACCCTGCGCGCCAGGTCACCGGAGCGATACAGACGGCGTCCCGTTTCGCTCGAGAAGGGGTCATCAATAAATCGAGCTTGCGTCAGCTCCCGCCGATTCAGATAGCCGCGGCCAACACCCTCTCCGCCAACGTAAATCTCGCCCGCATTGCCAGTCGCAGTCGGCTGCATCTGCTCATCGAGGATGTGAAGCTGAAGATCGGGAATGGGAACCCCGACCTTGCTGCCTTCATTGTTGATAGTGTCCTCGCGGCGAACGCGACGATAGGTAGCAAGCACCGTGGTTTCGGTGATGCCGTAGGTGTTGATCACATGTGGCTGCTGGTCTCCATGCTTGTCGAACCACGGTCCCAGGCTCGGGAAATCGAGCGTTTCGCCACCAAGAATGATCAGCCTCAGCGCCAGTCCTGTCTCTCCCGCAAGTTCATCGGCGTGTTGCAGCTGGCGAAATGCGGACGGAGTCTGGTTCAGCACTGTCACGCGCCGGTCGCGCAGAAGCTGCAGAAACGTCTCGGGTGAACGGCTCACTCCGTAGGGCACGAGTACGAGTTGGCCCCCATAGTGCAACGCAGACCACATCTCCCAAACCGAAAAATCGAAGGCATGTGAGTGGAACAGCGTCACGATATCGTTCTCGTTGAAGCCGTACCAGTGTTCGCTGGACTGCATCAGCCGCACGGCGTTGTGATGCGTGATCAGGCAGCCCTTGGGCATACCCGTAGACCCGGACGTATAGATCACGTAGGCCAGGTTCTGCGAAGAAATCTCGAGAGCAAGATTGTCCGTGCTCTCCTGGGCAATCGCCTCCCACTCCGTGTCGAGGCAGATAACGTGCGCCTCCGTCTCGGCTACGGATGCCTGCAACTCATGCTGCGTAAGCAGAACGCTCACTTGCGCATCTTGCAGCATGAAACTGATACGGTCCTTCGGATACATCGTGTCGATCGGCAGATACGCTCCACCCGCCTTCAGAATCGCGATCAGACCGACGATCATCTCCAGCGAACGCTCGGTGTACAGACCGACCAGCGTCTCGGGTCCCACGCCCAGTCGCCGCAGCACCTGGGCCAGCTGATTGGCGCGAGAGTTCAACTCGCCATAAGTAAGTTGGCGATCGTCGAGGCGCAAGGCAATCCGCTGCGGTTGCCGCGCTGCCTGTTGCTCGAAGATGGTATGCAGACACACATCTCCATGGACCTTGGTCGTTCGTTCCGCAGCCATCAAATGTGCCTGACTTTCCGAGCGGCGGGTGAAACGCCGCTCAGGCGATCTGGGGCGCCAGTCAATTTCAGGAAAAGGGTGGACCTTGAAGTTCCGCTATCGCGGACACGGGCTGAATTCGCGCGCGAGCTGCGCATCGGCCTTGCACTTGCCATGATTAGTTCTCGTTCGAGAGTGTTAATCAAGGCTAGGACATTAACCGATGCCGGTCAATGCCATATATGTAGCTCTGCTGGCTCCCCCTGTGGTCAGGCGATTCACGGCTAGTCGAAGCCCTCAACCCCTGGGAACCTCCCCGCAACCCATCAAATCCTGTCAAGCCCCTTACAACTTTGAAATCAATAAAATACTGATAAACGCTGGCGATTTCTCTTGAGGAATCTTGGCCGACGTGCCCCACTCACCTATCTACAATAGAAGTAGAGGAAAAATAGGACACAGCTGTTCGTCACCAGCCAGCTAACAACTCCGTCATCTCCCACACCTCTGTCTTTGACCCGTCGAGTAACACCCAGCGGAGAGACCCGCAGCTTGCAACTGCCGATGCCGCTGCACCGCGGAGGGTACCAACGCACTAACCCCTTGTCGCAGAGATACTTGACAGGCGACCATTTTCGAATGAAGTAAATACTTGCGGCAGATCTCCGGCTGCAAGCGCCAAAGGTGCCCCACGCCACGCACCTCTGCTCGCTGTCTCGGGACTATGAGAGACGCGCCGACCCGCTTTGGAACCGAGAGAGTCTGCTGATCCTGTCACCATTTGTCATCTGGAACAGCAATACGGAGTTCGGGCATTCGCGGGAGGCGAGAAACCCTCAAACGCCCTTCAGGTTCTGCCGCTGGAGCCTCAGTGCGAAAGTGCTATTCCGACCGCCGCAATCCCTGAATGATGTCCGCGATCCAGCCGCCCGCTCCACCATCCCATGACAATCCCGACGGTTGCCCTCCGTCAATTCGTATCCGCTAAACGTTGTATCCACTAAACGACGCAATGGCCGGACCGCTGGGCGGTCCGGCCATTGCCGTGAAGCAAGTTGCTGTTGGCTACTCTTACGCGATGCTGTTGCGGCGATAGAACAGGAAGCCGGCGATGCAGAACAGGCCCGTTCCAAGCAGCACCAGGCTGTTCGGCTCAGGTGTGACCGAGCCAACGGCGGGAGAAGCCAGCTTGAACGAGTATGCTTCCGGACCTGCACCAGTCGAAGAATTGGTGATCTGCAGGCTGACGTTAGGCGTTGTGGCATACAGACCGCCCTGATCATCCGTCAGATAGCCGAGCAGCCAGAGATTGCCGGTCACGCCTGAGCCGCCAGCACCACAGGCGTCACACCCAACCACATCGTGATAGACCGCGGTCACGAAGAAGTTGAGATTGATACCGTTGTAGCTCTCCGACATGAACAACGTACCGCCACTGATTGCGCTCGAGCTCGTCGAATTAATCGTAGGGATAGAGGCCGTAGAGAAGTTGAACGCACCGCCACCGTTCGTCGCGAAAGTGACGAGCGCCGGGCTGATAAACGTTCCGGCGAGGCCAGTGAAAGCCCCGGTCGCAGAGCTGGCTGTGGTGAAAGTCGCAGCCGTGAAAGAGTTACTTGTGATGGTGCCTGTTCCCTGTGCCGACGCTCCGGACAATGTTCCGAGCGCAAAAATGGGGGAAGCTTTGGCCGCGGGGACAACCGCAAGGGCTGCTACCAAGGCGAGAGAGGCGAAAGTAGTGCGGACTGAGAAATGCTTCATGGTAGAGAGACCTCGTAAAGAGTGTTCTCAAGTAATACAATCCACGCCGGGCAGTGTCAACCAAAAAAACACAGAAACTGTTGAAGATTCACGAAATATGTAGACTTCATTACCTTGGTGTACCCCGTTAGTAATGTGTATGTCGAAAAGCGACTATCGCTCTCATTCCAAAAACCTTACGCCAGACCACCAAGCGTCTGCTCCCCGACCATCTCTCTGTTCCGCGCCAAACGCTGTACCCATTCCCCGGTTGCCCCCAGCCTACTGTCAGTTCGTGCAGATTTGACACCCTGGGCCTCGGCCATCCGGTAATCGATCCAGCCCCGCTCTCTGCCCGGTTATCATTTAACCAGTCAAGGATGCGTGGCGAGACCGCTGCCGCACTTCCCGGCACTTCTTCCGGAGAATCCCCTCATCATGCGCAAGAAAGTCACTATCGTCGGGGCCGGCAACGTCGGCGCCACTGCCGCCCATTGGATCGCCGCCAAGGAATTGGCGGACGTTGTCCTCATTGACGTCGTCGAAGGCGTTCCCCAGGGCAAAGCCCTCGACCTCCTCGAAGCCATGCCCATCGAAAAGCGCGACGTCAGCGTCATCGGAACCAACGACTACGCTGACACCGCCAACTCCGACATCGTCGTCATCACCGCCGGAATCGCCCGCAAGCCCGGCATGAGCCGCGACGACCTGCTCAACACCAACTTCGGCATCATGAGCCAGGTCGCCGAAAAGGCCCTCGCCGCCTCCCCCAACGCCATCTTCATCATCGTCTCCAATCCCCTCGACGCCATGGCCCAGACGGCCTTCAAGAAGCTCGGCCTTCCCCGCGAGCGCGTCATCGGCATGGCGGGCGTCCTCGACTCCGCCCGTTTCCGCACCTTCATCGCCGAAGAGCTTCAGGTCTCCGTCGAAAACGTCACCGCCTTCGTCCTCGGCGGCCACGGCGACACCATGGTCCCGCTCTCGCGCTATTCCACCGTCGCCGGCATCCCCATCACCGAGCTCATCGAACCCGCCAAGCTCAAGGCCCTCGAGGAGCGCACCGCCAACGGCGGCGCCGAGATCGTCAAGCACCTCAAGACCGGCTCAGCCTACTACGCTCCCTCCTCCGCCGCCGTCGAGATGGTCGAAGCCATCCTCAAGGACAAGAAGAAGATCCTTCCCTGCGCCGCCTACCTCCAGGGCGAGTACGGCATCTCCGGCCTCTACGTCGGCGTCCCGTGCAAGCTCGGCTCCGCCGGCCTCGAGCAGATCATCCAGATCAAGCTCACCGCCGACGAGCAGGCTGCCCTCAACAAGAGCGCCGAAGCCGTCAAGGAGCTCTGCACGGTCATCGGCGTAGCCTAACCCTCACCGCATCGCAACCGAAAGGCCCAGCCCCGCGCTGGGCCTTTCTGCGTTCACCAACTCCCGCTAGCTCCACCCCCACCTGAATCGCCCCCATTCCCTCCGCTGAAGCTGTCGTCACTGCTACTGCTGCTGTCGTCGCTAAAGCTGCTGCTACTGCTGTCGCTACCCAAGCTGCTCCCGCTGCTGCCGATCCCACCCGGCCCCGTCGACCACCCATCCCTCCCCGGCCGTCGCATCCCCCGCTTCACCAGCAAAATAATCAACAGAATTCCCACAAACGGCCCCAGAAACATCAGCGGCACCAGCCACTTCACCCACGGATGCTGACTCTCCACCGAAACCTCCGGCGCACTCTCAACCGGCTGCGGAGCCGCATCCTCCGCCGGCGCGGCCTGCAGCCCATCGAGCTGCACCTTCGCGTCGTCCGCAATCACCTGCACCACACCCCGCAGCCCCGTCTCCGCCGCCGAGTCATACTCCCCCGCCGTCAGCCCCGGAACCATCTCCCGCCCGATGTCGCCCACCTTCGCATCGTTCAGAATCCCCTCAAGCCCATACCCCACCTCAATTCTGTAGCGATGGTCCGCGACCGCAAACAGCAGCAGCGCCCCGCGATCCGTCTTCTTCTCGCCAATCTTCCAGCGATGGAACAGATCATTGGCAAACGGCTCAATCGCCTCCCCCTCCAGCGACTTCACCGTCACCACAAACACCTGCGCCTTGGTCTTCTCGTGGAGTTCCTTGCAAAGCGCCTCCATCTGCATCTTGCCGCTGTCCGTCAGAACGCCGGCGTAGTCATCCACATAACCGGTAGGAGGCGGCAGCGTCGCAGCCTTCTCCGCCCACGCACTGACGCCCCCAACCAGCGCCAACACCCACGCCACAACCCGCCAAATTCGCATGCGACATCGTACCCCGTCCACCCACGAAAAAGCCCGCCCCAAAACCGCAGGAGCGGGCCTTCTCAACTCACAGCGACCGCAAACTACGTGCGCTCGATCGTCACCGACTCCAGCACCACCGGCGTCTTCGGCCGGTCCATGCCATCGCGAGCCACCTTGCTGATCTTCTCCACGATGTCGTATCCCTCGGTCACTTCGCCGAAGATCGTGTGCTTGCCCGTCAGCCAGCTCGTGTCCGTCACCGTGATGAAAAACTGCGACCCGTTCGTGTTCGGCCCGGAGTTCGCCATCGCCAGCTTGCCCGGCTGCTTGAACGTCTGCGTCGAGCTCTTGGTCTCATCCGCGAACTTGTAGCCCGGCCCGCCCATGCCAGAGCCTTCCGGATCGCCGCCCTGGATCATGAACTCCGGAATCACGCGATGGAAGATCGTGCCGTCATAGAGCTTGTCGCCCTTCTTCGACCGCGAGTTCCACTCCTTGGTCCCCTCGGCCAGCGCGATAAAGTTCGCCACCGTCTCCGGCGCTTCGGCGGTAAACAGCTTGCACTTGATTGTGCCTTCCGACGTCTTGAACACTGCGATGGTTGACATAACGTTCCTTCTCTCCTTGCGAATCTGGTCCGCACTTGCTTCAGCTAAAGTCTTCCTCTTTGGATGCCGCCTCACCCAGCCGCGGCACAACGATTTACTTCGGAGCCCCCGCACTAGGCGTCGCCGCAGCAGCCGCCGCAGCAGCCGGCGCATTCGGATCCGGTGGCAGCGGCTGTCCCGCCGGAACAATCGTCACCTTGTTCATCACCACCGGCGTCCTCGGCTTGTCCTGCGGATCGCGTTCCACCCGCGCGATCGACATCACCATCAGCACTGTATGTGCGTCGCACTGACCAAAGATCGTATAGCTCCCCGTCAGCGCCGCGTTCGGTGCCTCGGTAATAAAAAACTGCGCGCTGTTTGTATTCGGCCCCGAGTTCGCCATCGCCAGACGCCCCGGCACATCGAACCGCAGCGACGGCACAATCTCATCCGCGATGTAATACCCCGCGTCACCAGCCCCCGTGCCCAGGCGGTCGCCACCCTGGATCATGAATCCCGGGATCACCCGATGAAACTGCGTCCCGTCGTAGTACGGCTTGCCCGTCACCTTTTGCAGCGTAATGGGATCCTGCCAGGCCTTGGTTCCTGTAGCCAGTCCCACAAAGTTCGCCGACGTCGCCGGCGCTTCCTTGTCGAACAGTTGGCACACCATCCGCCCCATCGTCGTATCGAAAACCACCATCGGCCCCGTCGGCGTCGCCGGAGGCAGCTCATGAGCCACCGCTGACGGCGCATCCGGCAGCGCGGAGTTGTCTTGGGCAAGCGCCGCCGTCGAGCAAAGAATCAGCGGGCACAGCAGCATGCGAAGTGGAGCGGCAGCAATCTTCATTCCACCCACAAGGCTATCGCGAACGCCCCGCCGAGGCAAAGGCCACCCACTACTTCCCCGCCTCCGCCTGCACATCCCGCATCACCCGCAACAAATTCCCACCCAGCAGCTTCTTCAACTGCTCGGCGGTATAACCGCGCTTGTGCAGCGCCTCAGTGATCTTCGGCAAGTCTGCCGCGCTCTCCATTCCAGCCGGAAGCACAGCGTACCCATCAAAGTCCGAACCAATCCCCACATGATCGATCCCCGCCACCTGCGCCACGTGATCGAAGTGGTCAACCAGCGACTCGAACGGCGGCCGCGTCAGCACATGCCCATGCTGCTCCAGGAACGCGCGATCCACCGCCAGCGGCACAGCGTACGGCACCGGCTCTCCGCGTTCGCGATACGGACGCGCCGCTTCCTCATGCAGCGGATGTCGCAAACCCTCGCTGGCTTTCCACGCCTTGCGAAAGTTCTCATCCACAAACGGCCCGTAGAAGTTCACCATCACCACACCGTTGCTCGTGGCCACCGCGCGCAGTTGCTCATCGGTCAGGTTCCGCATTGACTGCGTCAGCGTCCGCGCGCTCGAGTGCGATGCAATAATCGGAGTCCGCGAAGTCTTCAGCACATCCCAGAACGTCGCGTCGGAAACATGGCTCACGTCCACCATCATCCCCAGCCGGTTCATCTCGCGAATCACGTCGCGCCCAAACTCCGACAATCCGCCATGATGCTTCACCGTCGCATCGTCGAGGTCGCCCGAACTGTCCGCCCACTCATTCGTATTGGTCCACGTCAGCGTCATGTACCGCACGCCCAGGCGATAGTACATCCGCAGCAGCCCGAGGTTCGCCTCAATCGAGTGCCCACCCTCAATCCCCATCAGCGCGCAGAACACGCCATCGCGATGCGCCGCAACTATGTCATCCGCGGTCAGCCCCAGACGCATCGTCTCAGGATGCCGCCGCAACTGCTCATAGACACTATCTATTAACTGTAGTGTGCGAAACGCAAAACGCCCTCGCCACTCCTTGGGCTCCACCCACACCGCAAAGAACTGCGCCGCCAGATTTCCCAGCCGCGCGCTCTCCAGGTTGATCATTCCGGGGAAGACCCCCGCCTCCAGCGGATCGCTGAAGTTCCAACCGTCATCTGCGAAACGTTGCGGTGTATCCGCATGCCCATCAATAACAATTGCCTGCGCGTGAACTGTCTCTGTTTCCTGCATGTCCATGTCTTTATTTCTTGGATGTTATTGAGTAGCCGCAGCTTCATCGCAGCCGAAGCTCGATTGTAACAACTGTGCTTAACTTGAGGGAAAAACCCCGGCAACCTCTCTAGCCCCTTCCGCCATCTCTTCTTCAGCAGAGGTGATATATGGCAATCGGTCTCGACTCCACCAAGACTCCAGCGCGTGCATCTCACGAAGCGATTGAATCCACCGGAGGCAACGCAACCGGCGCTGCGGAAACACCGGAGCAGCGCGTCGACCACGCAGCCATGGAGAGCGCCAAGCGCGCTCAGAACCGCATCCACGACAACGAAGAGAAGAATCCCGGAAGTTCGATCTTCACGAAATAGTGCGCAGCAAGACTGTCAGAGGACAGCAGGCAGCGTAGTATTTCGTGTAGCAAACAGAATGAAGCCCCGCTTGGCGCGGGGCTTTTCTGTGTCTGCCTGCCTTTTTGTCATTCCGTAGCGCAGCGAAGGAATCTGCAGTTAGGACAACCTCGACTCCCTGCGGTCCAGCATCGCCCTTGCGATAGCATCAACTAGCACCACCTCACCTCCCTCATGTCCGATCTCCACCACATGCAACTCGCCCTCGAAGAAGCGCACGCCGCTGAAGCCGAAGACGAAGTTCCCATCGGCGCCATCATCATCTCCCCCACCGGCGAGATCATCGGTCGCGGCCACAACCAGGTCGTCACCACATCCGACCCCACAGCCCACGCCGAAATCGCCGCCATGCGCTCCGCCGCAAAAGCTCTCGGCAACTACCGCCTCACCGGCTGCACCCTCTACTCCACCCTCGAGCCCTGCGCGATGTGCGCCGGGGCGATCCTCCACGCGCGCATCGGCCGCCTCGTCTTCAGCGCCCGCGACCCCAAGGCCGGTGCCTGCGGCTCAGCGCTCAGCGTTATGAATCATCCCGCGCTCAACCATCGCGTCATCGTCGAAGAAGGCCTGCTCGCCGAAGTCACCGGCCCCATGCTCACCGACTTCTTCCGCCGCCGCCGCGGCATGCAGCCATCCACCCTCAACTCCGCATCTGACTCGGTCCCGGAGCTCTAAGCTGACTCGCTCGTCTTCGCAACGCCCGTCTCCGGCGCCGGAACAAACAGGCTGAAAACCGTTCCCCGGTGCGGCTCTACCGTGGACGAGCGCACCCGCAGCTGTCCACTCTGCTTCGCGACAATCTCTTTGCTCACCCAGAGACCGAGGCCCGTTCCCGTATCGTTCTTCGTTGTAAAGAACGGCTCGAACAACCGCTGCATCGTTGCCGGGCTCATGCCGTGCCCCGTGTCCGCAACCGTCACCCGAACCCCCGTGCGACCGGTCTTCCAGTCCGTAGCAATCCGGTCGCGCAGCAGGATTCGTCCACCGCTCACACTCGCGTCCAACGCATTGCCAATCAGGTTGGCGACCACCTGTCGTAGTTCACCAGCCAAAACCAGGGTCGGCTCGGTCGCCGCGCTGTCCCGCTCCAGCGTCACACCCGCGTCGCGAATCCGCCGCTCATACAACGCCACCACCGAATCCAGCACCGACTCGATCAGCTCCTCCGTCGGCTTGCTGCTCTGCCGGTAGAACCGCAGTGTCTGGGTCGTGATGTGTGAAACCCGCGTCAGCTCCGCTCGCGCTGTATCCAAAAACCGCCGCGTCTCCGGCTTCAGCGTTGCATCGGAGTCGATCAGGTACAGCAGGTTCGTCACGGCCTCCAGCGGATTGTTGATCTCGTGCGCAATCGACGAAGCCAGCCGCCCCGCCGTAGCCAGCTTCTCGCTTCGACGCACCGCCTCTTCCGAGCGCTGCCTCTCGGTAATGTCGCGGGTCGTGCCGGCCACCGACTCCACTTCGCCGTCGGTCCCCAACACCGGCACAAAGATGTACTCATAGATCCGTCGTCCATGTGTTCCCGTGAACGGAACCTCGCCGCGGATTGGTTGCCGCGTAGCCACAACCTGTTCAATTTCCCGGCTATGCATCGCCGCATGCCAGTCCGGGTAGCCCAGCTCCAGGCAGTTCTTCCCGATCGCATCGTCCCACGTACGCCCCCACATCGTCAGCAGCGCTTCGTTCGCATAGATGAATCGATGGTTCAGGTCGAACACGTACACCAGGTCAGGCGTATTGGAGAGCGCTGCTTTATACGCCCGCTCGATGCGTGCCGTCTTTGTCTGCTCCAGATGCCGGTCAGACGAGTCGCGGAAGTACACCGCCAGTCCAGCTTCACCGGGATACGCATGGATCTCCAGCCACAGGTCCATGCCTTCGCCTTCGTAGTGATGCTCAAAGTGCTCGGCCTGTCCCTGCGCCATCGCCCTGCGATACCGCCGTTCGATCTCGGTGTTGACGGTGTTTGGCCAAAGCTCCCAGTGCGAGTGCCCGACCAGCGGTTCCGCCGGACCCACAATCTTTTCGGCCGCTGGATTGACGAAGGCGACGCGAAACTCGCGGTCCAGAAGAATGAACGCATCGGTCATGCCGCCAAGGGCATGCTCAATGCGCAGATTGGCAATGGCGGCCGGGCTCGGGTCCATTTGCAGTTCAATCCTTTGTCTCGAGCAATGGTCGTTCGCGTGCCTGAAATTTCAGCATAACCCAAACCGGCATCGACTTACAGAGCGGCCTTGGTCGCCAATACTACATTGCTTTCAAGCGCTTGCAGCCACCAGCGGCGGCCGCCGCAGCACTCGCCAGATCACCGATCCCACCACCGGGAAGAACGCCATCAGCCAGAAGCACTGCGTGTACTCCTTGTGGTCCACCAGGTGGCCAAGCACCGGCGCCAACACTCCCGTCACCAGCGCCCACGACGTGATCGAGAATCCCGCCAGGAATCCCGAGTTCTCCTTCGGCTGCAGTGTCATGCCGTCGGAGAGCGAAATCACCACCACGCCTCCGATGAACGTCATCAGCACGTAGAACAGCAGCATCGTCGCAAACACTGGATAGGCCGACCGCGCCGCCATCGGAGCCAGCACAATCAGGAACCCCGCCGCGGCAATCCACGTGAAGATCGGTCCCGGCCGCAGACCGCCGTTGCGCTTTCTCCGGTCCGCAATCGCGCCCCACACCAGGTATCCGGTCTCCCACCCAGCCGGCGGGATCCACAGCAAGTGCCCCAGCCGCCCCTGGCTCACATGCAGCACCCGCGAAAGATACAGTGGAGCCACATACAGCGCGAACGCCAGCGGAGCAGCGCACAGCCCATACCCCGCGGCCGTTGCAAACAGATTGCGGTTCAGCTTCGAGCGGAATTGCCGAAATGCACTTCTCGTCTCCACAGGCTTCGCCGCCACGGCCTGCTGCGGATAAAATCCCGCGCGCCGCATCGCGATCCACAACAGCGCCCAAAGCAGTCCCATCACGGAAGTCAGCACAAACGTCGGCCGCCAACCCCAGCGCAAGGCGATTGGCGTAATGAGCAGCGGTGCCAGCGCCGCACCGAGAGATCCTCCGCTATAAGCCAGCCCCAGCCCGAACGACCGCCGCTCCTCCGGCAGCGTCTCAGTCACCGTCGCCAGCCCCGCCGGAAACGTTGCACCCTCGCCGAACCCCAGCACCCCGCGCGCCAGGCACATGCCGGCGATGCCCACCATGAACGCATGCGCACCCGAAGCCAGCGACCACACCGAAACCGCAATGAGAACCGTAACCCAGACGCCGCGCCGGTCGATCCAGTAACCCCACAGCGGATTCGCCGCCATGTAGCAAACGCTGAACGCCGACACCGCATAACCGTACTGCGTCGCGCTCATGTGCAGATCGTTGAGAATCGTCGGGCTCAGGATCGCGAGCACGCTGCGATCGGCGTAGCTCAGCAGCGACAGCAACAACATGCTCACACACGGAGCCCAGCGGCGAAGAAATACGGCACGGTCATCAGTCACGATGCAACCATTGTGCCAGTAGCCGCGCTGATTTGTTCGCCCGAAAACCCGCAAACGGCGGTTGTGAGCAAGCTCACATGCAAACTACGCCCGCATCGGCGAGAATAGAAGCATGGATCTTCTCGTTTACTCGGCCAACTGGTGTCGCGACTGCCGCGAGGCCAAGCGCTTTCTGGCCAACCACAACATCCCCTTCACCGAGATCAACATCGAAACCACACCCGGCGCCGCAGCCGAGGTCGTCGCTGCCACCGGCAAGCGCGCCATCCCGCAGTTCGTTCTCGATGGCAAGTGGATTCAGCCCTACAAACCGGGCGAAGGGTTTCTGTACGACGAGATGTCCGAGCTCTTCGGCGTTCCCCAGAGCTAACCGCTCCCAACCAGATTTAAGTCGAGCTCGTCAGCGTGTTGCCGATCGTGCCGAACGACGTCGCGAGCTTGACCGCGAAGGCCTTCACGCTGGCGACCGCGCCAAGCGCCACAAACGAAGCCAACAACGAGTACTCAATCAGGTCCTGACCCGATTCATCGCGCAGGAGTGCTGTGAAGAGTACACGGATGTTCGGCATTGTCGGAGTCCTCGGGAAACGAAAATCGGATCCCGAAAGAACGGGGTGGAGGGAGCCGTACATCTAAAGTAACTAGCTTGGTAACCACCAGCAATGACACCTTCGCGTACCAATAAATCGTTGCCCATGACCCGTTTGCGCCACGACTGTTATGCCCCGAACGTTCGCTGCGCCACAGTTTGATCCACCAGTCACCGGCCTGCACCCGGCTTAGTCGACACGGTTCGGCGTCACCACTCCTACATTCTTCACCAGCATCGGCTCTTCGCGATCTTCCACAATCTGCGACGCCACGCCCATCACACTAAAGAATTCCGCGACCGCCGCAGCCACATCGGCGCTTAGAAACCGGCTGGTCACGATCCCCACTTCACCACTCAGCAGCTCCCCCCGCAGCCCAACGCACTGCGCAGAGCGATACGTGCACGACGCCAGGTCGGTCATGCTCAGCGCGTTCGTCGGCGTGCACAAAATCGTATGCGGCGGCGCCATCCGGTCCAGCAGACTGAAGATCTCCAGCTTCGACTCCAACTCATCCGGAACAAAGTCGATGGCGAGGTCCGCCTCGCGCACTGCGTCTTCCACCGTTGAGACAAAATCCAGCGAACCCGCAGCCGAAACCAGCTCGGCGTACTCATCCTGCGCCCGCCGCAGCTTGTGCGGCATCACGTCTTCCAGCACGACTGCGAACCCCGCCTGCGCCGCACGCAGAGCAAACGCTCTGCCTGCGGCTCCAGCGCCGATCACAGCAATCCTGCGAACTGGCTTCATTACTCGGCCGAAAGAGCCGAAACCACGGACTCGTAGCTCGGATCGGCAGTCTTCACGTGGTCCAGCACGCGCTGCCGCTCCTCGGCCGTCAACACCGGCAGCGTCGACAGAATTCGGCGCAGCGTCACCGAAATGTCATCAACATAGTTCATCGTGCGAATAGCTTCTCCGGATAAAGGCACAGCGTTTCTCCTCGTTTTCTCCAGTGTACGCGACCCCCAACCACCCGCGCACTCCTGCACATCCGGCTATCGGCTGGATCCCTCGTCCACGCGCAGATGCTGCTCGTCCGTAGGTCCACCCGCACCCTCGCCCTCAATCGGCTTCTGATAGCCATCGCGATCGGTCATCTCCATCAGCACCGCCATCTTTGCCGCGAAATCAGGATGCAGTGCATCCGGAGCATACCGCCACGTCCAGTTCCCCTCCGGCGCGGCGGGCGTGTTCATCCTCGCTTCGCTGCCCAGGTGCAGAATGTCCTGCAGTGGAATGATGCAAGTCGTCGCCACTGATCCGGCCGCCGCGCGAATCATCTCCCACACGATGCGCCCTTCGTGCTCCACCGGCCCAAGATAGATCTGCGAGTTCACCTTCTCCACATCCGTCGCATCGTCACGCCACCAACCCAGCGTCGTGTTGTTGTCATGCGTCCCGGTGTAAACCACGGTGTTCGGCACATAACGATGCGGCAGGTACAAGTGCCCTCCGCGATCCGCAAAGCCGAACTGCAGGATCCTCATCCCCGGCATGCCAAAGTATTCGCGCAACTCATCCACCTCCGGAGTGATGAGTCCCAGGTCCTCCGCAATAAACGGAAGCTCGCCGAAGATCTCCTTCAGCCGCTGAAACAGCGAGTGCCCCGGAGCCTTCACCCACTGCCCGTTGATCGCCGTCGTCTCCGTTGCCGCGACGGACCAATAAGCCTCGAAGCCGCGGAAGTGATCCAGCCGCACGTCGTCATACAGCGTCAGCGCGCGGCGAATTCGTGCCACCCACCAATCGAACCCGTGTTCCTCCAGCAGCGACCACTTGTACAGCGGATTACCCCACAGCTGCCCTGTCTTCGAAAAATAGTCGGGAGGCACACCCGACACGCGGATCGGCTTGCGTTGTTCATCCAGCTCGAAAATCTCAGGATGCGTCCAGACATCCGCGCTGTCGTAGCTCACAAAGATGGCGACGTCGCCAAGGATACGAATCTTCCGCTCGCCGCAGTAAGCGCGCAACGCCATCCACTGCTCGTTGAAGAAGAACTGCACCACCTGTTCGATTGCCAGCTCGCGTCCGCTGTCGGTCATCAACCGGGTCATCGCATCCGAGTCGCGCAGAGCATACTCCACCGGCCACTCGTTCCAACTCTTGTAGTTGAACCGCCGCCGCAGCACATTGAACATCGCATAGTCGGTGAGCCACGCAATGTTGTCCTGGCAGAATCGCTGAAAGTGAGCACGGTCGTCATCGCCTGCGTGATCCAGAAAGTTCGCCGCGGCCTCTTCCACCAGCGGGGTCTTGCGCTCGAAGGCCACGCCAAAGTCTGCTGGCCCTTCGCGCCCGGGCAGGCCCGCGATGCGTTCCTCGGCAATCCATCCCTGCTTCACCAGAACTTCCAGGCTCACCAGCAACGGGTTTCCCGCAAACGCAGACAGCGCCGAGTACGGCGAGCTCCCATAGCCCGTTGGGCTCAGTGGAAGAACCTGCCACATTCTCTGCTTGGCTGCGACCAGAAAGTCGACGAAAGTATAGGCCGCCGGACCAAAGTCACCAACGCCACCATAAGACGGCAGCGACGTGACATGCAGCAGCACCCCCGAGATACGTTCCGCTGTCATTGCCTCTCCCCCCGAGGCCCACGGCCTCACCGGCCGCGAACGCTCATCGCCGGCGGATCGCTCCGCCGGCTCCTGAGCCTTATCCTAAAGCCCCAGCGGTGAGGCGCCCTGCTTCTTGCTGTAAATGATCGCGCCGGCCTTCTCATAACGCTGCATCAGAGCTCCGGCAAACACGCCGAACACCTCCTGGCGCTTCTGGTTCAGCAGCTTCTCGCGGCTGATCTCCAGGTTCTTGGCTACATCTTCGGGAGTCGGCTCCTGCTTGTCGGTCAACTGCAGCACCGATCCATTCGGTCCCTCGTTGATCGGCCCCGAGATGCCGCCCTTCGGCAGCGAGAACACCACCGAAGCCGGTCCGGTCAGCGAACCGATGTCCGGAACCTGCGCCTCGCGTCCCACCAAGTCGCTCGACTTCACCGGAACGTTCATCTCCGCGGCCGCCTTCTTCAGGTCACCGAGAATCTTCGCGCGATCCGAAAGCTTGATCAGCTCCGCATTCAGCAACTCAGGTACCCGCTGCTCGCGATAGTCGGTCAGCAACTGCGGCTTGAACGCCTCAAAATCCGGTGCATGGGCCGCCTTCACATCGGCTACCTGGAACACCGCATAGCCTTCGCCGGTAGGAGCCGTGGCCGGAGCCACGCCCTTGGCCGTCGAGAACGCCGCCTTGATCAGCGCCGCCGAATCCGGCAGGCTGCCAATCACGCCTGTCTGTCCAACGTAGTCCGTCGTCTGCAGGTGCAGCCCATGGGCGTCAGCAGTCTTCTGCATGCCATTCTTGGCCGCTTCACTCGCCAGCTTCGACGCATAATCCTGCGCCTGCCCAGCAGCCTTCTGGCCCTGCAACTGCGCCACAATCCCGTCCTTCACCTCGGCAAGGCTCTTCACATGTGCGTCCTGCTTCGCCTCGGTCTGGATGATGTGGTAGCCGAACTGCGACCGCACCAGGTCAGACGTCTGTCCCGGGTTCAGCGCCATCGCTGCATTTCCATACGCCGGATCCAGGCCTGATACCGGAATCATCGGGAGTTCGCCGCCCTTGTCCTTGCTGCCCGGGTCATCCGAATACTTCTTCGCCAGATCCGCAAACTTCGCACCCGCCTTCAACTGCTTCAGCACATCCGCAGCCTTGGCCTTCGCATCCGCATCGGCCTTCTTGTCCCCACCCGAGGGAACAGTGATCAGAATGTGCCGCGTCTGCACCTGCGCCGGAGTCTGGTACTGCGCCTGGTGCGCGTTGTAGTATGCCTGCACGTCAGCATCGCTCACCTGCGGCGCTCCACCGGGGATCTGCGAGTTGTCGAACGAGAAGAACGCAATCTGCCGCGTCTCGGGAACCGCCGTCGCATAGCGAGCGGCATTCTTCTTGAAGTAGTCCTGCAGGTCGGCGTCAGTCGCGTTGATGTTCTTCATCACGTCACCGGACGAAACCACCGCGTAATCGAACTTCACCTTCGTACCCGACTGCATATAGTCAGCCCGCACCGCTGCGTCAGAAACCGTCACGCCGCCGGTCACCAGCGTCTGCAGCCGTTGCAGCTCCAACTCGCTCTTCAGCTCGTTCTCAAAATCCGTAACGGCGAGACCGTACTGCTGCACAAAGTCGATGTAGTGGTCCTGCCCAATGAACTTGCCGCCCGGGAATAGCACCTCGGCGTACGGTCCGGTCTTCAGATAGGTGGCCAGGTCAGCGTCGCTCACCTGCAGGCCAAGCTTGTCGGCCTCATGCTGCAGCACCATGCGCTCCACCTGGAGCTGCCCGGCGCGATTGATCAGCAACGGCAGATACTGCTGCGGAAAGCCCTGCTGCTGCATCTGCTGCTCCGCCATCCGCTGCACTTCCTGCAACTTGATAGGCGAGGTCTCGCCCCACAGTTTGCCCAGAACGCCGGGTTCCTTCACCGTCGCAAACAGCGACGCGTCGTTCTGCGCTCCGTTGTCGAAGATGCCGGGGACGAGGAAGATGACCATCAGGATGATGGTTGCGCCGATAATGACCGCAAAAACGGTTTTGGTGAATGCGTTGTCCTGCTGCAGAATGCGGATCATGCTTGGCTAACGACCTTCAATTCGAACGGGTCTCACTTCGCGAGACGCTCGTCTGCCCGGGATTTTTGCGCACGGTTGGACTTCGCCTCATCCTGAGGCGCACCAAGCCTGCGTGCAGGGGCTCCCCAAAAGTATAAATCAGCGGAAGCTCCGTGCCGTTGCACTTTGCTCTACGGTTCCCCACCGCACACACGCCCACCAAAAGAAAGGAGGGCCGCAGCTCTCTCTTCCGCGGCCCCCCAACTCATTGTAGATATCCTACTCTATATATCCAAACGCGACCTACAGCCCCGGACCGTAATAATAACCGTAGTACGGGCTATAGTAACGCCGCATCGGACGCCGTGACTGCTGCGGATCGGGTCCGGCAGCATACGAAAGCCGAGCCATCTCCTGCTCTGACACTGTCTTGACCCCGACAGGCTCAGCAACCCGGAACGTCAGCACCGACTCCGGCGGAATCATGATCCGCCCGCCCGGCGACGCCGCCGAACTTGCCACGCCCGCGCCTCCGCCGATCGCAGCGCCGATCGCCGCTCCACTGCCGCCGCCCGCTGCTGCTCCAAACAGGGCTCCCAGCGCGCCCAGCCCGATCGCCCGGTTCACCGTTGAGGCCGTCTTGTCCCTGCCCTCACGGTCCCACGCCTCAGTCGCCAGCGGATAAACCATCCCGCCCAGCGTCACCTGGTTCACCGCGAGCGAAAGCTCGCCACGGCCCTTCAGTGCGCCGGCCTTCTTTGCGTCCACAACCGTGCCCTGCACCGTAGCCCCGCGCGGAATCGCAATTGCACCGTCCGCCACCACATCCGTCAGCACCGTTCCAGTAAATTGCGCTCCCGGCTGAATATGGTTCGAATCAATCCCGCGATCGATGCGAATCCGCAGCATCGAGCCTGCGGGGATCGTCACCGGCATGCCCGCCCGCTGCCCGTTGCCCGGACCCTGCGGCCGGCCAGCATACCCTTGGCCATAACCCTGCCCATTGCCCTGTCCGTACTCCGGCCCCATCGGCTGCCGGCCCGGCTGCGGAGGAGGAGGTCCCTGCTGCGGCTCACCCTGCGCCTCCTTCGGCGGTCCCGGAGGCCCTTGCTGCGGTTGGCCAGCGTCATCATCAG
>JAZKBC010000052.1:5476-29974 GCA_040388825.1 Acidobacteriota bacterium | reverse complement strand
TAGCTTCCATCCGACTGCAGCACCTGTCCCTGGGGCGCGCCCTGCGGCTGATCCTGCCCCGGCTGTCCCGGCAACGCCGATCCGCGCGCACCGGCATCCGGAGCCTCCGCACCCAGCGCTAGCTCGTCCACAACCTTCTTCACACCGGCCGCCCGCGCCGCCAGGTTCTCCGCCTTGCTGCGCAAAGCCTCATCCTGAACGTTGCCGCGCAGCGTGACCACGCCGTACACGGTTGTCGTCTCAATATTCTGCGTCGAAAGCTCCGGAGCCGAAGCCAGCGCCCGCAGTACATTCGACTCCACCTGCGCATCCGACATCGCCGCCGAACTCTGAACCTGTCCGCCATCCTGCGCCAAAGCACCCGTCCCGAGCACCATGCCCCCGGCCAGCACCGCTGCACTCCATCCACGAACGCCAAGTAATCTCATACTCACTCCTCGAGCACCTTCATCCGCAGGCCGCCCCGGCCATCTCCAGACCGGGTTCATTCCACGCGAATGCGCTGGCGAAACTCTCGCCACTAAGAGAGACGCTATCTTCCGGAAAAAGTTCCGCTATTATCTTGCACATCCAAAAGGGTTGCTTCTCTGCAACACAACTTATAGCAAAACGCCGCCATTCAAGCACCTATTCGCGCTCCGGCCCAAACGTTTGACCCAGCCCCTCAGCAGCCGTATACTAGCTATGCGGGGTGGAGCAGCCCGGTAGCTCGTTGGGCTCATAACCCAAAGGTCGTAGGTTCAAATCCTACCCCCGCAACCACTTAGCGGAAACGCCAACCCCAGATAACCCCACGTAAGAGAAGCCAACAATTCTCCGTGGGGTTTTCTGCATTTCGGCAACGTTTCCCTTCATCGCTACGAGCTCCTCAAGATCTTGTTTACAACTGCTGTGTTCGCCTCGCGTTTGGACTCCATCAGGGCGTTGCCGTAGACGTTCATGGTGGTCGAGACCTGGGCATGCCGCATCAGCTTTTGTTGAATGCCGATGGGTGCTCCCGTGTCGTCAAGCCAGGAACGGTACGTATGGCGGAAGGTGTGCCAGCCGACATGGCCGTACTTGCCCGCCGCCTCCCAGCGCTCATCGTGAATCGGTAGACGCTTTCCGTTGGGCACCGGCGAGTCCGTGAGACACCAGACGCCGGCACCGGCCCCACACGTTGGACACGCCACGAGGCAGCACCATGCAGGACGGAAATAGTCCTGTTGGATGGGCGACGCGTGGTAGTGGCGTCCCGTGACTGGACTCGTGAAGAGAAGATCGGATTCCTCAACCTCGATTCCGGTTCTCTCGAACGCCTCTCGGGTTCGCATTGGCGTATCCAGTCCAACAGGATCGCCGCGAGGTCTGGATCGAGCGGCAACTCATCTTCGGAATACTCAGTCTTCACGAACTTGACCCGCCCGTGGACAACCGCGCGGAAGAGCTGAATGCTGAGCTTCTCAAAATGAATGTCCGGTTTCTCGATCGCGAGAACCTCTTCGGCGCGTACTCCTGAACAGATCGCCACCAGCACCATCGTGCGATAGGGCTGGGGCACGAGTTCAAAGCCCAAAAAGAACTGATCGACCGTCAGGATCAGTGGCCGTTTGCGCCGCTTGCTGATCCCTTTGATCTCCACGAGTTGCATAGGATTGCGCTGCCATTCGACCAGCTCCCAAAACATCGCCTTCTCGAACAAGCGGTGCATGACAGCCTTGATATGGCCTTTGGTCTTCGGTGCCAAATCAAGGCCCTTCAACCACTCCTGGATCTTCATCGGCTTCATCCGAGAGAGGCGGGTGGTTCCCCACTTCTCCCGAATACGCTTGATGTTGCTGAGGTAGCCTGAAGCCGTTGAATAGCTCAGTTCGCCGATGTCATCGCTTCGTTCACCTGGGCGCACGCTCTTGATTTCAAGCAAACGTTCTTCGGTGATGAAACGATCAAGGATGATGTCAAAGGTCGGGTCTAATACAGCGAGGGTTGGATTTTCATCGTTGAGTTTGAGCACAAACGATCCCAGATGCCTTTCGGCAGCGGTCTGTGTCGGGAACTGTTCCACGCTCAGGTACAAGGATTTTCTCTTATTGGTTTCGGGGTCTTGGTATCGGTATTCCCAAGCCCATTGATTGTCTGCCCGCGCAACTTTGCGCAGGGTGCCGCGCTGAAAACGCTGCCGTGTGAACTTCAAGGACGCTCCTGTCCAGTCACAGCGGCCTGATCGGTTGTATTCGATTTTAGGCCTGTCTCCAGCCACGAATCCAAGGAACTTAAACGGAATCTCCAACGTTTCCCTACCTTGAAAGCGGGCACTTCTTTGTGGCGTGCCTTCCCCTCCAAGGTCTTCCAATGCATCCCCAAAACCGAAGCAGCTTCGTGAAGATCGAGCAATGGCTCGAACGCAGGAATCAGCCTGCGGGGGTTGGGCTTTGCGGTTGAGAGCATGGAACCTCCCGTCGAAGCGGCCCCGGCGTGGCTCAGGGCAGAGATAACGTACCGTGCTCCGAAGATGGCCCACCATGCGATACGGTGTCCAATTCACAAAGAGAGGCTACTTATCAACAGGAAGAATAAGGATCATTACGTTTACCTTTTCTGAGCAAATTGCATCTAAATTTGCAATGTTTTAGCGGTGGGACGTTTAGCGCGCATCAAGCTCATTTGGCACCGCTTATCGGTTCACCAGCGCGTCGTCCCATCCCATCTACTCAGAGTTTATGGGAGCCCGTATGCTGCGAAATGAAACGAAATTGATGGAATCGGCCATCGCTCTTGCTGAAGAGCTGCACTATCAGCGGGCAGCGCGGAAGGTCCGTATCAGTCAGCCGATGCTGACGAAGAACATCCAGGACCTTGAAGCCATTGTCGGCGGACCACTATTCGTTCGGAACCGCAAAAGCGTGCTTTTGAATGATGCGGGGCGGGCCTATATCCAACAGGCGAGGCTTTCCCTCCTCTACAGTGAGCGAGCCGTTCAAGCGGCTAGGGCCGTGATGCAGGACGTGGACGTGCCTTTCCATATCGGACGTTCCCCTTATACCGACCCGTTCCTCACTTCGGCTCTGATGTCTATCCACCTTCCGCTCTACCCGAAGCTGAGAATCGAATTGGCAAGCCAATACTCCGTGGACCTCGTTCACGATTTACTGGACGGCACACTAGATTTGGCAATCGCTAACGAGCCTCCAGAATCGGCGTTGCTTACCCAAATCCAGATCGCGGATTCACCCTTCTATATTGCGATGGCGCGGAGAGACGCTTTGGCGGAGAAGCCAGAAGTCACCTTCGCAGACGTGAACGGGCGTAGATGGATTCTCTTTGAACGGAGGCTGCACCCTCCTCTGTATGATCTGATCCTCGAAACGGCAGAACGACGTAATGTGCGTCCCGGACGTATCCAGCACATCACCGCCCCGGAAGAGGCATTTCCGTTTGTTGCGGACAGTTCGGCGGTCGCATTCTTAGTGAAGGCGGGAGCGTTGTTAATAGCTCGAAACGGAGTGACTATCAGGCCGCTTGCGGAACATAGCCTCCGCCTCCGTACGTTCCTCGTTTCCCGAGCAGATAATGACTCCAAGATCGCGAGCGAAATCGTGCGGACGTTCGTCCGCAAAACTTCTGAAGTAAGCACCTATAAACAGTTACCACTCCCGATTTCGGCGTAGGCTCTACCTCTTCTCCTCTCGTTTGAGCGCCGAACCACCGGTGCCAACAATCTGAATCTCGATCTTGCCCGCCCAATCGCAACGGGGGCACGATACGATTCCAGTCGTGATCGCTCGGAGATCTATATCCGCCAGATTGATGACGTATCCACAATTAGGACAGACGTGGACACTCTCCCAAGGCCCACCTGCTCCGCTGCTGGCTCCGGTCTCGCTCATTCGCCTTCATCCGATCTCTAAGTAACTCTCCACTAGCTGAATGACGAGAGTGTGCATTACCAAGTTCAACGAAATCGGCTTAGCATCTGATCCCTCACAGGTGCTTGATAGGTTTTAGCTCACCAACAAGCTAGAAACACTAACGCCACAGACCACAACCCAAGGCTGTATTTCCCAGACAGTTAGCAATGTGAAGGCAACAAGCGCAAACCAGAAGTCGGATGAGTTCCGCACGGTCGTGATCCACAGCGGAGTGAAGAGGGCTGCAATCAGCACACCGACGACAGCGGCATTTACTCCACGAAGAGCGCTGTGGACAAACTGAATGGGCCGCATAGAATCCCAGAAAGGTAAAACTGCAGCCATTGCCAACAGGCCGGGCGCGCTTAGAGTGAAGAGTCCAATTGATCCGAACAGGATGCGGTGCGTTATTCCGTGGAATGACGCACCAAGAAACGCTCCAAACGTGAACAGCGGTCCCGGAAGAGCTTGCGCTGCCCCGTAACCGGACAAGAATGTTGATTGGCTTACCCAGCCCGGCGCAACCACGGCGTTTTCCAGAAGCGGTAAAACGACATGACCGCCTCCAAAAACCAGCGCACCACTCCTATAGAAGGCGGAAAGTGCCTCTATCTCTAAGTTGCCCGTAACGTGAGCTGCAATTGGCAGTAAAACAAGCAGAGTAAAGAAGAAGAGTCCACAGGCCACCCCGACCATCTTCGATGCGTGGAACACCGCTGCTTTTGACTGCGACATTTCGAGAGGCGGGAACATGGCAACGCCAGCGATGCCGCCTCCCAAGATGGCAAGCAGCGTCGCAAGGTGGGCCGGCCCGAAGAGCACCACGGCAAGAGCGACAATCGCAATCGCAATGCGCTCCCGATCCGGAGCGAGCGAGCGCTGCATGGTCAGAACGGCTTGAGCTACAACCGCCACGGCTACGATCTGTAAACCGTGGATCAGTCTGACCCCGAAGGGTCCAGATAATAAGGACGTTCCGAAAGCGAATCCGAACATCAACAACGCCGAGGGCAAGGTGAATCCAGTCCACGCGGCGGCTCCTCCGAGCCAGCCGGCGCGGAGGACGCCCATGCCGAAGGAGACTTGACTACTGGACGGCCCCGGTAAAGACTGAGCGAGTGCGATGATCTCGGCGTAGCTGTCTTCGTCGCACCATTGCCGTTCTACCACCAGTTCCTTCTGAATGTAGCCAAGGTGAGCGATCGGCCCACCAAAGGAGACACAGCCCAGACGCAGGAAGACGAGGAATACCTCGACGACAGATCCTCGGACTGGCTCCTGAATATTTTCCATCAATGAGTATCCAACCTTAGTTGCGTTTCGGGTCTGAATGTCATCACCGCAATGGCTTTCCTTCTCGCAGTTCGTCTGTGGCACGTTTTACGACGAGGTCTCCGGGATGGAGCTCGCCCCGGACAGAAATTTGCTCGCCGGAGACGGGGCCCTTTTGAACGTCCAACCAGTGCGCGCGCCCTTTCTCTGACGTAATTACGAAGGTGCGCTCAGTGGTTGTGACTACGCTCGTCGCTGGGACGAAGAGTAGCTCTCCCGAAGATGCAACAGGCCAGTCGACCGTCGGGTACATCCCGGGCGCAAGAATTCCATCGCCGTTCGCAACGTCCAATTCCACCATCATGCTGCGACTCTGAAGATCAAGCGCGTGCGGAATGCGCGCTACTGTTCCACTGAAGCTCTTGCCGGGTTGCGCGGGCACATGAAAGGTCACGCTCTTGCCGCGAACGACGGAAGCCGCGTACGTTTCAGGAACCGGCACGATGAGCCGGAGGTGAGAAACCTGCTGCAACTTCAGCAGTGCTGACTGCCCAGCAGAAGTCACCATCGTCCCCGGATGAACAAACCGATCCGTAATGATGCCGTCAAAAGGAGCCAGGACACGCAGGTATGCCTGCATGTCCCCAGTTGCCTTGAGACGATCAGCCGCCGTCTTGACCGCGGACCTACGACTCTCTACCAATGCATCTGCCGCATCTTTCTGTTTTTGGACTTGAATGAGTTCGTTACCTGCCACAGCGCCCGGAGTCTTCGCAGCCTCGGCCATGCGCTCGTAGGTACTGGCAGCAGCGGCGGCTTGCGCCTGTGCCTGGCTTAGGTCTCCTTCGGCTTGATGAAGAGCGGCTTCGGCAGCGCTCGTCTGAGAGCCCATTTCTGGAGCGCTAAGTTGCACCAGTAGTTGTCCTCGGCGCACGACGCTTCCTCGGTCCACAAGGACGCGTTCAACGTAGCCAGGGACACGGGCCTCAATGTCCGTTTGCAGAAATGGCGCGAGAGACGCTGTCAGTGGAATTGTCCGCGATAAAGGTCGGCTCTCGACCTTCGCCATCTCAACGTGCGGAGTGGCTTGCCCGTGGAGCAGCGACGCGATAGAAAGAGGCAGCAGAATGGCCCAATGTTTAGGAATGTGCATAGTATCGGCTCGATGGGTCTTCCGGGTTGAGAGAGTTGGACTTGGTGGAGGCGCGTCCCTGCAGAGCCGCATAGATACTTGGCAGGACGCTAAGCGTTGTGATGGTGGAAAAGATCAGGCCACCGACGACGGCTCGTCCCAGGGGAGCAGACTGCGCTCCTCCTTCGCCGAACCCGATGGCCATAGGTAGCATTCCGCAGATCATTGCGCTTGCGGTCATCAGGATGGCTCGCAAACGGCTGGTAGCGCCATAATGGGAGGCCCGCAACACGTCATTCGACTCTTGGCGTGATTGTTCTGCGAAGCTGACTAGGAGAATGGAATTTGCGACGGAGATTCCTACTGCCATGATCGCTCCCATGAAGGATTGAATATTCAACGTTGTACCGGTCAGCAGAAGCATTAGAACGACACCGACGAGAACGCCGGGAATCGTGGATAAAATCGCCAGCGGAAGCCGTAACGATTGAAAGTTCGCCATGAGGAGCAGAAAGATCGCAGCAACCGCGAGCGCCAAACCGACACGTAAGCCGGAGATCGTATCTTCAAGGGCGGGAATCTGACCGCGAACGATCACCGCGCTGCCTTTGGGGGGCGCGCCAATCCCCTTGAGCACCTCGTTGATCTTCTCCTGCGCGTCACCTAGAGCTACGTCATGAATATTCGCGGTTACGCTGACAACGCGTTGACCGCTGAAGCGCTCGATCATCTCCGGCATGAATCCACTACGCAGCGTCGCCACTTGATCGAGCTGTGGCTGCGTCTGACCATCTTTGCCCAGAGGCAGCGTCGACAAAGAGCCAAATCCTTGAACGCGGTTGGAAGGAATCTGTACCTGAATTTGGAACGCGTTACCCGTCTTTGGATCGCGCCAGTAATTCGGTGCGATAAATCTAGAAGAACCCGTCGCAGGCACGAGCGAGTTCGTGACGTCTGCCATCGTCAGGCCGAACTGCCCCGCATAGTCGCGATTGACGATAATTTCTGCCGTTGGATACTGCTGCGTCTGCGCGATGGACACATCCCGCAAGAAGTTAAGCTTGCGGAGTTCTGTTTCCACTTTTGCAAGGTAGGCATAGTCCTGGTCGAGATCGACACCCTGCACATCAACTTGCACGGGAGTAGGCGAGCCGAAACTCATGACCTGCGCTACGATGTCACCCGCTTCAAAAGATACTTTCAAGTCAGGCATCTGCTTCTGAAAAGCCCTGCGAAGCGATTCCCGCAACGTCTCATCGTTCGGGTGGCCCGGCTTGAGTTGCACCTGAATGATCGCCTCTTCCGGGCCACTGGTGAAAAGATGGATCAAGTTCACGGGATAGCTAGAGGGCTGAATTCCCATATAATCGGAAGTAATCTCGACGTTTTCAGGTCCAATGGTCTTCTTGATGAGATCGAGTGCTTGAAGAACCTTGGGTTCTGATTCTTCGATTCGTGTGCCGACTGGAGCTTTCACTCGCAAGCGCAGGACTGGCCCGTTTGCGTCAGGAAAGATTTCCGTTCCGAGCCTGGGCGCGACAAGCACAAGGATTAGCGTGGTCACGACGAAGTAACCAATGATCACGATGCGGCGACGCTGCAGTATGCGATCGACATACCTTTCGTACCACTTCCTCAGTTTTCCAAACCGGCCTTCGGTCTCTTCGCCTCGGTGAGTCCGTGACATGAACCACGTTGAAAAAACGGGTACGAGGCTGCTCGACAGCAAATACGAAGCAATCATCGCAAAGCCAACTGAAAGTGAGAGAGGCACAAAAAGCTGCTTTCCAACACCCTTCATAAAGAATGACGGTACAAATACAGCCAGCACGCAGAGCATCGACAGCAGGCGGGCGATCACAGTGCGCCTGCAGGCTTCGAGAACAGCCTTTGCTCGCGAAACACCCGGCATCATTTGCGTATGGATATTCTCAATCTCAACGGTGGCTTCATCGACAAGAACGCCAACCGCGAGCGCCAGGCCACCGAGGGTCATGATGTTGATCGTCTGCCCGGTCGCCCACAGCAAAAGGACCGCCGTAAAGAGAGCGAAAGGAATATTGGCGACAACGATCAGTGCCCCCCGCCAGTCGCGCAGAAAGAGCAGAACGACGAGGCCCGTGAGTACAGCTCCCAAAGCCGCCTCACGGACAAGACCGCTGATCGCGTTTGACACGTACCCCGACTGGTCGAACGCGAGCTGTACATCCACATCATCCGGGATGACTTTCTTGAAGCCCGGAATCGCTTCCTTTACTGCCTTGATGACGGCGAGCGTTGATGCGTCGGACCGCTTCGTCACCGGGATATATACGGTGCGGCGGCCATCCACATGCGCATAAGCCGTGACAATATCCGTGCCATTCTCAATACTTCCGATGTCCCGGAGATAGATGTTTGCGCCTGATTTGGGATGGATAGGGGTGTCCATCAGTTCAGAGAGTTCAGGCCCCAGAGTTGAGTTTGTGCGGACGATACGGTTGAGAGTGCCGTCGTACAGATTACCTGCGGGTGCAACTACACTGCCGGTGCTGACAGCAGAGATTGCTTGCTCGGGAGAGATGCCGTATTGTTTGAGCTTATCGGGATCGAGGTTGACCACAATCGTGCGTTGATTGCCGCCGAAGGGTGGCGGTGCAGACACACCGGGCAGCGTGGCAAAGAGTGGTCTCACCTGATTAAGTGCAATGTTCTGTAGTTCACCCTGGGTGTGATTAGCGCTGCTGAACAGCAGTAGTCCCACAGCAACACTACCGGGATCGAACCGAGTGATGAACGGTGGGACGGTGCCAGGCGGCATAAAGGCACGGGCACGGTTCACGTATCCGACCGTTTCGCCCATCGCCTGCTGCATGTCAGTCCCTTCGCGGAAGGTGAGCTTCATCAGGGCCGCGCCCTGAACGCTCTTGCTGTCCACGGACTGAATACCCGTTATGTAGAGAAAGTGATACTCGTAGTAGTAGGTGAGAAATCCTTCCATCTGCGCCGGGCTCATGCCGCCATACGGCTGAGCGACATAAATGACTGGATTGCCGACCTGAGGAAAGATGTCCATCCTCATCCGTCCGACGGCCATGAAGAAGCCCGCCACGATCGCTATCAAGGCCACGATGACGGTAAGAGGTCGGCTTAGCGCTGCGAGTACGAGACGCATTCTGATCGAATCCTTTGCTAATGGCCGGCTTGGTTGAGAAACGGCTGTAGATCACCATGTACAAATTGAAGGCGTAGAAAAGCTCGCCAGACATTCAAGCGGGCGACCGAATCATCCATTTGCGCCTGAACGAGGAGTCTCTGCGCCTGCGCGACATCATCAATCGGAGCTAGACCTGCCTTGTATCGAGCTGTTGCCTGATCGAGTGCCGTCTGAGCAGCTTTCATCTGAATAGGAGTGTTCTCGGCGATGGTCTTGGCCGCTTTCAACCCTGCGATTCCTTGAGAAAACTGTTCCTGCAGGGATCGGACGGTTAAGTCTTTTGTAGCCTTTGCTGCGCGGAGATTCGCAATTTGCTCGGACTCGCGAGCATGAATACTGGCAAAGTCCAAAAACGGAAACGTGATATTGACACCAGCCGTGTAGTTTCCGACGTTCGGAGCGAGACCGTTGGCGCCGGAGAGACGCTGCCCGTTTGTCTCTGCTCCAGTGCCGCGCGCATACGCGGCGCCTTCCAGACTGAATTGCGGAACCCAGTTCCGCTCAATGGAGTGGAGCTGGCTCGTGTTTTGTCTGACGGCTGCCTCCTGCTCAACCACCGCAGGATTTTTCGACGGGACGAATGACCCATCCACCCCGGAGAGATCGGGGAGTTCTGTCTCAAGGCGTCCGGGACTTGGGGTTCCCGTCCCGATCCCAGGTGCAAACTTCACGAGGGTGGCGCGGCTCGTTTCGATTGCTTCGTCCGCGAGTGCTAGCTGACTGATCGCTGCTGCTTTCTCTGCGTCCACGCGGGACTCATCCGCGCCTGGTCGCAACTGGGCAGCTACCAGTGCGTGGATGCTCGTACGCAGGGTTTCCCAATTCTCCACCGCGCCTAAGGCAGCAGATCTTGTGCTGATGGAAGCCAGCTCCGTCAGGTAGGCGTCGGCGGAAGCGGCAACGATTTCAAGTTCTGTGCGCTGGTTCGCCGCAATCGCCTTATCTTTCGCGGCGACTGCTGCGCTGACATTGGCGTGTCGGACTCCAAAGTCAAAAGGTTGCCAATTGACCAGCAGCCCGGTCGCGCTCCCCCACACTGAACCGCTGTTGTTCGTTCCGATCACAGGACCGGACATAGAAGGGATCACGGCTTGTGGAAGCAGGCTTCCAAACACGTTGTTTCGCGTTCCACGGTTGAACTGAGCAACACCATCCAGTCGGGGCAGATACGCCGTCCGCACGAGGGCCAGCCGAGCGGCGGACGCGTTCAGATCTTCCTGGCTGACCCTTATCGACGGGTACGTCTTCTCAGCCTCGTTCACAACATCAGAAAGCGAAACCGCGGCAGCTGAGCTCTGCGCGGTCGCTGCTCCTGCTGAGAGGATCAGCGGTGCGCAATAGATGAATGTGAGTCGTGTTCGACGGTTCAAGCGATCATCCTTATTTCTGCTAGTAATCAGAGGACAGTTGGCTTACTTGTTGTTCTTAGCTGTCGTAGTCGAAGAGCGCCATGAAGCCGAAATCCATATGAAGCTGCTGATGGCAATGGAAAAGCGTGCGCCCCGGATTGTTCGCTACAAAATCGACTTCCATCTCTTGATAACCGCCGACCATCACGACGTCTTTAATGACTCCCGCAGTCGATTGACCTGCAACGCGCGTGAGTTCGAAGCTGTGGCGATGAAGGTGTATCGGGTGGATGTCATCACTGGCATTCTTCATACGAAGCCGGTACCGGTTGCCTCGTTTCAGATGAAACATCGGAGAGTCCATCATCTGATCCATGGGATAAGAAACTCCGTTGATCGTCCAACGATTGAAGCCTTGATGCGCAGCGTTCTTTTTCTCGAACAGGAGATCGAAGACGCCGTCCGGCTCCGATGCCTGAGAGTTCGACCGGCCAAACCTCGCATAGTTCCAATTAAAAGGCTTCGGCGCAACCCACAAAGGCTTTCCCACGGCACCCGCATACTCGACAACAATCCCCATCCCGTGATGGCGGTCATCATCCATCAGGTCGCCCATGATCCACACGCCTGAATGATTCATCTCGACATAGGCGGAGATACGTTCGGCGGTACCGATCCAGAGAACGGGAACCGTCACCGGAGATGGCAGAGGATTGCCGTCCATCGCAACGATCACGAAATGATGACCGGGCAGTGCTAGGCTGCGAATTTCCCCAGCGCTTCCATTGATGACGTGGAAGAGAACGCGGTCACCGTGCCTGACGCGAATTGGATCACCATGGCCCAGTTTCTTCCCGTTGATCGTGAATGTACCGTAACTTACTTCATAGCCTTTTGGAGCACCCTTGTCCGTGGACGCTTTCATCTGTGCTTCACCACGCTCCTTGAGCGAAGAGACGGGTGCCGATGGTGCAAGAAAATTCATGTCCATGTCACCGCCCTGGCTGAAGGACGCTTCGAATTCCTTCAGCGTTAGAAAGATTTCGCGGTCATACGCTCCTGGATTTTGGCGGGGTTCGATGAAGATAGGTCCAACAAGCCCGCCGTACTGGCCGAGGCTCAGATTCGCACCAGCGCGCACATGCGTGTGATAAAAGCGACAACCGCTGGGACCGGGAATGAACTCCAATCGAGCGCTGCCATGTGCGGGTATGGATGGTGTTCCTTCTTCGACGGCACCATCCACGTCGGATGGAATCATCTGGCCGTGCCAATGAACTACCTCCGGGCTGTCCGTCTCATTGTTTACATCGACGATCACTCGTTGCCCTTCTTTGAAACGCAGGAGAGGACCTGGAAATTGACCGTTGTAGGTCGTCAACGAGAGAAATTTGCCGCGTGCAACTTCAATCGGCGTCGTTGCGATCATCAACTGATAATCTGCTCTTTGATTCCTAGAGGGTGCTTCAGATGTTGGATGTGCGACCTGTCGCTGAGCGTGGACCTTGGAAGCAAGTCCACTGGCAGCCAGAATTGCGGCCTGGTGGAGAAAGTCTCGACGAGATGTAGGCAACATGGTCAGTTGGTCTCCTGCAACGCATGAACTCCTGTCGGGCTTATTCCGTTCCTTACTCCCTATCAAAGCACCAACTTGCCTTAAGGGATTCTGAAGTTTTGTGTGGGTTACGCCACGGCTGTGGTGACGAATGCCTCAAGCGCGCTAAAGTTGAGGCTATGGAAGCCTTTGCTTCAAATCCCGCTGATAATCCTGTTCATCTTCTGGTGATCGAAGACGAACGGAAGCTGGCCAACGCCATCTCCGAAGGTCTGCATCAAGGAGGCTACCGGGTAACTCTTGCTTCCACGGGAGAGGCGGGTCTGAAGGTGCTCCAGGAAGCGCAGATCGATCTGGTGCTTCTCGACATCATGCTCCCCAAGATGAGCGGGCTTGAAACCCTTCGGGGCATGCGCCGGGGAGGATTCAAGATGCCAGTGCTCGTTCTGACGTCGAAAGGGCTGGTAGAAGATCGAGTCCGCGGACTCGATGCAGGCGCGGATGACTACCTCGCCAAACCGTTCGCGTTTCCCGAACTTCTTGCTCGCATTCGAGCCCTTCATCGAAGGGTTGCTCCAACCATTCCAGTGCGGATCTCGCTCAACGACCTAAGCATCGACTTCAACGGCAGGACGGTAGTGAGAGGTGGACAGACCCTTGATTTGACCGAGCGCGAATTCGATCTTCTGGAATACCTAATGCTCAACAAAGGGACCGTGGTATCGCGTGAGATGGTCGCACGGAATGTCTGGAAGACCGAAGTTCGTTATACCTCTCTGGACAACGTAATCGACGTACATATCGCCCGAATCCGTCGAAAGCTGGATGACCCTTACAAGTCGAAGCTCCTCCATACCGTTCGTGGCGTGGGTTTTGTGATGCGATCAGGAGAAGAGTAGAGTGCTCCAAGGACTATCAAAGATTCGAATCCGTCTCACTCTGTGGTACGTGGGCATCTTTGGTGCGATCCTCTTCGCATTCATCTGCGTCACCTCAGTGCTTCACTATCTGCACCTTCAGGACCAGCTTTACCATGAAGAAATACAGGATATGGAGACTGTCGAGGGCCTTCTCTATTTTGGCCCCGATGGTCGACTCCTCCTCAAGCAGGACTACTTCATCAGCGAGGAACACAGAATGCTTCTGGATCGGCTGCTCGAAGTCTTGAGCGCCGATGGAGCTGTTCTATTTCGTAACAATAGACTCGGGACGAAAACCCTTGGCGGACCTCGTTCGGACGACGAAGGGAGCACGGAGTTCTATCGGCACAGTCTCCGTCTGCCGGACGGAACTCACGTTCTTGTTCTGTCGCATGTCCGACCGATAGAGGGAAAGACGGTTTTGCTTCGGATCGGTTACAGCACGGAGCCGATCAGAAGACAGTCAATCCAGCTATTCGGCCTTCTCATGCTCGTTATGCCGTTCGCACTCTTCGTGGCCGGCGCGGCAGGCGCGAAGGTTGCTGCTAAGGCTCTTGATCCATTGAAACAAATGGCCGAACTCACGGAAGACATTACAGCACATCGATTGAGTGAGCGAGTTCCGGTTAGGAATGCCGACGATGAGTTGGGGCACATGGCCCGGGTCTTGAATGATCTTCTCGAACGGCTCCAGACTTCGTTTCAGCAGTTGCAGCGATTCACGTCGGACGTATCGCACGAACTTAGGACACCATTAGCTTCGATCAGGAGCATCGGCGAAGTGGGCGCTCAGGCTGATTACGACTCCGTTCAATACAGGGACATGATTGGGAGCATGTTGGAAGAAGTCTCCCGTCTGACATCCATGATTGACACTCTCCTGACGATTGCTCACGCGGAGTCAGGTTCCATAGCTCTAGACAGGTCAAGATTCTCGGCCACTCAGTTGGTGCGAGAGTCCGTCTCCATCGTCAAGGTGCTGGCTGAGGATAAGGCACAGATAATTTCGATCATGAGTACAGATGATGGGCAGCTCTCCGCAGATCGAGCATTCCTGCGTATGGCAGTGGTGAATCTTCTCGACAATGCAGTGAAATATTCGCCTGAGAGCAGCGAAATTTACGTCACCGTCCGGCTGCTCACCGCAGCAACATCGGAGGGTCACCATCTGGAGATTGGGGTTGCCGACTCAGGGCCCGGAATCCCCGAAGGCGCAAGAGAACGTGTTTTCGACCGTTTCTACCGGGTAGACGACTCTCGTAGTCGGGATGCCGGAGGTGTCGGCTTAGGACTTGCGATCGCGAAGTGGGCAGTTGAGGCTCACGGGGGCAGTATCAGGGTCGAAACAGCTGACGGAGGAGGGTCCAACTTCTTGATCTTGTTGCCGGCTGTCTCAAACAACTGTGAGACTTCTGACTCACGAATTTCGTAACACCTTCGTAATGTCTTCCAGCCGAAGAGCCGGGGCCGGGTGAGCCATTGGGAAGAGCATGCCAGGAGAAACCGAAGGGGTGTCTCCTGGCCCGCGCGAGTGCGCAAGAAAACCGGAGAGGCTGCAGGTTCGCGGACCTCTCTGTAAGGATTGCGTTAGGCGGCTTTCGTTGCCTTAGGGATGTTACGCGGAATGGCCTTGGCCTCTCTTTTCGCCTTGTCCTTGGCCGCGAACTCCTGCTTGACCTTCTGGCCGATGGCTTCGGTGTCCACCTTGTACGCAGCGGCGGCATCCTTGAGGATCGTCGTGGCGTTGCCGCGTGATGCTGCCAGTAGAATGCTTGCTTCTACCAGCAGACGGGAGAGGGTGCCTTCATCCGCACGGCGAAGGTAGGCGGTCAGCGTCTTCTTGATGCCTCCGTCGTCGCGCTTCTGGCGAATACCGTGCTGCCGCGCCAACGCCTCGATGCGGTGTTCATCCATCAGAGACATCAGCCGCTCTGCGATAAAAAGCAGGTCGCGTTTGAGCAACCGTACCGACACTGCGGAGCCGATAGCAGACAGCACGCGGAGGCCGGTAGTATTGGCGATGGCCTCCTCGCGGCGCTGCTTCTCTTGCTCGGCCTTCCACTTCGCACGGCTGGCCTCGTCCTGTGTCCGCTCTTCGTCCTTGGGATGATGCACCGGGCAGATAGGGTTCGTGCAAACCTTCTGCATGGTGCCTTGGCCTTCTCCGTCCGCGATGATGGCGGTGATGGTGTCTTTGCAGGTCTTGAACTCTGGTTGTTTAGCCTGCGCCTTGTCCTTGGGCTTGTCCTCGCGGATGGAGACGTACTTGTTGCGCGACAGGACGGTGCTGTCTTCGGCTTGTGCGCGGTACGACGTGCTGATTTGTACGAGCTGCGGTTTCGCTGCGACCGCAGCCGCGATGTGCGCCTGCACTTTCGCCTGATAGCAACCGGGGTCGGTGCAGGCATCCTGCTTGCCCAGGTCGGCAAACAGGAGCTTGTTGTGCCCTGTCCGCTTGGGGCAGTCCACACAACTCCCGGCAGCGGGAACAAGGTCGCCGTTGCGCTTGTCAAAGGGTGCGTCCTTCAACAGGAGCAACACGTTCGTCTCAATCCAAAAACGCAGGTTGCGAACGGGGAGAAGAATTCGCGCTGGCTTGTCGCCTGTCCCGGTGTACACCTCTTTGAAGGAAGCCGTCAGCCCAAGGGTCTGCATCTCCGCAGGCAGTTTCGCCAGCAGGAGCGCATGACCGACGCCGATGTGGTTCTGGTAGAATGCGGCGGCAACGTCATCGCACAGGTCAGTCAGCTTCAACCGCGTAGCGATGTAACCGGGCGTCTTGCCCACCTTCGCGGCAATCTGCTCGACGGTATATGTTGGCTCCGCCAGCGCGAGGAGACGCTTATAGCCTTCAGCCTCTTCCATCGGGTGTACATCGCGGCGCTGGAGATTTTCGACGAGCTGGGCCTCCAACACTTCGACATCGCTCATCTCACGGACAAGCGCGGGAATGGTTTCCTTCCCTGCCAGTTGCGAGGCACGATAACGCCGTGCGCCAAACACGATTTCCAAGCGGTCATCCTTGGGACGGGCGAGGATGGCCTGATAGACGCCGGACTTGCGAATGGTTTCCGCCAATTCGTTGAGGTCGTCTTCCTCGAAGTGCTGGCGGGGGTTGGTGGCTGACTCAATCAAGAGGGAGAGAGGGACTTCCTGCGGTACGGCGTTGGGGGTGATCGCTATGGTCTGCATGATGATCTGCTCCTTTCGAGCGGGTTGGGGGTGAATAGCGGGGAGCGGCACAGTTCGGGCGTCCGCTCCAAGAGGAGCGGACTAGCCGACGATGCACTTGTCCGTGAAAGCTTCCGCGAAGCCCTGTACACGCAGGTTGTTGTCCCACGTCTTCGCAAACTGTGTGTGCTGCTCGTGAAGCTGCGTGTGAAAGCAGTAGTTGCCCTCTTGAATGAAGCGGCTCCACTGCTCGATGCCCACACAGTCATTGCGCCAATAGAACGGGTTTAGGTGTGCGCCACCGGCGAAGCCAAGCTCAAAGCACATCTCCGGGTCACGCATCTGGTCGCCGTTCTGTTCACCGTAGTGCGCAACGGACAGCGCAGGCAGACCGCAAGGGCCGGACTCGTCCACGGCCTCAATAACGAATTCCATGTAAGGCGGGTTTTCGATCTTGAGGTAGAGGTCAGGACGCCAACCTCCGGCCTTCACGAGAATGGCAAGGATGGTCTTCATGCTGCCACCCCCAAAGGTTCCGCTTCTTCTGTACGCTCCGCTGTCTGGCTCGTCGCCTCGAAGCTCTCGCCAAGGATGCAGTCGGCAGCGTGTTGGGCGTTGGCGGCGGCATGAATGACAAGGCGGTTATCTTCCTCCAGCTTGGAAATCCAGTTCTGGATGTAGGCGGTGGTGTTACGGTCGGTGTGTTCGTTCGCAATGCCAGCGATGGCGCAAAGGAAGGCTGCGCCCATCTCCGCAACCAACTCCTCCTTGCTGTAAAGCTCATCGCCGAAGTGGTCGCCAAAGGTCCGGTTGAGGCGGCTTTCGTGGCCGGTGCTGTGGACTAGCTCATGAAAGAGGGTGCTGTAGTAGTGGGGCGCATCCACAAAGCGGCTCCGCGCGGGCATGTGTACAGAATCCGTGCTTGGCCGGTAGTAGGCTCGGTACTCGCTGGCGCTGGTCAGATGTAAGGCGGGGCGGCTCTCCCAAGCGGTCACGATGCCTTCACAGAGTTCGTCTTCGTCGATCTCCGGCGCGGTCGTGGGCTGCTCGATCTCGGGCAGCGTGAGGCCGTCGCACTGCTCCACGTTGAACACGGTGTAATGGCAGAGAAGAAACGGGGCGCGTTCGTCTTCCTCGTTCCCTTTGCCGTCCCTCTCGGCGGGTTCGGGAAGCTGCTTGTAAAAGACAATCGGTGTACCGCGTTCGCCCTTGCGGACGTGGCCTTTCAAGTCCTGCGCCTGCTTGAACGTGAGCCAGAACGGAGAGCTGTAGTCGCTGGACCACAGCAAGAGAACATTGATACCCCGGTAGGGCTTGCCAGTGGAGAAGTTGCGCGGGAATGGCCCGCCTGTAAACCGTGGGGTCTTCCACGGCTTTTCCCACGGAATCACGCCAGCCTTGAGGCTGGAGAGGATGCGGTCGGTAACGGTCTGATAGATACTCGGCCTGTTCTTGGTATCGGTCTTTTTCATCGCTTTTGCTCCTTGGTCGGCTTTTGCTTTTGCACTTCCGCGTTGAAACGCGGCATGTACATGCCGAACGCCTCCTGGCGAAGGCGGGGGTAGCAAGGCGCAATGGGGAGGGGTATCTCCCACCCGAAGCAGAGCGGAGGGCGGAGCGCAGCGGAGGTCTGCACAAGCGCAGCGCGGAAGACTGCGGGAAACCCCTTGCGCTGCGCGATCGGGGCAGAGCCCCTTAGCGAGGCTTGTCTTCCTTATTCGCGCGCAGCGCAGGAATTGTCAGGGAGGGCGTTGCGGGAAGGAACGGCACGCTGTGGAGGGTGCGAAGGACGCAAAGCGGCCGCAGTAGGGAGGAACCTTCCTCCCACCGGAGCATCCGTCTGAGAGACTGGAGTTGTTATTCCTTTTGGAGAAACAAGGAGGCCCAATGCGGACGCATTCTTTGCAGCCTGCAGCGGACGTTCTCAAGAGTGTGGGATGGTTTGTCCCGCCCTACGTCAGCGTCGGCCTGCTGGAGACAGTCGCACAGAACATCACGCAGGCCCAGGGACAGTTCACCGTTGATGATCTTGAGCGGGTGCTTGCGTTCATCTATACACCGGATCGGCTCTCTTCGATGGTCGTGAGCCGTTATCCCCAGATTCCGGTGGTGGAGCTGTACCAAGAGACGATTGCGGAAGCGATTTTGGCTCACTTCTCAGGTTTGCGTCATGTGGCTGTTGGCGGTCTAATTCCGGTCGTCGAAGGCATCGGAAGGGAGATGGCGCGACGACGCGGCCTGAAGTCCGATGGTGGCATCAAGACGGTTTTCCGCGACCTCTTTACCCAGGCCAAAGACGATGTGGTGCAGCGCAGGATAGGCGCGACGCAGGAGATTGTGGATATGCTCGATGCGTTCCTGCACTTCCTCAAGGAATACTTCTTCAAGGATTCGCAGCTATATCCCCTGCTGGACAAGACAAACCGGCATGGCATTCTTCACGGCGCGTACAAGGATGGGGATTACGGAAGACCCATCAATTTCTATAAAACCATCAGCGCCGTGGATATTCTGACGTTTGTGTCCATGCTGCAAACCACAAAGATGTCTGGCTTCGCTCCTGATCTGACGGCGGAATCGAGGACGTTAGCGGAGCGCTATCGCCAGTTGCAACAAGCCGTGACTATCTCCTAATTGCCAGCGTTGTGTAGTCCTTGAGCATCTGAGGTTGACCGCCATCATCGCGTGTCCACTTCGCTTGAAGGGTCATCCTGACCCCGAGACAGACGGTAAAGTTGGAGCCATCCTCGAAATCAATGGAGATTTCAGGGCCATCACTGCCGTCTTCAAAGAGAGTGACCGACAGGATGACTTTTCCGGTCAGGTCTGTGCATTCGATCATGAGGATGCCCTCCCAGCATCACGGAAGCTACGTCAGCGCAAGACAGTCCCAATTGGAAAAATCCAGAACTGACATTAGCTCTCGTTATCTATCTGTGGAGTTTTTGCCTACTAGCACTACCCGCGGTCGGACTTCGACTCCGAAGCCGCGCTCCGCCTGCTTAAGCGCCTCCGCAAGTATTATACGCAGCGCGTAATATACTTGCGGTGCCACAGTGGGATGTGGCGACTTCAAGGACACCCAATTCGAGGACTGATCCTTCTGTCGCCTTTGGCGAGTTGTTGAGGAAGCGACGCACGCAGCAAAAGATGAGCCAAGATGCATTGGCCGCAAAGGCTGGTTACGAACGAGCCTTCATCAGTCTGATCGAACGCGGTAAAACGAACCCCTCGCTACGCTCAATTTTCGATATCTGTACGGCGCTCGACATCCGCCCCTCGGTCTTTCTCCGTCAGGTGGAGAAAGCGGCAAACTTCGATTTGCCTGCATAAGACCTGCGATTCGTTAGGAATGAGTTTCAGAAACCGCCGGTGAGCTCGAAGCGCATCATCGCGTGATAGTTGAACAACATCTCGCACATGGCTTCCAGCGCCTCCATGTACTGTTTGTCTTGTTCGTCTCGCTTATCCGAGACGTAGGCGCGCACAAATTCGCGGTCTTGGTTTTCTACGACAAGAGCCACGATACGTCTTTCGGGCGGCGCGTTTGCGGGAAAGATGTCTTCCTGGGCAGTCTCTTTGAACGGCGATTTGGAGCGGTCCTCGACTGGATCACGAATTGATGGATATCGAGAGTACGTACTGCGTGGGTCGGTAGCATCAATGATTCTGGCCCACTCGTCAGCGTCCGCATCAATGTTCCAGTCAGCCTTGTACTTGGTCATATCTTTCAATTCAGCCAAGCGCGGGTCAATCAGAGACCTCCAGTGCGCAAACAGAATGCCGATACTATGAACGCGGAACATGGGCGTCCACTTTGTGCTTTCCTGAATCAAAGGCGTCCCGTCGTGAGGCTCTGTGCCATATGGCAGTTTGAGACTGCGATGGAGGATGATGATCTCCGACTTGAGAAAGAGTTCGACCGAATGTCGAAACAAAAAGCTTTGGGGCAAGTGCTCGAAGAAACCTGGATTGGGTTTTACTTCGCGCAGTGCCTTAGCCGCTTCCCGAAATGACTCTGCAATGGCTCCAAAACCGGAGTCATAGTGAGCGTCAAGCGGCATCATCCAATACTGCATAGTGCAATGTTACTAGGTGGTGCAATCGGTTCGATTCTGAGTGATTCCGCACCGAATGAAAATTTCCTGATGTCTATTGGCGCATTGCCAACATAACTCGATATCCTTCTCACGTTCTTCGTCCGCGAGTAATCTATGTATCCGTCCGAACATCTCGAATTGCCACTAATCGCCGGCGCCACAAGAAACGCATCGTTGCTGCTTCCTTGGCCTCTTGACGGTGTGCCCGCTGGCTGGCTTGAGTTTCATACACCGGAACAATGGCACAGCTTCGTGGCGTCTCTTGGCCTACCCAACTACATTCCAGAAGTTGTTGCCGCAAAGTACCGTCGTGCCCAGATGCTCTACTTCCTCGCGTGGCTGTATGGCGATCTCATCAAGGCCGGTGAGCTGGTGGCCCTGACAGCACTGGAGCTAACACTGCGCGACTGCTATGGGCATACGGTAAAGGGACGCAGAGGGCAAGAACCGGACTTCGCCACATTGCTCCGTTGCCTACAGAAAGACGGACTTACGAACGAGAAAATCCCGATGGTGCGACGCTCTGGTGGCAATGCTATCGGTTTCGTAACCGGGAAAAATAAACCATCGCTCGCAGATCGGCGCAATGATTTGGCGCACGGTGATCCCTTTGACGCGATGCCGTGTGCAGGCTTGCTTGAACTGGTACGTGATCTGATTGTGTATGCCTATCGAAACCACATCGCATGAAGTGAGCGCTTCCATCGTAGATCTCGACAGGCTTGAATCATGGCCTGCGGAACTGACTTCGGAAATCACTCCACTGCTCCCCGCAATCCGGGCGGAACAACAAGCGAGTCTGGCGTCCGCGCTGTCCGGCGAACACTGGCATCGGCCAAGTCCGCCTACACCATCAACACAAGCGGCCCATGAAATCGTTCGTCGCGAGATGGCAAGTCGTCGCATTCGAGTGTTCCACACAACGCGGCTTCTCGACTTCGATGCGGTGCGCCGGGAAGGGCTACGTCCGCTTGACCTGGAACAACAGATCGGCACGATGAAGAAAGTATTGGTCGCCACCCAACGGTTCACAACTTTGGAGGAGTTGGGCCGCCTGATTTCGACCGTAGATATCGACGATGGTTTCTTTCGGAATCGTGAGGGGCAGGTGTGGGCGACGCCGCTTCGACGCTTACTACACGACGGGGGATGTGCTGTCTTCTTCGACCATTGGGGAGGAGAGGCGATTCAACGTCTTGCCCACATGGCTTCGGACGAACTCGAAGCGGCTATACAAGCTCTCGGCACGCCCGCAGTAGTCACGTTTACGATTTCGGCCTTCGGATGCTGTACGTTCAGTGATTGGAGACTTCCGCCAACGATGATCGGATTGATGCTTGAATCTGCGGGTTTCATTGAACGCAATACCGAGGCCTGGGATGTACTGGTTAAGCGTGCGATCCCGTCCGAATGGATTGAAAGCGTATTGCCGAGAGATGATCCATCATTGTCCGCGAAGACATCGCTTCCGGGGATGACCTGAAGTTACGCGTTCGAACATGAGACCCTAGTTATAGGTTTCGAGCAAGGTACTGTTCCTAACAACGAGTGGAGATGGGATATCGGACTGACGGAGCGTGCTTGGTGTTGTTCAAGAAGACCGAAATTCGACAGGCGCTCGCTAAACGCGATGCAAAGCGGGTGGGCAAACTCCTTGACGGAGTAGACCTTGACGAAGAGGCCGCTCGTGAGCTCCTGCGTCTTGTACGGCACACCGGCTGCCTCATCGACATCTACAACGGCTATCGCGGCGGGGATTGGCTCAAAGCACTGATCGAAGTTCTAACGGATTCGCTTTCCGGGAATCCGCTGAAGGTTTTGTTCTCGCTTGTAGCTGAAGCCACGATCATCACATTGGTCTTCCGGCTCATCAAAGACGCCGTCAAGAAACTTGATATCTCTGCTTTGCCACCAGAACATCAAGCATGGGCGGTTATCAAATGGGCGGGTTCGCATCTGGCGATCCTTCACGAAAAGGCTCTCACTCCTCCGAAAGAAGGACCATTTTTAGGGCGTGCCGGAGCTCACGTCTCCGATGGTGGCGAGGAGGGGCGTACGTTCGATGTTGACGAACAACTTGGTGGCACCGAGCAGTTTGTGCGGATGACGCTAAGTATGCTCGCATACGAACATGGATGGTGGAATCAGGAAGGAAAGCTCATTGTTCCGCCGTTCGATCTTCCTGTCGATGTTGATGTGCATATCGCAGGAGCGCATTTTTATCTTGCAAGCATCTGGGACTTGGTGCTTGGCGCAAGTGAGACACTTCGCTTTTGGGGCGATTCTGTAGACATGACATCGGCTGCAATCGAAGGGGCGCCAGAAGAACTCGATACGATCATCAATTTCGACCTACGCCTCGGGAATCATCTCTATTTTGCAATCTCTCGCCTTCGGGTTATGCAGACCGAAATCGACACGCACATGTACGCCATTGGTTTACCTGAGCCCGACTATGGAGATGTTGCAACCGAGGCTATTCCACTTCCACCCAATGGCTTCGTGTCGTTCGAGGAAGTAGCAACGCACGTCACGTTGGATATGCTGTATCACTTCGATCTTGGTTCGGGCACATCGGTTAACAACTTGAACCCCGCTGTGATGACCCGGGGATACGCGGTGCTGAAACATTGCTACGACCAGGAATTCGGCAAAGCCGATCTCAGCATGATTGAGATTGACAGGAACATGCTCATGCAGGCGCTCCGCAACGGCTCTCTCTCTGAACAGGAAGCGGATGCGTTTCTGGCAACGATCACATTCGGACGAGATAGCAAAGATCTGTTTGACTGCCCAGTTATTACATCTGGGGACGGAAAGCTCTATTTGCTTCGCGGCATGTCGCAATTTTCCAGCCTGCCGCGTGTTGTGGTGTCGCGGTTGACCTCTCTGAGAAGCAAGTTTGAGAACAAGGGGCCACGTTTCGAGCTTGAGGTGATTGACGAATTCGTAGAGAACGGGATTGCTGCAAAAGGATTCACGTTCGTAGTCGACTCGAACGAGTACCAGTTCGATTGTGTAGTTCTTTGGGGAAAGTACGTGTTTGTCCTGGAATGCAAGAATTACTTGCTCCCATCTGAGAGTGCGGCGCAGGAGTTCTACTTTATGGAAAGTATGAACGATGCAGTGGAGCAGGTAAAACGTCTGACCGCTGCGCTTCAAGAACGGCGGGCCTGGTTGGTAGAACAATTTGGAGATGTCCCGGAAGGTCTCATTTTTGTCCCTGTTGTTCTGAACGCAATGCCATTTTCTACCGATCAACAACTCGACGGCGTTTATCTTTATGACTATTCCGCTTTGAATCGCTTCTTCGAAGGGAAGATTTCGGTAAACCAACCAATCAAGACGAATGAAGGGTGGGTTCGCGTGGAACATGTGGTGAAGAAGCTTTGGGAAGATAGTTCGCCAACTCCACTTGACTTCATAAATCAGATGACAACGCCCATTCAGCTAGCCGCTGAATTTCCTCGATGGCATCAGGAGGATATGAGGATCGGTCTAACGGAGAAGATTGGGCTGGTGGTTCCAGTTTTGCGAAAAGATGCTGCTTCCTCAAAGGATCTGCTCAAGGCCATCGGCGTCAATGACGAGACTGCGGAACAAATGCTTCAGTTCGGTGATGAACTTCATCGCAGGCTTAAAGAAGACGATGAATCAACGGATTGCCGTGCTTAAGGATGCGGCTTACCTTGTCCCGCAGTATTACGGCGAGCAACTAGACTACGCGCAGCTTCCGCAGGATGAAGCGGTGTACGAGAGCATTCGGCAGGCCGATACCGTTGGTCTGTTTCAGATTGAGAGCCGCGCACAAATGTCGGCGCTGCCCCGCACTAAGCCAAAGTGTTTTGCTGATCTGTCCATGCAGGTTGCAATTATCCGCCCTGGCCCTGTGACGGGAAAGTTCGTCAATCCTTAT
>JAZKBC010000052.1:2834-5466 GCA_040388825.1 Acidobacteriota bacterium | reverse complement strand
ACGAACGCTTGGCGTGCTTCTGTTTCAGGAACAGGTGATGAAGATCGGGATGGTCGCGGCGAATCTCACAGGCGGCGAAGCCGAGGAGCTGCGGAAGGCAATGGGTGGCAAACGTTCGGAGTCCATCATTGCCGGATTGAAGATACGTCTGCACGAAGGCATGACAGCGAACGGATTTAGTGCGGCAGCACAGGAGGAGGTGATGCGTGTACTCGCAACCGTGAAGGAGTTTATGTTTCCCGAATCTCATGCACACAGCTTCGCCTCCATCGCGTATTCGAGTGCCTACACGCGCCATCATTACCCTGCGGCGTATACCTGTGCGCTCTTTAACAATCAGCCGATGGGGTTCTACTCGCCAGCCACGATAGCAAACGATGCAAAGCGGCATGGTGTCAAGATCGTGCCTATCGACGTGCAGCGGTCAGATTGGTTCTGTACGCTCGAAGAACTTGGCGAGGATGACCGCGCCCGATATGCCGGTCGCTACGCCGGTCGCATGGGGCTGAAGTATGTGAAGGGATTCCGGCAGAGAGTCGCGGACGCCATCACAGAGGCTCGTTTGTTGGACGGGCCATACGCCTCTGAGTACGACTTGCGCCGCCGTGTTTCGTCGATTAAGAAGTCCGAGCTAACGCTCTTGGCGAAAGCCGGAGCGTTCAACTGGACCGGAGAGAAGCATCACAGGCGCATCGCTCTTTGGAACGCCGAACGTGCTGGGCAGTACGCTGGTCCGCTGTTCGAGAACGTTCCGGATGAACACGAGCTGCAAGCCAACGCACCGCTACGTCTCATGACCACTGAAGAGCGATTGGTTGCGGACTTTGAAAGCACTGGGGTAACACTTGGCCCTCACCCAATGGCGTACCACCGGACAGAGATGAATGCCGCTGGTGTGCTGCCGGCCCGCAAGCCTGCGTGAAATTCCGGACGGAACTTATACCCGCATCGCGGGAGCGGTAATTGCTCGGCAACGTCCGGGCACAGCCGAAGGCTTCATCTTCCTTAGCCTCGAAGATGAAACGGGTATTTCAAATGCCATTATTAATCCGCAGCTCTACGAACGGAACCGCATCACGGTGACGCGAGGAAAGTTTCTCCGCGTCGATGGCACGCTCCAGAATCAAGACGGCGTTATCAACGTGAGAGCTTCAGCCGTGCATGTACTGGCGCTTAGTGATGTGGAGATGCAGTCGCATGACTTCCATTGATGTTTGCGCCTTACGCGGGCGGTGACATTATTTCTTGAGACGCGGAACTCTCAAGGGCGAGTACGTTCGACACAAAATGTATTGCTGCGTTTCGGGCAGCAAGCATGAGGAAAAGATATTCGATTACGAGGATAAGACATGCTAGTACCAGCGCCTTTCCTGGAACATGGAACCAAATGAAGATTGCTAAACAGCTTAGGAGAAGCGCGAAAGTTAGGGTCGTCATCTCACGGAAGCGCAGATACGCTCCGTGTGCATCTTCGATTGAGACATCACTCGCATGGCTTCGATACATCCTGTACCAAAGAGCGGTTTGCTCTGCCGGTAACGTTGGAAGTGGACCATGCCTCAGTGCGAGTCGTTGCATATCGACACGGGGGTCTTGCGGTCCTAACGCAGTGAAGGCTCGACTAGAAGGCAAACAATTTTTGCCAATTTTCCAAAAAACGAGAACTTCTTCTCCGCTGTTCGGCATGGCCCAACCTAAAATTCCTGTAATCAGCGTAAGAACCGCTGGAACCGCAATCAGCTTGCCCACGATTGCCCAATTCCCCTTTGTGAGCCCTTCTACGACCGCGAGGAGGTGCGATAGACCAAGTGCGATTGCGCCCAAGCCTATGACATTGACCAAGACAAACGTCACCAACTGCGTCTGGTTCTTCTGCTTGAGTGACTTTGCCATGGTGTTCTATCCCCAAGTTACATAGTGTCGATATGGTGCTTTTCAAAAAATGACCGCAACGCCGCCTGGTTTTCGAGCGCGATGTGCTTCTTCGAGTTCACTGCGGAATCCAACAGGCCAAGATGCTCCAGGTGGTAAAACAAGAGAGCTTCCCTGACCCGCAGAACAAGGCGACCTTCCTCCATACAGTAATCGGACTCGACAGCCTGCCTCTGCGCGATCGAGAGCTTAGCTTGCGGAACGATGATTGCCTCGATGAAGCTGTGCCAGTCAGTGTCGTTCTTGGGATCAATATTCGTCGGCCCCTCGGGTACTGCCGTACTAATGCGTCCGAGCACGAAATCACGATAGTCGTTGTGGACGTGACAGAAGCCCCGTATGTGCCAGCGAAACCCATCAAAGGCTAATGCGTGAGGGGAGAGCGTTCGCGATGACGGCACGGCAGTAGTCATCGATTGATAGTCGAAACGGACGACACGTTTCTCACGCATAGCCAGCAGGAACGCCTTCAGGATAACCGCATCCACGGATCTTGCAGGATCGCGCACAATGCCGACTGATGGCGTCCAGCCCAAGAAAGATGAGTTACTGTTCATGGTTCCTGCGGTTGTGGCCCATAGACGAGTCAGATAGTCGTCAGCGGAGTCCCGTATCAATGTTGGCGTGAATGAAGGGCTGGCGAGGTAGGCTCTTTGGACAACGTCGTATACCGCATTCGTTGGAGCAAGTTCCCGGTATC
>JAZKBC010000052.1:0-2824 GCA_040388825.1 Acidobacteriota bacterium | reverse complement strand
GTGCGCCGCGGAGCGTGGCGGCCTTGCCGGGGAGCTTGCCGCAACCGCTCGTGGCCGCGAGCGCGGTGATCGCCGCCGCCGACTCCCGGCTGCCCGCCTGCGTCATGAACACGTCACGCGCGTCATCGGCCTTTGCGTTGGCCACGCAGCCCGCAAAATCGAGCGATGCCTGAGGAACCGAGATGGAGAAGTAATTCACCAAGTCGGAGCGGTTAACCCGTCCCTCCCACTGAAGGCGAAATTCTATGAACTCTAGCCGCCGTTCCTGTCCCCAGCGAGCGGGCAATAGCTGTTCTTCGGCCAAATCGGCCTCCTTTTGCATTATGTTCGCCATATAAAAACTATAGCGGGTATAATTACTGTGATTCTATTTCAAGGAGGGGACGACCCGCCAGACTTTCAAGACGAGGCCAGTTCCATAGGAGATACCCGTATGGCAACATCGATTACCTTCTTCCCCGTAGGCAATGGGGATATGACGCTGATCTGCCTCGGTGACAAGGCCGGGAAGACCATCTTGATCGACTGCAACATCCGTGCTGCGGCGGACGATCCCAACGACAAAACCCGCGACGTCGCAAAGGACCTGCGGGAGCGCTTGAAGCGTGACAGCAATGGCCGTCCCTACGTAGACGCGTTCCTCTCAACTCACCCCGATCAGGATCACTGCCGTGGTATCCGTAACCATTTTCACCTCGGCGCGCCGGCGGAATATGCCGATGACAAAAAGCCCGATAACGAAAAGCGGATCACCATAGGCGAGATGTGGTCTTCTCCTATGGTCTTTCGGCGGGCCGGTGTGGAACATAAGCTCTGTGACGACGCCAAGGCCTTCAACAAGGAGGCCAAGCGCCGCGTTGCAGTAGCGCGTGAGAAAAAGTGCTCCGGCATAGAGGATGGAGACCGCATCCTCATCCTGGGGGAAGATGAAGACGGGAAAACGGACGACATCCTCGCCATCGTCGTGAAGGTGGATGAGGATATTACGACGGTAAACGGTGCTGCGAGCAATGTGTTCAAGGCGCGGCTCCTCGCCCCTATGCCGAAGTCCGCGAAAGATGAGGAAGAAGAGGAGCTGCGCAAGAATCATTCGAGCGTGATCCTGAACATGGAACTGGCAGACGATGCGGAGCGAAAGACGGTTAAGAACTTCCTGAACGGCGGCGATGCCGAGGTTCTGATTTGGGAGAAGCTGTGGGCGAAGCACAAGCAGGCACCTGGCGTGCTTACCTACGATCTCCTTCAGGCACCGCACCACTGCTCGTGGCATTCGATCTCCAACGACAGCCGCTCCGATTTGGGGGATAAGGCGAAGGTATCGCCGGATGCAAAGGCGGCACTGTCGCAAATCCGTAAGGAGGGCCGCATTGTTGCGAGTAGCTCTCCCATCAAGGATGACGACTGCGACCCGCCATGCCATGCAGCAAAGGTCGAGTATGAATCCATCGCCAAAGGCGCGAGCGGAGAGTTTCTCTGCACCGGAACTCATCCTACCGAAGGTAGCCCGGCGCCGATGGAGTTCACGATATCTGACCAGAAGCTGAAGAAGTCAGTGCGCCAAGCCTCCGTCGAAGCGCCGAGGCCCCTTACGAGATCTCTCATCGACGACATCGCTCGCAAGTCGGCAGAGGCGGAGGCTGTGAGGAAAGGCGGCAACAGCCGTTATGCCTAATGGCAGGGCCATCGCGTTGCAGTTACACGAGGAAGGAATCCAGAAGGTGGATTCCTTCCTCACTTCTGTATGCAACGCGCGGCGTCTCTCCGCCGATGAGGTGCAGGCCTATGCCGGACGATTCCTGAAGGTGGGCTGGGAATTGCACGTTGAGACGCCTGTGGCCCTCCGCCGTCTGCACGTCCTTCTGGACGGGGAGTCTCCATTCTCACTACCGCGCTTCTTTCTCGCAGACCGTCCCAAGTTCTTGACATGGCCCCATATCGAAGAGGACGGTCTTCTCTGCCTCCTCGCGGACAGCAAGGCCGCAAGGTTCAAGCATCCTGCGGAGATGGTTGGAGAACTTCTCGGAGATGCGTATCGTTTGATCTGCGCATCCGAAAGTGGCGAAAACCAATCTGACTTTCGTACTGAGTTCTACTCCTATTGGAATCGAAGTCTCGAAGGAGATTCGGAAAAGATCCTTAGCTTGCTAAAGCCGGACGGCAGAAGCCGACTCGTCAAAATCTGGCGTGGCAAGACGCAACCCATAGTAGGCGAAACCGAAGAGCAAATTATTTCTTGGCTCCGGCACCGTTACGGCGAGCAGTCACAATTTGATACGACTGACACTGCTTGCCTGCTCTGGCTCCCGGAAGCTCTGCTCCCGGAGCAGTATCCCAAGACTGCCGGCGACCTCTACCGCCTAGCCGAGACCGTAGAAGGCGGGAAGGAACTCCTCCAGCGGTTCAATGAGTTAGGGACAAACCCTTTCTATTTCATTCTGGGTGCGGAGAGCGGCAACGGCCCTTGCCTCGCGGGCGTAAAGACACGCAAGGTCTCGAACACAGATATTCGAGGAAAGCGTCGCGACCATTCTCTCGACGGCTTTCGGCCTGGAAAGGTTCCTAAATTCCTTATGACGCAGCGGCTATTTTCTGACGCCAATCCGTCTTCACGCATCAAGGTTGAGCGCGTTCTGCCATGGGAGCTGTTCGCCGACGAATGGGACGCAAGGTACGGAAGCCCGCGAAACATCTACCACGTTCGATCCATCGACCGTGGCGTGGCCCTCGAGACGTTCGCACGCACCAAGAGCGGCGGATGGAGCCCGAAGATCAAGCAGGCCATCGAGGAGGCCGGGCGTTTCGCGGAGCACCTCGACTACGACAG
>JAZKBC010000051.1:1576-12721 GCA_040388825.1 Acidobacteriota bacterium | reverse complement strand
AATGTGACGAAGGGATCGACCACGAGCGCGTTGAGCGTGAGCCCGGCGACGTTTACGACGGGGCAGACCGTGACGTTTACGGCTACGGTGACGGGACCGGGTGCGCCGTATCCGACGCCTACGGGGAACGTGGAGTTCTATGACTACGCTACCGACCTGGGCACAGGCACGGTGAATGGAAGCGGCGTGGCTACGCTGACGCTGAACAATCTGAATGGGACGGTCTCGCACAGCTTTACGGCGACGTACATGGGTGACAGCAACTACCTGTACAGCAATGCGACGAATGGAAGCTCGGGCGGTGGGTCGAAGGCTACGACGGGGACGCTGGTGATTACACCGAATCCTCCGGTGAACGGTGCGACGACGACACTGACCGACACGATTGCATACACGAATACGGGGACGGCACCGACGGGGACGGTGACGTTCTATGAAGATGGAGCGTCGATTGGGACGGGCAACGTTACGGGTGGGGCGGCTTCGTTCTCGTCGACTGGGATTAGTGGATCAGCCGCGCATACGTTCTATGCGGTGTATGGCGGCGACGCGAACTTTACGGGTGATACTTCGAACTCGGTGACGACGGGGGCGGGGACGTCGACGACGACAACGACGATTACGGCGACGCCGACGCTGGTGTCGAGCGGAGGAACTACGACGCTGACGGCTACGGTGACTCCGGCGACGACAGTGGGTGGACAGGTTCCGGCGGGGAACGTGACGTTTACTTCGTCGCTGCAGGGCGTGCTGGGCGTGGCGGGGTTGAATGGATCGACGGCGACGCTGACGCCTACGCTGACGTCGAACGGGATCCAGACGATCACGGCGACGTATAGCGGAGACACGCGATATAGCTCGAGTTCAACGGCAACGCCGGCGACGGTGACCGTGGGGCCGGCTACGGCGATTGTGACTACGGCTTCGCCCGCGAGCGTGGCTTATGGATCGTCGGAGACGATTGCTTCGACGGTGAGCGCGACGACCAACAACGGAGTAGGACCGAGCGGGACGCTGACTTATACGCTGTACGGGACTGTGCAGCTTGGGGCGACGGCTACGATGACGCCGACTTCGACGACCAGTTCGACGGCTACTACGACGGTGACTGCGCCTTCGCCGGGAACGTATAACGTGCAGACGACGTGTGCGGGGACCAATTTCAACTGCACGAATGTGAATGTGGCGCAGCCGAACTTTACGGTGGTGAAGGCGGATACGACGACGACACTGACGTCTGTGCCGGCGGCTCCGGTGGCTGGGCAGCAGACGACGTTCACGGCGACGGTTAAGAATGCGAATACGACGGCTTCGAGCACGGCGGCAGCGCCTACGGGGTCGGTGACGTTTTATGTGGGCGGGACTTCGGTGGGAACGCAGCCGCTGGTGGCAGGTGTGGCGACGTTCTCGACGACGTTGAGCGCGGGGACATCCGGGACCGTGACGGCGGTGTATGGAGGGGACGCGAATTACAACTCGAGCAACTCGGCTCCGACGACGGTTGTGGTTGTGCCGGTGAATACTACGGCTGGGTTGAGCGCGAATGTGACGACGGCGCTGGCCGGAAGTGTTGTTGTGTTGACGGCGCAGATTTCGGATGCGCCTACAAAGGACAATCCTTCGCCTGCGGCTCCGAGTGGAAGCGTGACGTTCTATGACGTGTACAACGGGCAGACGATTCCGCTGGGGACGGTGGCGCTGACGGTGACCGGGCCTTATCTGGCGCTGGCGCAGTTGAGCACGACGGCGTTCAAGGTGGGGACGCATAGCGTGACGGCTGTTTTTGGGAGTTCGACGAACTTTGTGGGGTCGACTTCGACGGCGGTTACGTTGAGCATGACGGACTTCTCGGTCGCGTTCACACCGACTACGCTGACGCTCACGCGTGGGCATAGCGGAAGCGCAACCGTGAACGTGACGGCGCTGAATGGATTTACAGGGACCGTGTCGCTGGGATGCATTGCGCCTTCGGGAACGATGACGACTTGCAGCTTTACGCCGACTTCGGTGACAGGCACGGGTGTGTCGCAACTGGTGATTACGACGACGCAGCCGGCGGTGAGCGGAACGAGCTCGACGCATGCGGAGTTGAAGCGCGGTGCGGGTGGCGTGGCGCTGGCGTCGCTGCTGCTGGTGATGTTGCTGCCGGGAGTGAAGCGGCGGAGGCCGGTGTTGATGCTGCTGCTGGTGAGCGCGATGATGCTGGCGAGCGTGGGATGCACGAACCTGGTGAATCCGAGCGATGGCGGCGGTGGAAGTGGGCCGGGGACTCCGCTGGGGACGGAGATCTTTACGGTTACGGCATCAGGAACGGACGGCAAGACGACGGTGATTCACGACACGCAGTTTCAGGTTACGGTGAATTAGTAAGAGCACTACCGAACGAAAGAGCGGAGGCTCAATGGTCTTGATGCAGGCGGTGCACGCGATGATGCGTTATGCGTTTGAAGTGGCGACGGTGGCGGTGGAACTGGCGGCGCTGAGGCTTCTGGCGGCGGTGTGGGCGCGGTCCATGAGCCAGGCTTGTGCGGAGAAGGAAGGCGTGGCGCGGGGTGCGCGGAGGTAGACGCCGTTGGGTTGCAGGATGCGGGCCTTGCAGTTGTCGCGGAGATAGGCGTCGAGGATCTCGTCGCGCAGGCGGCGGATGAAGTCGGTGTCAGTGATAGGAAAGACGACTTCGCAGCGCTCGTAGAGGTTGCGCGGCATCCAGTCGGCTGAGCCGGCCCAGACTTCTTCGTTGCCGTCGTTGGCGAACCAGAAGATGCGGGTGTGCTCGAGGAAGCGGCCGATGATGCTGCGGACGCGGATGCGTTCGCTGAGGCCGGGGACTCCGGGGCGGAGGGCGCACATGCCGCGGACGATGAGGTCGACCTCGACGCCGGCCTGGGAGGCGGTGTAGAGGGCCTCGATGGTGGCGCGGTCGAGGAGAGCGTTCATTTTTGCGATGATGCGGGCGGGCTTGCCGGCTTTGGCGTGGGCGGTTTCGCGGGCGATCTGGCAGAGGATGTCTTTGGCGAGGGTGACGGGGGCGACCTGGAGGGGGCGATAGGTCTCGGGGCCGGTGGTCCAGTCGGCGGTGAGGTAGCGAAAGACGCGCTGCACGGCTTCGGTGAGCTCGGGCCGGGCGGTGAGGAGCGAGATGTCGGTGTAGAAACGGGCGGTGACGGGGTTGTAGTTGCCGGTGCCCAGGTGGGCGTAGGAGCGGATGTGGCCGTCGGGATCGCGGCGGACCATGAGCGAGAGTTTGCAGTGGGTCTTGAGGCCGAAGATGCCGTGGAAGACCTGCACGCCCGCATCTTCGAGCTCGCGTGCCCAGCGGATGTTGGAGGCCTCGTCGAAGCGGGCCATGAGTTCGACGACGACGGTGACGTCCTTGGTCTGGGCAGCTTCCTTGAGGTCGCGAAAGATGGGCGAGTCAGCGGAAGTGCGATAGAGGGTTTGCTTGATGGAGATGACGTTGGGGTCAGTGGTGCCGGCTTCGATGAAGCGCTCGACGCCGGAGTAGGAGTCGAAGGGGTGGTGGAGGAGGATGTCGTGCTTGCGGAGCTCGCTAAAGATGTCTGCAGACTGAGCGAGGCGGAGGCGGCGGCCGTGGAACTCGGTGAACTTGAGCGCGGGGAGCTTGAGGGCGCTGTAGACGTCCATGAGGCGGGTTAGGTTGACGGGGGCGGAGGTGCGGAAGACCTGCCAGTCGTCGAGCTCGAAGTTGGTGCGGAGGCGGGAGGTGATTTCGTCGGAGGCGGAGGCGTCGATCTCCATGCGGACGACGTCGCCCTTGCGGCGGTTGTGGAGCTCTTCGCGGACGCTTTCGAGGACGGAGCGGGACTCTTCCTCCTGCATGTAGAGATTGCTGTTGCGGGTGACCCGGAAGGTGGCGCGGGAGAGGATGGCGTAGCCGCGGAACATGCGCTCGGCGTGGGCTTCGATGAGTTCGTCGAGGAGGATGAAGTCGTGGCGGCCGGCGCGGGTGGGGAGAGCGAGTAGCGACGGGAGAGAACGCGGAATGGTGACGACGCCGAGAATTTTTGCGGCGGTAGAGCTGCGCGAGCGGCGTTTGTGGCGGAGGAGCAGCCATGCAGAGGGCCTTGTTGAGCACGCGCGGGAAGGGGTGGGAGGGGTCGAGCGTAACCGGGGTGAGCATGGGGTCGACCTGGTCATGGAAGAACTTTGCGGCGAACTTGCGGTCGGCGTCGTTGAGCTGCTTCCAGGAGAGGATGCGGATGCCGGCTTTGGCGAGAGCGGGGACGAGGCGCTGGTTGAAGCACTGGGCCTGGTCAGTGGCGAAGGCGTGGAGGCGGTCGCGGAGGCGGTCCATGCGCTGGTCCTGGGTGAAGCCGCCTTCGTCGGCCTTCTGCTGGAGGCCGAAGTCTTCTTCGAGCTGCTGGAGGACGCCTGCGACGCGGATTTCGACGAACTCGTCAAGGTTGGAGGCGGTGATGGAGAGGAACTTGAGGCGCTCGAGAAGGGGATTGGAGGCGTCGTCGGCTTCTTCGAGGACGCGCTGGTTGAAGAGGAGCCAGGATTCGTCGCGATTGAAGTAGCGGGAGTCGGCGCGGGATTGGGTGGGAGCGAAGACTCGAGGTGTGGTGGATTTGCGCGCGGGGGATTTTTTCGCGGGGGTGGGGGTGCGCTTCGCGGCCATGGTGTTATGAGGGTAAATCAGCGGGTGGGGTTTGATGATGAACGAAGCCCGCAGCGGTGGCTGCGGGCCTGGGGTGGGGATGGCTTTCTAGGTTGATGAAGCAGGTCCTCTCCGAGGATGACAAGCAAGAAAGCAAGGGCAACGACAACGGCAACCGCAACCGCAAATGCAACGGCAACAACAAGTGCAAATGCAGATCCCTACGGGATGACAAACAAGTGGGTGACAAACAAGTGGGGTGGCTATTCGTGGCGGTGCATGGTCCAGTTGAGGTAGTTGGTAGCGGCTTCGTAGATGGGAGCGGCGGTGGAGGAGAAGTTGGCGGCTACGTGGTGCTCGAAGCCGTTGGCGCAGATGTAGTGGAGGAGCTTCTGCATGTTGGGGATTTCTACGACGCCGGCGCCGCCGAAGGTGTTGAGGGGGTCGTCGGTGAAGCGGCCCTGGCCGACGTAGCCGGCGATGCGGCCGTTGAAGTCGTCGGTGGTGAAGCGGGCGAAGCTCATGTCGCCGGCCTTGACGGTGCCGTCGAGGGTGCCGTGGGTGTTTTCCTTGCCGACGGTGCCGGCGATGATGAGCTGGTAGTCCATCTTCACGCCTTCGCGGAAGAAGTGCTTGGGGAGGTTGGAGCAGTGGAAGCAGACGGCCTTGTTGGGATCGTCGCCGTAGTTGTTGTTCCAGTCGAGGAGGGCGGAGGGGGTTTCGCTCGCTAGTGTGAGGGCGTACATGGAGAGGGTGCCGAGGATGTCGACTTCGCAGGCGGAGGGGATGAGTTGCTCGGACATCATGGACATTACGGTGCAGGGGACGATGCCGAGGTACTCCTCGATGGAGGTCCAGCACTGGACGGCGGAGACGGTGAGCTCGGAGGCGGCCATCCAGCCATCGATGACGGCGCCGAGCTTGGCCATTTTCATGAGGGCAAGCTCGGGCGTGTTGCCGATGGGGATGTATTTCTTGATGGCGGCGAGCTTGGCCTGGGCGGCGTCGTCGGTGTCCTTCATTTTTTCGATGCGGCCCATTACTTCGGAGAGGTCGAGGGTTTCGACGGTGATGCCGGATTTTTCGAGGAGTTTTTCGGAGTAGCGGACGGTGTTGAAGGCGGTGGGGCGGGCGCCGATGGCACCGAAGCGGACGTTGCGGAGGCCCTTGACGATGCGGCAGACGGCGGAGAATTGCGCCAGGTCTTGCTTGAAGGTGTCGGAGTCGGGGGTCTCGGTGTGGAGCGTGGTGAGGGTGTAGGGAATGCCGTACTGCTTGAGGTTATTGCAGATGGACATCTTGCCGCAGAAGCTGTCGCGGCGGAAGGCAATGCCCATTTTGCCGGGAGTATCGGGCGTGGCCTGGATGAGGACGGGGACCTGGAGGTTGGCGAGGCGGAGGGTGTCGGCGAGGCCGCGCTCTTCGCCGAAGTTGGGAAGGGTGATGATGATGCCGTCGATTTCGGCGGCATGCTTTTTGAAGAGGGCTGCACATTTTTTGGCGTCTTCGTAGGTTTCGACGGCGCCGTGCGCGGTTTCTTCGGGGGTGAGGACGATGGGCTTGATGCCCGCGGCTTCGAGGGCGGCGATCATTTCAAGACGGCCGCTGGTGGCGAGGTGGCTGGGGAAGAAGCCGCGGTTGCCGACCACGACTCCGAGTGTCATTTGCCTGCCCATATTGCGAGAACCTTTCAGGTGCGTGATGTTTAGCGGGGACGGTGGCGGATGGTGAAGAAGGCACCGAAGAGGAGCAGAAGGAAGCCCCACCAGAATGTTGGGTGGTAGGGGGTGATCCAGGGGAGGAGGACTTCGTTGGCGGGCGGATGATTGCCGAACCACTCCCATGCGCCGTAGGGCATGAGGACGAGACCGTAGAGGAGTGTGATGCCGCCGACGAAGAACCAGATGTCGAGTTTTTCGCCGCTGCCTGTTCCTTCAGCCATTTGAAACCTCCGGTTTCTAGTGATCAGTGATCAGTGATTAGTGGCTAGTGGTTAGAGATTGTCTACCAGAAGATGATGTTGAGGGCGATGAAGCAGACGGAGACTACTCCGGCCCAGAAGATGGGTTTCTGCCAGATGGTGGTTGCGCCGTCGTCTGGGATGACGGTGGCGCCGTAGACGAGGCCGTTGAGTTCGGCGTCGGTCTTGGGGGTGGTCATGAAGCTGATGACGATGGTGACCGAGACGCAGATGAGCCAGCTCCAGAGGGCGCGGAACATATCGTTGGCCATGGGCTGCGCGTCCGGGGAGCGGGCGATGACGGCGAGGGCGTGCTTCTGGTGCTCGGGGCTGCCGAAGTTGGTGTAAAGCCACATAGCGACCGACGAGCCCGTACCTGCTAACAAGCCGAGGAAGCCTCCCCAGTTGGTGGCGCGCTTCCAGAGCATGCCGAGGATGACGGTGCCGAAGAGGGGAGCGATGAAGAAGCTGAAGAGGGCCTGGACGTAATCCATGATGGAGGCGGAACGCATGACGAGATACGCTGTGCCGATGGAGACGAGCATGCCGACTACGGTGGAGACGCGGCCCATCCAGACGTAGTGGGCGTCGGTGGCCTTTTTGTTCATGTACGCGCCGTAGATGTCGTAGGTCCAGACGGTGGAGAAGGCGGAGACGTTGCCAGCCATGCCGGACATGAAGCCGGCGACGAGGGCGGTGATGCCTAGCCCTAGCAAGCCCGGGCCGCAGTAGCGGATGAGCATCAGCGGAAGTACTTCGTTGTAGCTGTAGGGATTGGCGGCGGAGACCTGATTTTCGCCGACGAGGTGGATGAGCTGGTGGGTGTGCGGGTCGCGGAGGACTCCGAGAGCGAGGAGGCCGGGGACGATGACGATGAGCGGGACCGCCATCTTGAAGGCGGCGCCGATGATGGGAGCCATCTTTGCGGCGCGGAGGTTGTGGGCGGAGAGGACGCGCTGGACGACGAGGAAGTCGGTGGTCCAGTAACCGAAGGAAATGACTGCGCCGAGGCCGAAGACGATGCCCACCCAGTTGATGCCCATGGGGTTGTCTTTGAAGGAGCCGAGCGTGGACCAGAGATGAGTGTAGCTTCCGGTGCCGAGATTGACGGCGATCTCGGCCTTGAGGTTGGTCCAGCCACCGGCCTCGATGAGGCCGAGGATGGGGATGAGGGCAGCGCCGGCCCAGATGAGGATGAACTGCAGGACCTCGTTGATGATGGCGGAGCGCAGGCCGCCGAGCATGACGTAGACGCCGACAGTCGCGGCTCCAACCCAGATGGAAACGTTGATAGGCCAGTTGAGGATGATCTTCATCACCAGTGCCATTGCGTACATGTTTACGCCGGACATGAGGATGGTCATGAAGCCGAAGCTGATGGCGGCGAGGCCGCGGGCGCCTTCTCCGAAGCGGAGCTGGAGGTAGCCGGGGACGGAGTGGGTCTTGGAGATGTAGTAGAAGGGCATCATGACGATGCCGAGGAAGAGCATCGCGGGGATAGCGCCGATCCAGTACCAGTGGGTGGCGAGGATTCCGTACTGGTAGGAAGCACCGGCCCAGCCCATGAGTTCGAGCGAGCCGAGGTTGGCGGAGACGAAGCTGAGGCCGGCGATCCAGGCGGTCATTTCGCGGCCGGCGAGGAAGAACTGCTCGCTGGTGTTCGTCGATCCCTTGACGTAGAAGCCGATAAATACCACCACAGCAAAATAAAGCGCGAGGATGGCGATATCCGGCGGGGAGAGGTGGGTGAGCTGCTGGGTTGAGAACATCAGGAGAGCCGCTGTTGGAGGCATTCTTTCACCTTAGTACAGAGGATGGCTGGAGGGGTGGCTCCGGCGCGAGGATTATTTGTATAGGCAAAACAACTGGTAGTTTGTTGGGCCTGAGTTCGTACGTTTTGCGGACGGAGCAACTATACAGGATTGCCTGGAGTTTCGACCACAGGGATGATGTGGATGGGCTGGTGCCTGTCAGATGGTGTGGGTCGCGAATAGAGATGTTCCATCGCGGAGGGGTTTGGGTGCATCCTACGGTGGAGGTCCGCGGATGGTATGCGACCGAGGAGGATTTTTCGATGCGCAAGATGATGATGGCGGTTGCGGTACTGAGTGCGGCGAGCTGGCTGTGTGTAGCGCAGGCGCAGACGGTCAAGGACGATATGAAGGACGCCGGGCACGATACGGCACACGCGACCAAGACAGTGGCGCACAAGACAGCGCATGGGACAAAGGTTGCCGTCAAGGATACTGAGCATGGAGTGAAGGTCGCGGCGAAAGATACTGAGCATGGAACCAAAGTTGCGGCAAAGGACACGGCCCATGCGACCAAGGTTGCGGCCAAAGATACGGAGCATGGGACTAAGGTTGCTGCCAAGGAAACCGCGCACGGAACCAAGATCGCGGCGAAGAAGACTGCGACCGGAACGCAGAATGTTGGACGCCGGGTTGAGGGCAAGCCGGTGCTGCCGAATCATCCTGAAGACCAGCACTAGAGCGTTGGTGGGTTAGCTAGCTGAGTACGGTTGGAGAGCTGCGGAGTGGGCTGCTGGCGCGGGGGTGCGTGCCAGCAGTTCGGAGCTGATGGCGATGAGGGCGATCCAGTAGAGATCGGCGCCTAGAAGGTGGAGAACCTGCAGCCAGGTGGGGGCGAGGAGGAGGACGTCGGCGGCTCCGAGAATGAACTGGAGCGCGATGAGGGAGAGGAGGGTGCGCGCGGGTTTTGCGGGGAGGCGTATGCAGAGCAGGAGTGCGCAGACGAGCGCGAGGGCGGCGGAAGCGGGATGGATCCAGCGCATGCGGATGAGCAGAGGAGCGTTGGTGGCGAAGTCAGAGGCGAGGCCGGCGGCGAACGAGGGTGAGGGGAAGAGGGTGTCGGCTAATGCGGCTACGGCACCGGTGGCTCCGGTGAGGAGGGTTGCAAAGATCGTGAGCCAAGTGAGGGTGCGGGGTGGGGTGGTGAGGGTCTCAGGTGCTGTGAGAGAGGCACGGTCGTCGCGTGCGAACCACCAAGTGAGGGTGAAGGCGGCTAGCAGGAGCATGGTGTTGGTGAAGTGGATGCCCTGGACGAAGTCGCGGGTGGTGCGGATGTCGCGGTCGGTGTAGCCGCCGAGGACGAGGACGGCGCCGAGAGCACCTTCAGTGAACAGGAAGATGCCGGACCAGGTGGCGGCGCGGCGGGCGCGGTGGCCGCGGGGACGGGCGATGAAGGTCCAGGCGATGAGGATGATGGTGAAGGTGGTGCAGAGGCCGGTGAGGGAGCGGTGGGCGAACTCGATGATTGTGGCGAGGCGGGGGTGGTGGGGGATGACCTGGCCGTTGCAGAGGGGCCAGTGATTGCCGCAGCCGGCTCCGGAGCCGGTGGCGCGGACGACGGCTCCTTCGAGGATGACGAGGACCATGAAGGCGAGGACGAAGGCGGCGAAGGGGGAGAGAAAGCGCGAGCGACGCAGTGAATTTAAGATCGTGTCCACGTAACGATTGTAGTCTTGCGAGGACCGCAGGAAGACCGGTGGGATGGCGAGGCCGATAGGCGATCCGCCGCTCTAGTTGTTGGCTAGCTGGCGGGCGCGTTCGCTGGCTCGCTTGACGGCCTTGATGAGGGTGACGCGGAGGCCGCCTTCTTCGAGCTCGAGGATGCCGTCTACGGTGCAGCCGGCGGGGGTGGTGACTTCGTCCTTGAGGAGAGCGGGGTGGGCTCCGGTTTCGAGGACCATTTTTGCAGCGCCGTAGGTGGTTTGCGCGGCGAGGAGGGTGGCGATGTCGCGGGGAAGGCCGACGTTGACGCCGGCTTCGGCGAGGGCTTCGATGATGATGTAGAGGAAGGCGGGGCCGGAGCCGGAGAGGCCGGTGACGGCGTCCATGTGCTTCTCGTCGACGACGACGGTGCGGCCGACGGTGGCGAAGATCTGCTGGGCGAGGGCGAGTTGTTCGTCGGTGACGTGGGAGCCGCGGCAGAGGGCGGTGATGCCGGCGCCCTGCATCGCTGGCGTGTTAGGCATGGCGCGGACTACGGCGATTTTCTTTTTGCCGGCGGCGGCTTCGATGGCGGAGGTGCTGACCGAGGCGGCGAAGGAGAGCAGGAGCTGGCCGGGTTTGAGCGCGGAGGCGATGTCGGCGACGAGTGGGGCGACTTGCAGCGGCTTGACGCCGATGAGGATGACGTCGGCGTTGCGGGCGGCGGCTAGGTTGTCGGTGGTGACGGAGATGCCGAGCTTTTCGGCGAGGGCTTCGGCGCGGGTCTTGTGCGCGACTGTGGCGACGAGACCGGAGGCGTCGAAGAGGCGGCTCTTGAGGAAGGCCTGGAGGAGGATGCCGCCCATTTTGCCGGCGCCGAGGACGGCGACGCGGAGTCCTGTGGTGGAGGCCGAGCGGACGGTCTTGCTTTTGGTTGCCTTGCTGCTGGTTGCCATACTGCAAGGCTATCAAAGCCTTGCGAGGTTCAACCGGCGAGGGAGAGGGGAATCGGCTGGGAGTTGGCGGAGGCGTCGAGCATGCGGTAGAGGGTGGAGCGGGAGATGCCGAGGATTTCCGCGGCGCGGAGCTTGTTGCCGTTGCAGCCGAAGAGC
>JAZKBC010000051.1:0-1540 GCA_040388825.1 Acidobacteriota bacterium | reverse complement strand
AGGTGCTCGAGGACGATGCCCATTTGATGGAGGTTGCCGGGCCAAGGGTAGACGGTGGCGGCTTCGAGGAATTCGGTGGAGAGTGCGGGAGTGGGGCGGCCGAGCTGCTGGGAGCGGCGATGGAGCATGTGGCTGAGCAGCATGGGGACGTCCTGGGCACGTTCGCGCAGGGGAGGAAGGCCGATGCGGACAGCGGTGAGCGCGGAGGCGAGATCGGCGGAGAATGTTCCGGCGCTGACCGCGGCGCGGAGGCCCTGGCGGGCAAAGGCGATGATGCGGATGGGATTGGTGGAACGATGACGGATGGCGCGCATGAGGCCGGTCTGAGCGGGGCGCGAGAGGTTTTCGATGTCCGTGAGGAAGACGGTGCCGTCGGAGGGTAGGGCTTGCAAGGAGCGACGGCCGAAGTAGTCTTCGGCGTCGGTGGGGGAGAGTGAGAGGAACGAGCGCCAGGTGGCGGGGGAGAGATCGTGGAGGGCGCGGGCGACGGCTTCGGCACCGGTGGCGGCTTCGCCGGTGAGGAGCGCGGTGCGGAAGTGGGGAGCGACGCGACGAATCTGGTCCCAGAGATGAGCAGCGGCGGGGCTGGGGCCGACGAGAATGTGCAGGGCCTCGGAGGACTCGCCGTTGGCGGGAGCCGGACTTCTGGGGGTCGCCGAAGCGAAAGCGAGAACTCGATTCGAGGTACTCATACGAGGGGTCTATCGGCGGGATTGTGGAAAGAGTTGAGCGGCGAAATGCGTTTGGTTGGTTAGGGTTTTGCCATAAATGCTGATGAAAACGAGAAAAAGCGGAGAGCCCGAAGGCTCTCCGCTTGAGATAGGACCAGGTGCCAGTTTAGGACTTAGGCAGCTGCCGACTTCGCGCAGTAGGCATCGAAGGCGCGGGTGAGTTCCTGAGCGATGGCCGGAGCTGTCGAGGACTCGATTGCGGAGCGCTGCATGAGATAGACCAGCGCGCCGTCGCGGAAGATGGCGATGGCGGGCGAGGTGGGGGGGTGGCCCTGGAAGTAGCTGCGCGCGCACTCGGTGGCTTCGCGGTCCTGGCCGGCGAAGACGGTGATGGCGTTATCGGGTTTGGCGTTGTTCTGGAGGGCGAGGCGAACGCCAGGGCGCATCTTGCCGGCAGCGCAGCCGCAGATGGAGTTGACGACGACCATCGTTGTTCCGGGGCGAGCGAGCGCTGCTTCCACTTCGGATGCGCTGCGGGCTTCCTGAATGCCAACGCGGGTCAACTCTTCGCGCATAGGTACGACCATTAGCTCTGGATACACTGTCATTGCCTCCCGGGGATAAAACGACCGACGAACTGAATACATTTCCATCATAGCCGCGATTGTAGGGAGAGAACAGGGGGAGGGGTAGAGTCCCGAAGTTTCGCTGGGCGACTCAATCGTTTGCGGGAATCGGTTACCGACGGGTGAGCGATGGTTGAGTGGTTTAGTGTGGAAGCCGAGATGGAGGTGGATGTGCAGGTTCGGGAACAGGTGATGCTGGGGCCGCTGACGACGCTGGGAGTGGGCGGGCCGGCGCGGTATTTC
>JAZKBC010000050.1:33325-34120 GCA_040388825.1 Acidobacteriota bacterium | reverse complement strand
TCTTCAAATTTTTGAGCGTGCATACGGCGCGGGAGTTGCTGGAGCAGGCGGCGATGTTGCGTGTGGATGCTGCGTGTTTGCTGCAGGCGCTGCTGGCGATGGAGATGCAGGGGCTGGCGATGCGTGGGGTGTTCGAGCGGGCGAAGCCGGCGGATGAAGCGATGCTGGAGGTGGAGTGGTGCGAGCGGAGGATTCTGCAGCGGATTCATCGACTGACGCTGGGAACGCTGCGCAAGCAGGTGGAGCCGGTGACGCCGGCGGTGTTCATGCGGTGGTTGCTTGACTGGCAGCACGTTGCGCCGCAGACGCAGTTGAGCGGCGAAGAAGGGGTGCTGGCGGCGATTGAGCAGATGGAGGGGTTCGAGGCTCCGGCGGTGGAGTGGGAGCGGACGCTGCTGCCGGCGCGGGTGGCGAACTACGATCCGCGATGGCTGGATAATTTGTGCCTGGCGGGGGTGGTGGGGTGGGGAAGAGTTTCGCCGCATCCGGCGTGGATGGCGGCGGAAGGGGCGGCGCCGCGGAGGGTGATTCCGACGAGTGCGGCGCCGATTACGTTCTTTTTGCGCGAGAGTGCGGAGTGGCTGCAGGAGGCGCTGGCGGCGAAGTGCGTGGATGAAGCGGTGCTGACGCATGCGCTTTCTCCTCAGGCGCAGAAGGTTCGGGAGCTGCTGGCGCATGGAGCGGCGTTTTCGGCGGACCTGCAGAGGATGGCTGGGTTGACGAAGCTGGAGACGACGACGGCGCTTTGGGAGCTGGCGACGGCGGGACTGGCTTCGGCGGATGGTTTCGATCAGT
>JAZKBC010000050.1:25543-33315 GCA_040388825.1 Acidobacteriota bacterium | reverse complement strand
GCGGAGGAAGTCGGTTGCGGTGGCGCAGACGGCGGCGACGAGTTTGCGGAAGAGGGCGTTTGCGCGGACGACTGCGGGAAGGTGGTCGCTGTTGGTTGATACGGCGCCGCATAGTGATGCGCCGGTTAAGCTGGCGCGGGCGAGCGAGGAACAGAAGCAGAAGGCGATTGAGGCGGCCAAACGGGCGGCGGAGGCGATGGATGCGCAGGCGCGGATGCTGCTTTGTCGCTATGGTGTGTTGATGCGCGATCTGCTGGCGCGGGAGTCGAATGCGCCGAAGTGGAGGGATTTGCTGCCGGTGCTGCGACGGCTGGAGGCGCGTGGAGAGATTCGTGGAGGGCGATTTGTGAGTGGGCCGTTTGGGGAGCAGTATGCGCTGGCGGAGGCGGTGGATTCGCTGCGGGCGGCGCGGAGGGAGTCGGCGGCGCGGGTGGGTGAGGCGGAGATTGTGGTGGCGGCGGCTGATCCGTTGAACCTTGTAGGGATTGTCGTGCCGGGCGAACGAGTGGCGGCGGTTCCGGGGAAAGAAGTGCGGTTCGTGAACGGTGCAGTGGTTGCAGAAGCTGGTGCGGAACCTGTGGTGGAGCGGCCGGTGAAGGCTGCTCGACGGCGGAGCGTGGCGGATATGCTGCGGGCGGAGGCGGGGGTAACTCGGGCACCGCAGGCGGCAGCTTCGCCGGGGTTGTTTTCGTGAGTGAAGAGTTGGACGACGCTGAAGCGCGGCGGTTGGCGCTGGCGGAGTTTGCGCGGCTGCCGCTGGAGTCGGGCGACTTCTACATGGATGGGGCGTTGATGGTGTTTACGGAGGCGTATCACCAGCGGCGCGGGTTCTGTTGCGACTCGGGGTGCCGGCATTGCCCGTATGGAGCGGGTGCCGGCGAGTAGCGCGTGAATTATTCGGCGAGAACGCGGTGGGTGGCTTCCGGCGCTGCGCCCAGGGACGGTGTGGAGGTGGAGGCGATGGAACGCTTCTGGATCTGCGCGGTGTTGTCGAGCATGAGCTTGAGCTGCGCGTCGTTCTGGTAGGGATGGAAGACGGCTTCTTCGTGAATGCCGTGACGGACGTCGAAGCCACCTTCGCACGCGCGGGCGAGCCAGACGCGCATGGACTCGATGTCTTTGGAGCGGGCGTAGATCTTGGCCATTTCGAAGCAGAGCTCGGCGTAGTTGCGGGAGCCGAGCACGTGCGCTGTGGTGCCGCCCTGGTCATGGTCGCGCATGATGGAGGGGTCGATCTCGACGGCCCGTGCGAAGGCTTCGCGGGCGCTCTGCATGTCCTTGGTCTCAAAGTAGGCGATGCCGAGGTTGGAGAAGTAGACCGCGGAGTGCTTGTTCAGTTTGACGGCACGGCGGTAGTCCATGATGGCGGCCTGGTAGTTCTGGGCGGCGTACTCTGTGACGCCGAGGTTGTTCCAGGCCTGAGAGTCCTTCTTGTGGGCATGGACCACCCGCAGGAACAGCTCGCGGGCGATTTTATCCTGGTGGAGTTCGAGGCGCACGACTCCCATCTTGTTGAGCAGGCGGTCAAGGTCGCCGCCGCGCGCGAGGGCGTAGCCGTAATAGTCGAGAGCATCTTCCGGAAAGCGGCGAGCGCGCAGGACATCGGCGGCTACTTCGAAGTTGGCGGCTGTTCCGGTTGCGGGGTCGGGCAGGTGCGTGGCGATGAGCTGCCAGTCGACACCGGAGTGCAGCGCGACACGCTCTTCGTTGGAGGTTGCGGCTGCCGGTTGCTGGGCTGCGACGATGGCTACCGGCAACAGGGCGGAAGCGAGTGAGACGAGGAACATAGCGCGAACACGCATGATGAGCCTCCTATCAGAGGGAGGACTCCATGATGCGCCGCGGGGGTGGGATCGTCAAGAGTGGAGCGATCAAGCCGCTGTATTGTGTGACGGGCGGTTTGGTCTGCCGCCTGATCGGGTTACTGCCCGCCGGTTGGGGCTGGGGCGGCTGAGGTGGTCGCTGCTGGAGTGGGACTGGCGGCAGGGGCTGCTGCAGGTTGGACGCGGAGAGCCATGCGGGGGAAGGTGAAGCTGCCGCCGGCGTCGTCGATGACGTTGATCTGGCAGATGTAGGTGCCGGGCTTGAGTTGCGCGAGGGGGACGTCGAACTGGAAGGCGACGGCGCTGCGCTGGGGGACGTTGATGGTGTTGGCGGTGACGAGCGGCGTTTCGTATACCTTGGTGCCGTTGGAGAGGAACTCGATGCTGGTGAGCACGTGGACGGGGCCGCCGGCACGGCGTTCGAGGCCGGGGGAGGCGGCGGGTTGGGGGGCGTCCTTGGCCTTGGTGGGATCGTAGATCTCGTAGAGGAAGTAGAGGTGCTGGTCCTGGCGGAAGACGTGGGCGACGTTGGGAACCCAGTTGAGGCCGTCGCGGATGAGGAGGTTGCCGGTGTCTTTGCTGTTGCTGGCGACGCGCTGGCTGGCGAGGACGACGGAGCTGATCTTGATGGGGAGCTTCTTCATATCCGGCACGTGGATGTCGGTTTCGAAGCTGCCCATGTTGCCGGTTTGATTTTCGCGGACGACGAACTTGAGGTGGTAGGTGCCGGGGGCGAGTGAGAAGCCGGTGGAGTACTGGATATTCTTGCGCTCGACATGCTGGGAGGCATCGAGCGAGAGCTTGACGGTGTCGCGGATGTTGCCGACGGTGATGCCCTGGGAGTTGCGGACACGGCCGACGATATCGATGTTGGCCTTGTCGAGATCCTTGGAGGCGTTGAAGGGGATCTGCGAGCCGGGGATGACGAGGTTGACGGGGACGTAGAAGCGGTCGTCGGACTGGCGGAAGTAGAGAGCCTGGAGGTAGACGGGGACGTCGGTGGCGGGGAGGTCCGAGCGCATCTGCTCGGTGAGAGCGTACTCGCGGTCGTCGGTCTTCTGGTGCTGGAAGTCGGCGGGAGCGTAGTAGCCGGGGCGGTACTCGATTTTGACGTCGGGGCGATTGACCTTGACGGTGAGGTGGCGGTAGGCGCCGTCGCGAGCCTGATTGGAGGAGTGGAAGCCGAGGATGTAGTAGGCCTCGGTATCGTGCTGGACCTGCTGGAAGGCGGGGCCGAAGTCGTTGGAGTCGAAGAAGGATTTGCCGCCGGTGTCCTTGGAGAGGGTGTCGAGGGTTTCCTGAGAGTTGAAGTTGGCTTTGAGCTCGTTCTGCGCGGCTTTGCCGGTGTAGGCGCTGGCTCCGCGGAGGCTGCCTTTGCTGGCCTGGCCGACGGGCGGGAGGGCCTGGAGGCCGCGGGTGTCGACGGCGTAGATGGCGAGGTTGGCTTTCGCGGCTTCGTTGGTGGCGGCGCGAAGGCTGGCCTGGTTTTCGATGCCGTTGCGAGTGAGGCCGCCGGAGAAGAAGAGCATGGACTTGCGCTGGTCGACGCGCTCGAGGCTCTTTGAGATAGTGCGGATGGCGAGCAGCTCGCGGTCGGTGTTGAGGGAGTTGTACTCGGTATCGTCGGCGGAGAAGGCGGTGGTGTCGTCGGAGGTGCCGTCGGTTGTGCCGTCGCCACCGTTGGCCATGCCGGAGTTGTCGGTGCCGTTGTACTTGGCGAGGCCGCGGAGGAGAGCGGCTTTGTCGGAGGTGAAATCCTGGTCCATGGAGAGGCCGGTGGAGAGGCTTACCAGGGCGACGAGATCGGCGGGGGCCATCTGCTTGTTGACGTAGTCCTGGGCGGCCTGGACGGCGCGGTCGGTGTCCTCATCCTGCATGGAGGAGAGGTCAAAGAAGATGACGATGAGGCGATGGTCTTTGAGGGTGGAGGGGTTGGCGCCAAAGTTGCGCTCGAGCAGATCGGCGATGGAGGCCTTGCCGGCGACGGTGGTTTTTTCAGCGAGGACGGCTGCGTCGTCGACGTTCTGGTAGTCGAAGGAGATGATTTTTTGCGGGGCTTTGTCTTCGACGATGGTGAAGTCGGAGGCCTTGAGACCCTTGATGACGTTGCCGGTTTTCTTGTCGCGAACGACGACGTTGGTGAGGACGATGTTGGCGTTGACGCTGAGGGTGAAGGGCTGGTGGCCCTGCTGCGCGGCGTTGTCGTAGGCGGCCTGGGCGGCGGGGGGCGCGGCCCGTTGCGCCAGCGCAAGGAACGGGTTGCCGCAGGTGAGCATGGCGGTGGTGAGGGCGGCGACGGAGCGGTGGAGTGTTTCGTGCTTTCTCATGATTAGAACCTGTACCGTGCCTGGACCTGGAGGGCGCGCATTCCGGCCGCGCTGGTGACCTCTCCGAAGGTGGCGGAGTTCTCGTTGGTGTCGATGCCGCTGTACTGCACGGTGTTGAAGACGTTGGAGGCGCTGACGCGGGCTTCGAAGGAGCGCGTGTCGCCGAGCTGCACGGTGCGCGAGAGCGAAGCGGAGACAGAGACGGTGCCGGGGCCTTCGATGGAGCCCGGGGAGGCGGAGCCGTAGTGCGCCAGCGAGCCGCTGACCGGGGCAGTGAAGGCGGCGGGGTTGAACCACTGCCTGAGACTTCCGGCACCCTTGATGGGCTGGGAGAAGACGCGGTCGGGGCGCTGCTGGTAGGTGTTCCCGCTGTTGGCTTCCTGCTGATTGCCGGAGTACTGAGGCGTGAGATAGGTGCCGGTGGCGAAGGTGAAGTTGCCGGAGAGGTTGAAACCGTCGAGCGCGTGGGAGAGGAAGCCGCCCTTGTTGAAGTAGGCGCGGTTGGGGCCGAAGGGAAGCTCGAGGAGCCAGTTACCGGCTAGATTGTGACGCTGGTCGTAGGAGGAGTTTCCTTCTTCGGCCTGGAGATTGTAGAAGTTCTGGATGGGACGGCCGACGGCGCCGCCGACACCGGAGGCGTTGTCGATGGAGTGCGAGTAGGTGTAGGTGGCGCCGAGGGAGATGCCCTTCTGCTGGCGCTTCTGCACGCTGACGACGAGTTGGTTGGAGCGGGAGTTGGCACCGGAGAATTCGTAGTCGAACGCCTGAATGCCCGCCGTGCTGACGCCGTTGGGCGTGGCGTTGGGTGAACCGACGACGTCGAGGTTGCGGCCGTACGATCCGGCGTAGCCGACGTTCAGCACGATGCCCATGGGAATGGTGCGCTGGATATTGAGGTTGTAGACCTGCACCATGCCGAGGCGATAGTTTTTGTCGACTGCGTAGTTGTTGGTGATGGTGGAGTTGGAGCAGCCGAAGCCATGAGCCAGCGTCATGTTGGCGGTGGTGGTTTTGGTGGTGGTGGTGCAGCCGGAGGAGAGGGTGTTGGTCTGAGTGTTGGAGAAGGGCGCCTGGTGGGAGAGGGACTTGGCGAAGATGGCGTACTGGCCGGTGTTGTAGTTGATGCCGTAGCCGCCGCGGATAACGGTGTCCTTGGTGAAGCCGGAGTTCTTCGGGCGGTAGGCGAGCCCGAAGCGGGGAGCGTACATTCCGTAGTCCGGATTGACGAGGCTGGTGGGGTAGCCGTTCTGTCCGGGGGTAACGGTGTTGATGGATCCCTGGCTGAACGCGGCGTCGTGGGTCAGGTTGACGAGGTGGTTGCTCTTTTCGCTGTAGGGGCCGAAGTACTCGTAACGCAGACCGTAGTAGGCGGTGAAGTTGGAGGCGAGGCGCCAGTCATCCTGCACATACCAGTCGTAGACGTTTTCGCGGAGGTAGGTTTTGTAGAGGCCGGCCTGGAGAGAGGTGCTTTGCGGGAGGCCGAGGAGGAAGTCGGCGAAGCCGTCACCGCTGTTGACGCCGGCGGTTCCGGCGGCCTGGTCGGTGGGATTGGCAGTGGCATAGCCGGTGAAGGTGAAGCTGCCGAGAGGATTGTTGCCGCCGATGGAGTCGGCGTGCACGCGGCGGACGTCGAAGCCGAAGCGGAAGTTGTGACGCTTGCGACGCCAGGAGACGACGTCGGAGAAGCTGATGGTCTGGTTGATGACGTCGGAGGGTGTCTGGTTGTTGAGACCGTGGAAGTTGCTGATGTTGAAGCTGGGCAGGCCGTTGTAGAAGCGCGCGTCAGCGAAGCCGCCGGTCTGGTTGGGGACCACGACTCCGGTGGTGGTGGAGGGGTTGTTGGCGGTGTCGGTGAAGTAATTGCGGTTCTGAGCGTTGTTGCGATTCCATGCGACGGTGGCGCTGTTGGAGAGGCGGCCGTAACCGAGGGTGTAGCCGATGCTCAACGAGTTGCCACCGGTTTGGAGCGCGCCGCCGAGAGGAAGGAAGATGTTGCGTTCGTCGGAGGCGGCGTGCGAGTAGTTGTAGCCGACGTTGATGCTTTGGCGGAGCGTGGGTGCAGCATTGGAGTTGCCGCCGCGTCCGCCACCGCCGCCACCGCGCATTCCGCCGAAAGGCGAGCCAGTGGCCTGGCCGAGTTGTTGTACGAAGCGAGCGTTGATTGCGACGTTGTTGGAGCCGGCGTTGGAGATGGTCTGGTAGTTGTAGCCCTGCGAGTTGAGCGGGAGGTTGGGCGCGGGGTAGTAGGCGAGCAGGTTCTGCGCGACCGGGGAGATGGGCACGCTGGAGTTGGCGAGATTGTTGCCAGCGATGGGAAGGCCGGTCTTTGGATCGTAGAGGGTGACGGCTCGGGCGTTGGCGCCGTTGCCGATCGTTGAGGTGGAGAAGTCACCTGTGCGTTCGGCGGCAGTGGGGACGCGGCCGGAGGAGAGGAAGGCGTTGAGGTTCTTCTGGCCGGTGAGGTTCAGGAAGACGAACTCTTTGGTGTTGGGCTGGGTGAGGCCCGGGATGTAGGGCGAACCGGCGAGCGAGACTCCGAAGCGGTTGGAGTAGGCCGAGGGATTGTCGAGCGGTGTGAGGGCTGGGGACCAGGGTGCGGAGTTGAGCGCGGAGTTTCCGCCCTGGTAGAAGATGCTGCCGTGCGGCTGCGCGGGGTTGAAGTTGCGGAAGGAACCGCCGCCGCCGCCGCGACTGCCACGGCCACCACCGCTGCCACGTCCTCCTCCTCCACCTCCGGGACCGCCGGGGCCTCCCATGCCGCCGCCGCCCATCATGCCGCCGAGCATGCTGACGATGGCGTTGGTGGGGTCGCCGCCCTGGGGAAGCATGCCGGAGGCGCGGGCTTGCTCGACGGCGCTCTGGACGCGCTCGCGGATCTCGTCTTCGGAGAAGTTGGCGAGACCGTTGGTCTGGCCGGCCTGGCCGTTGACGGCGATGGCGTCGTCAGCCGCAGAGGCGCTGGAGCCGGTGACGCTGTCGTTGAGATTGCCGAGCGTGGGCATGGCCGCGCCGTTGTTGCCGGTCGAGGCTCCAACGGACGAGGCGTCAGCCTCTCCCGTGGTGAGCGAGAGCGACTGGGTCCCTGTAGCGGAGCCGGTGAGCGCGGCCTGGCGGGTGGCGGCGGCTTCTGCACGGCTGGCTAGCTCGAGGCCGAAGTCGGTGTTTTTGGGAACGATCGCGATGCCTTGCGCGGCGGCCTGGGCTTCGACGCCGGTGAGGACGACTTCCTGGGTGGCGAGGGCGAAGCCGGTGAGCTCGGCCTTGATGACGTAGCGGCCGTTGCGTGGGATCTTCATGACGTAGACACCGTCGACGTCGGTGGAGGCGGTGTACTTTTTGCCGGTGAGGGTGTTGGTGGCGGTGATGGCGACGCCGGGGAGGGGGATTCCACCGGGCTTGCCTGCCGCGCCGGCGATGACGGTGCCGCGGATGGTGCCACCCTGGGCTGCGGGAGCGGCAGTGGCCGTGGCTGTCGCCGGAGCGGCCGCTGGAGCAGCGGGCGTGGCCGTGGCTGCCGGTTCAGGAGCCTGCCCGGCGGCGAGGGTCGCGCCGAGCGTGAGGGTTGCGATCCAAAGAGCTGCCGCGGTGGCTGTCTTGCCCGCTATGTTCTGTCCGCCTTGCA
>JAZKBC010000050.1:0-25533 GCA_040388825.1 Acidobacteriota bacterium | reverse complement strand
AATACACGTCTCCCTGTGCCGGAAATGGACCGGCTCATCTTATTTTCGCTCGTTGGAGCGGGTTTTACTGTGGCGGCGCCGGCGGCGTGGAGCCAGTGCCTGAGGGCGCTGCACCTTCGCCACGGCGACGGCCCTGCCCGGGCGTCATCACGGTGAGTTGCGTAGGGGTGAAGGTGCCGCTTTTGACGGCGCCCTGCCCGGCGATCTGGTCCCCGACTTTGACGTCGGCGAGGGTAATGCTTTCACCGGTGTCGGCCATGGCCTGATCACCGCCGCCCGGGGGCGCGAACATGCCCGCGCCGCCGCGGCCGAGGCGCCCGCGCTTGAAGGAGGTGGTCTCGTCGAAGGCGATGGTCTGCGCGACGTGGTCGGGGCGCTCGACGGTCATTTTGGCGTTGTCGATGTCGATGGCGGTGACCTTGCCGGCGATGTAGGTCTTGCCGAGGTTGTCGCGCATGGCCTTGACCTGGGCGGCGTCGACGTCGAAGAACATGGCAGCGTGGAGGGTTTTGGTGGCGGCGTCGAGATTGCCGGCGGCCATGGCACCGTCGCCAACCTTGATGTCGGCAACCTTGATGGTGTTGCCGCGACCCTTCATGACGCGGGTGTTGTCGGTGGTGACGATCTGGTACGTGCTGCCGTCGTCGGCTTTGACGGTGAGGTTGGCGCCGTTGACGGCAGTGACCTCGCCCTGGATGCGCTGCATCCCGGCGAACTGGCCGCGGCGAGCGGACTGGGCGTCGGAGGCGTCCTGCGCGTGGAGCACGGGCGCGGCGAGGAGGATGCCGAGAGAGGCTGTGGCGAGAGTGGGCAGCGCCTTGAAGAAGGGGATGCGGGGAGCGCGGGCGCTGCGAAACTGTCTCATGGTCTAGGCCTTACCGATAAAGACGGAATTTTGGCGCAGAAGACGCGGTGGAACGAAGAAAAATCCGTTCCATCGTTGAGCGATGATTATGGCGGGCTCGGTTCGATCGGACGTAGCGTTGTTTGGGTGGTGGAACTACACTGCCGGTATGCCGAATCCTCCTGTAGCCAGCGGACTTGCGCCGTCGCAGCATAACGAGCACCACTTTCAGTCGTCGGACACGGTGCGGGACATTGTGATTGGGCTGGCGGATGGGTTGACGGTGCCCTTCGCGCTGGCGGCGGGTCTGTCCGGTGCGGTATCGGCGACGCGGCTGGTGGTGGTGGCGGGACTGGCGGAGATCGCGGCGGGGTCCATCGCGATGGGGCTGGGAGGGTACCTGGCTTCGCGAGGGGATAGCGAGCATTTTGCCAGCGAGAAGCGGCGCGAGCAGCTGGAAGTGGTGGAGCGGCCGGAGGACGAGGCGCAGGAGATTTACGACATCTTTGAGGCTTACGGCGTGGACCGCGAGGCGGCGACTCCGGTGCTGCGGTCGCTGGAGGCGAACCCTAAAGCCTATGTGGACTTCATGATGCGGTTTGAACTGGGGCTGGAGGAGCCGGCCCCGGGACGGGCGTGGAGGTCGGCGGTCACGATTGCCGTGTCGTACATCGCGGGTGGAGCGATTCCGCTGGCGCCGTACCTGCTGGCGCCGACGATGGGGGAGGCGCTGAAGATTTCGGTGGGGATTACGCTGCTGGCGCTGGCGGTGTTTGGAGGGCTGAAGGGGAAGTTGTTGGGGTCGTCGATTGTGCGGTCGGCGGTGCAGACGGTGCTGATCGGCGGGGTGGCGGCGACTGCGGCGTTTGCGCTGGCGAAGTTTCTCAACGCGCTTGGATGATTGATTTGGGTGAATCATTCCTTTAGCTGCGGGCGTCGTATGCTTGAACCCACAACGCTGCCGGCCGAGAGGCGGGCAGGGCAACAAGCTGTCGGGGTGCGCGCATCCAACGGCAAACGGAGATTCTCTTATGTTGACCCAGCAGCCTATCGCCGCCGCTTTGCTTAGCCGTTTCCGTGCCGTTCGCGGAGCCTCGATGCAGTTCTCGAGCCCGCTTACTCCGGAAGATATGATGGTGCAGTCGTGCGCGGAGGCTTCTCCGGTGAAGTGGCACCTGGCACATACGTCGTGGTTCTTTGAGACGTTTGTGTTGAGCGAGTTTGTGGCGGCGTACCAGCCGTTCAATCCGGACTTCAAGTGGCTGTTCAACAGCTACTACAAATCTCTGGGAGAGATGCCGGAGAAGAAGCTTCGGGCTAGTTTTTCGCGGCCTCCGCTGGATCAGATACTCGCGTATCGGCGTTATGTGGACGCGGCGATTGCGAAGATGCTGGAGCATCTGCCCGAGGATGAAGCGCTGCGACGGATTGCGCTGGGGCTGGAGCACGAGCAGCAGCACCTGGAACTGGCGGCGACCGACATCAAGCATGCGTTCTTTACGAATCCACTGCATCCGGCTTACAAGCCGGCGGGGTTTGCGGCTTCTGCGGATCGGATGGCACCGCCGCTGGAGTGGGTGAACTATTCGCCGGGGTATCCGGCGCGCCCGGGCGTGGTGGAGGTGGGCGTGAGCCCGAATCCGGCGGCGCTGGACGCGTTTGCGTTCGACAACGAGACGCCTCGGCACTCGGTTTATATTGCGCCGTTCCGGTTGGCTTCGCGACCGGTGACTTGCGCGGAGTACCTGGCGTTTCTGGATGAGGATGGGTACTCGCGGCCGGAGTTGTGGCTGAGCGAGGGATGGGACATGATGCGCGCCGAGGGATGGCGATGTCCGCTGTACTGGCGGCAGGATGCGGCCACAAAGAGTGGTTGGAGCGTGTTTACACTGAGCGGATGGCAGGCGCTGGATGAGCTTTCGGAGACGCCGGTGTGTCACCTGAGCTTTTTTGAGGCCGATGCGTTTGCACGGTGGGCCGGGCATCGGCTGCCAACGGAGTTCGAGTGGGAGTTTGCGGCGACGCAGCTTCCGCAGGATGTGGCGGATGGGCGCGGGGCGGGGAACTTCTTTGAGTCGCAACTGCTGCATCCGGAGCCGGCGCGGGCGGGGCATCATCGGCAGCCGCAACAACTTTTCGGCGATGTGTGGGAGTGGACGCAGTCGCCGTATACGGGGTATCCGGGGTACAAGCCGCTGCCGGGAGCGCTGGGGGAGTACAACGGGAAGTTCATGAGCTCGCAGATGGTGCTGCGCGGCGGGTCTTGTGTGACTCCGCAGACGCATATACGGGCGACGTACCGGAACTTCTTTCAGCCGGGGATACGGTGGCAGTTCAGCGGGCTTAGGCTGGCGAGGGATGGGGCGAGCTAACGGCTGAGGTGTGACGGAAATGGACGTCGCCCGGGCGACAGATTGAGTGCCTGGGCCCTGCGGAAATTTCCTGTGAATCTCGCTGCGCCGATTTGCCGCTGGGCGCATCCAACTTTCCTAATCATGCGTATTCACGGGAAGCAGGTTGCTCTCGCAGTACACTTCCGCATGTTCAAAGGCGCACTTACTCGATGATCGAAACCACCGACCTGTTGCGCGAAGCTGTATTGCGCGAAGCCTTGAATGGACTGATGGTGCCCGCGGGCGAGCAGAAGACGCTCTCGCCGTGGCTGTTCTATGACGAGCGGGGATCGCATCTGTTTGAACAGATTACGGCCGTGCCGGAGTACTACCTGACGCGGACCGAGCGCGCGATCTTTGGAGCGCATGCCGATGATATTTTTCTGGAGTTGGGCGCGGAGGTGACGATTGCCGAACTCGGTGCGGGAACTGCAGCGAAGACGGGGTTGCTGCTGGATGCCGCTACGCGGTTCCAGGAGCGAGTGCTGTATCAACCGATCGATGTGAGCGCGACGGCGCTGGATGAGGCCGCGGCACACCTGGTGCGGGAGATTCCGGGGATTCGCGTTGCGCCGCAGGTGGCGAATTATGTGACCGACACGTTTTCGCTCACGCGGCCGGAGGGACATCGGATCCTCGCGCTGTATATCGGGTCGAGTATCGGCAATTTTTCTCCGGTGGAAGCGACCGGGGTTTTGCGCAATCTGAGGGACCACCTGGAGGCTGGGGATTCGCTGCTGCTGGGTACCGATCTTGCGCCGGGGCGGACCAAGACTGTTTCGATGCTGGAGGCGGCGTATGACGATGCTGCAGGGGTTACGGCGGCGTTCAACAAGAACGTGCTGGTGCGGCTGAATCGCGAGCTGGATGCGGATTTCAAGGTCGAGCGATTTGCACATCGCGCGGTTTGGAACGAGGGCGAGAGCCGGATGGAGATGCATCTCGAGAGCCTCGATGCGCAGACGGTGCACATTGAAGGCGAGCGTGTGGCGTTTGCCGAAGGCGAAACCATTCACACGGAGAACAGTTACAAGTTCACCGCGGGTGCGTTGGAAAAGCTGTTCCGGAGCGCGGGATTTGTGCCGCGGAGAGTTTGGAACGATGAAGGCGGCCGGTTCGCGGTGACGCTGGCGAGTGCGGTCTAGTTCAGGCGGATAAAAGGAAAAGCGGCTGCGAGGGATTGAACCCTTGCAGCCGCTTTGTTCTTGGTTGCGTTGTGGTTAGCGTGCGATGCGGAAGAGGGCGACACCGTGCGAGGGGACCATCGCGGAGATGACGCCATCCTTGGCTTCGACCTTGGCGCCGGTCCAGACGTTCACAATGGAGCCGGCTTTGTGGAGGCCGAGTTCCTTGAGGGTGACGCTGATGGATTCGGCATCGCCGCCGCGGTTGAAGAGCCCGACTGCGAGGGCGCCGCCAGCGAGCGGCTTGGACCAGACTTCGAAGGGGCCATCGGCGCTGACGCGGTCGCCCTGCTTGCCGAGCGAGTCTTGGTCGATGGCGATGACTTCCTTGTTCATGAGGATCGACTTGGTTTCATCGGTCATCTGGGAGAGGTCGTTGCCGGCGAGCAGCGGAGCGGCAAGGAGGGCCCACAGGCTCATGTGAGTGAGGTACTCATCCTTCTTCATCTTGCCGTTGCCGACCTCGAGCATGTCGGGATCGTTCCAGTGGCCGGGGCCGGCGTACTTGGCGAGGCCGGCCTGGTTGAAGCCGATGACCGACATGCGATCATAGCTGTCGTTGATGTCTCCGGTGGTGCGCCACAGGTTGCCGCCGATGCCGGGGGCCCACTTCCACACGCTGTCCCAGCCGTACTGGCAGAGGCTGAGGACGATGAGGCGCCCGGTGTTGTCGAGCGCCTTGCGCATCTTGGCGTAGGACTCGATCATGAGCTTGTTGGCGGGGTCGCGGTTGTCAGGGTTGGATGCGATCGCGGGCTCCATGACGGTGCGGCGGAAGGAGCAGAGATCGTACTTGAGGTAGTCGACGCCCCAGGAGGCGTAGAGATCGGCGTCCTGCTGCTCGTGCTCGTAGCTGGCTGCGAACTTGGCGCAGGTGGTGGGCCCGGGCGAGGAGTAGATGCCGAACTTGAGGCCCTTGGAGTGGATGTACTTGCCGAGGGCAACCATGTCAGGGAACTTGTCGTTGGCGTGGAGGACGCCCTTGGCGTCGCGCTCGCCTTCCCAGGTGTCGTCGATGTTGACGTAGACGTAGCCGGCGTCGCGCATGCCGGAGGAGACCATGGCGTCGGCCGCAGCCATCACGTCCTTCTGGGTGACCTTGCCGGCGAAGTGGTTCCAGCTGTTCCAGCCCATGGGCGGGGTGGGGGCGAGCTTTTCGGCCGAAATTGCAACCGGTTTCATCTGAGCCGTGCCAACGCCGCACATTGCCGCCATCAGTGTTGCTGCTATCCAACGCATTGTTTGTTCTCCGTTCAGTTCTGTTTGCAAATGTTATTCGGTGCTTCGGTTGTAGTCGCCGCTTTTTCCGCCGCTCTTTGAGAGTAAAACGACGTCGCGAATCTTTATACCCTTATCGAGGGCTTTGGTCATGTCGTAGACGGTGAGCGCGGCGATGCAGGCGGCGGTCATAGCTTCCATCTCGACGCCGGTACCGGCGGTGGTGGCTGCGGTGGCACTGATGGCGACGCCGCCGGGGACGATGGTCGCGGTAACGTCGACGAAGCTCAGAGCCAGGGGATGGCACATCGGGATGAGGTCGCTGGTGCGTTTGGCGGCTTGTATGCCGGCGAACCGGGCGACTTCGAGGGGATTGCCCTTGGGGTTTTGCGGCAGGGCAGCGAGGACGGCTTCGCTGAGCTCGACGAAGGCTGCGGCGACGGCTTCGCGGCGCGTGGGGGACTTGGCGCTGACGTCGACCATGTGGGCCTCGCCGGAGGCGTCGAAGTGCGAAAGGGTTTCAGCCATCGAGTGTCATGCTATCGCAGCAGCACGCGGACCGTCTCGCCGGCGTGGAAGGCGGAGACGTCGGCGGGGAGGACGCAGTAGCAATTGCCGCGGGCGTTGGCGGCGACGTCTCCCGAGCCTTGCCAGCCGACGACCTGGACGGTGACCTTGTCCCAGGCGGCTTCGAGCTCGGCGGGGAGGAAGCGCGTGACGCGGGCGCCGCCTTTGACGTCGGCGGAGAGGGTGGCCGCGACGAAGTGAGGAGCGAGGTCCGTGCGGCCCGCGAGGGCGCGGAGGATCGGGGCAACGAAGAGATGGAAGCAGACCTGGGTGGAGACGGGGTTGCCGGGGAGTCCGAAGAAGTAGGTGTGTGTCCCGCCGGGTTTCGGAAGACGACCGAAGACAATGGGCTTGCCGGGCTGGATGAGGGCTCCGGTGAGGAAGAACTCGGCGCCGGATTCGCGGAGGACCTGCTCGACGAGATCGTACTTGCCCATAGAGACGCCGCCGGAGAGCAGCAGAAGATCGCTCTCGCGGCCTTTGGCGATGCGGTCGCGGAGGTCGGCGAGGGTGTCGGGGGCGATGGGCAGGCGGTTGGGCGATCCGCCTTCTGCGGCGACCAGAGCGGCGAGGGCGTAGCTGTTGGAGTTGCGAATCTGCCACGGCTCGGGCTGCGTTGCGAGTTCGACGAGTTCGTCTCCCGTGGCGACGATGGCGACCGTCGGTTGGGCGAAGACCTCGAGCGTGGAGCGGCCACAGCTGGCGGCGACTGCGATCTCCGCCGCGTTGAGAACACGGCCTGTGGGGAGCAGGGAGTCTCCGGTGCGGGCTTCTGCGGCGCGGGGAACTACGTTTTCGCCTGGGCTGAGATTGCGGCCTTCGGCGAGTGTGATGCTGCCGGTGGCTGCCTGCACATGCTCGAGCATGACGACGGCGTCGGCACCTGCGGGAAGTGGAGCCCCGGTCATGATCTCGATGGCTTGCCCGCTGGCGAGCGCAGGGCCTGACCATTGTTCGCCAGCGCGGATGGAGCCGACAAGGTGCAGCGTGCGGGTGGCTTCGGCGATGTCCGCTGTGCGGATCGCATAGCCGTCGCGGGTGGAGCGGTCGAAGGGGGGCTGATCGCGTTCCGCGGTGACGATGGTTGCAAGGACTCGCCCTGCAGCTGCAGTCAGCGGCACCGTTTCGACCGCCAGGTTCCCTTTGCCGCTGGCCGCGGAACGAGCGTGGCTGAGCACCGTGTTCAGCGCGTCTGCGAAGCTCAGCACAACTTCATCGCTCATGGGGGTCACTCGTCATGGATGTCATCGTACGAAAGCAAAAGCGAAGCCCCGGCCAGGTTGACCGGGGCCTCGCGAGTTGCATACGGCGTTACTTCTTGCCGGCCTTGTACTTGGTGTCGATCTTCTCGCCGAGGCTGGCGAGCACTTCCTTGACGGACTGCGCATTCTTGCCGTCGGGAGCGAGCTCGAGGTACTTCTGATAGGCCTCCACGCAACCCGGCGGCGGAATCAGCTTTTGCGTCTTGCTGTCGAAGGCTGACTTTGCGACGAGTACCTGGCCCTTGATGAAGTAGGGGTCCGGACGAGTGGGGTCGGCAGCGATCGCCTTCTCAGCGGCAGCGAGTGCGGCATCGCTGGACTGCGCGTTGAACATGATGGCCGCTTCGTTGTTGTAGTACATGCCGGCACCCTTGGGATCGAGCTTGGCGGCGTTCTCAAAGGCTGCTGAAGCCTCGTCGTTCTTGCCAGCCTTCGCGAGCGTGTTGCCCATCTGGTTGTAACCGACGGCCTGGTCGTTGGGGTTGGGCTTCTTGGAGGCAGCCTCGAGGTCGATGCCCTTCTTGTAGTTGACGGCCGCGTCGGCGTACATGGATTTGACGTCGTCGTCGCTCAGCGCGGGCTTGCCGGCGGCCTTGTCGGCTGCGGCAAGGTGATCGCCCTGAGCTTGCTCGGCGTCGCCGAGGTTCAGCCAGAGAAGACCTTCATCGGGCTTGGCGGCGGTGGCGGCCTTCATGTCGGTCACGTCCTGAGAAACGTCTGCCTTGGTGGCCACGGCGGCCGCGAGGTCTGCGCGCACCTTCTTGAGAGTGGCGTTGAGATTGGTGATGGTCTTGTTGGCTTCCGTTACTGCGGCGTTCTTCTTCTTGAACTCCTCGAGGGCCTTCTTTTCTTCGGGAGAAAGCTTGTCGATGTAATCCGCCCGGGTCATGTCGTCGTCGAGCAGTTTGTCGTCGCCCGCCTTCAGCGTGACCTGCAGGCGGTCGAGGTGCTTGTCAGCCTGCATGTAGTAGACGAGGTAGTCGCCCGGCTCCAGGCCGTCGGCGGAGTAGTTGCCGTTGGCATCAATGGGAGCTGTGTGGGGGAACTTCTGCTGCTCCAGTGGGAGCGAGACGTCCTTGGTGAACTTCACCACACCGGCGTTGAGCGGCTGGCCGGCATAGTTCGTAACGTGGCCGTGAACCTTGGCTGTTCCCTGTGCGAACGCCGGTACGGCCGTTGCGATGGCAGCCGTTGCGATCAAGCTGCTGACCGCACGAAAAAGTTTGCCCTTCCAGATCCTGTTCATCCTCATCCTTCTTTCTTCACCCGATGCGTCAGCCATCCAGAGGCTGCGCGGAATTTTCTTCGTGTCTTGATGCGCGGACATGGAGTGCGGGCGTTCCCAGTGCGGCCGGAGAGAAGTGCTCTCCCGGTCTGTTGCACCGCCGGCGATCCCTGTCCTGGCGCGGGTGCGATTGCGCCCAAGCAGCACGACCAAGTTACATGGAATCAAGCTCCCGATTCAACTCCGCCGCGAACACGATGCAGCATAACCGAGCGCCGTGCCGCGACTTATTGGCCGTTTGTTTCGGCTGCGATCTCGGCTTCGGTAACTTCCTGTTCCGTGGCGGGCGATGACTGGACCTCGTCGAGGATCGCTCTTGCCGCCTCCTCGTCCGCTGAGCGAACCTGCAACTGCGTCTCGAACGCCGCCGGAATCATGCTGTTGGCGTTTTCGCCGCGAATGATGACGTCAATTCCGGATGCCTCCAGCGCCATCCTCGCCATGTTGGACTCCAACGGCTCCTGAAAGGAGGCAATTGTGACCAGGGATTCGTCGTTCGGGGTGATTGCAGTCTCTTCGCTCATCTTGTTCCTCTTCTCGCCCGGGGGCGAAACTGCTTATCGCGTTTTGGGTGACGCACACGGTGCGATGCGGGTTGGGCCGCTGAGGGCTACTTCAGACCGGCTCAACGTTACTTCAGCTCGATGGACTGGAGATGAAACGTGATGGTTCCCCAGAACAGGCGGGCCTGCATCTGCACGGGGATATGGCGCGCATCATCGGTGTACCAGATCCAGATGCTGCCACGGTTCTTGACCACACCTTCGTCGGCGGTGGCTTGCACTTTGAGCGTCTGGAAGGTGCCAGCCGGGGTCTTAATTTCTTCGCGGGATTCGACCTTCATGCCTACGGTGACGGTGCGCATGGAGTCCGCCAAGGGGAAGTAGACCGTTTGTCCGACTGTCAGGGGCTGCGATTGGGTGTAAAACATCGCCGAGAGGTCGTCGATGACGCAGGCCGGGATGTTGGCTTCCTTGTGCGTCGCCGTACCTTTCACGAGGTTGCGTTCGTTTTGCGTCTGCTTGCCGTGAACGTAGTCGAAGATCAGGTCGCTGGCGATCTTGCGGCGGCCTTCCTGGATCTGCTTGTTGAAGCCGGTGGAGCAGCCGGTTTTGACGTCGAAGCCGGACTGAAAGCGGTCTACTACGGGGAAGAGCAGGTTGACGGCGCCGCTGGAGTCCGCGGTGGTGGAGATTTTGTCGATTCCGCCGCTCTGCTCGAGGTGAAAGATCGCGGTGCCGGCGGTGAAGACACGCCAATCGACGGAGAAGGTCAGGGTCTCGCGCTGGGGATAGGTGAAGCCGGGCTGCGGGGGCGCCAGGACAGGGATGGGCCGCTGCGCCGGGGCGGCCGAAGGCGTTTGTGCGCCTGCCGCTATTCCCACAGCCGTGAATGCGGCGAGTGTGAGAAGGCAGGCTGGCGGGATCAACCAGGCTAAGGCGGTCGAGCACGGACGAGCCTTCAAATCGATCGTCTCCTTAGGTTCCCTGGTGTCTAAGCTCGCCCGCGAAATACGATCATTCGCAAGATCAGCGCGGCATAAATGGCCGCCGCGCCTATAAGAGCATTGTACTCGCGGTGATGTCGATAGCGTTGTGCGTCGAAGCGTCCTCCGCCGGAGTCGCCTTCGAACTTTGCGGCGGTGAAACGCCAGCCCAGGCGCGGAACTTTGCGTGCGTAGTCGTCAAAGGAGGCGAACTCCGAGCGAAGAAACGATTCCTCGGAGAGGATGGTCGGGATGTAGATGAAAAGAAACATCGCTACGAGCAAAACAGCCAGCCACCAGCGTGCGCTGCTAATGGCGCCGGCGGCGACGGCAAAACCGGCCGCAATGAGGATGGAACCGAGGTAGAGCGGATTGCGGGTGTGGGCGTAAGGGCCGGTGCGGGTGAGCTCGGCATTTTTCTTGACGTAGCCTGAGGCGTAGCCGCGCATCCAGACGCCGAGCGCCACCAGCGGAAGGCTGATCGCGATGGAAAGCCAGCTCGGGCGGGCGAAGATCAGGAAAATGGCGGCTGTGACGAAGCCGAGCGGAACTCGGATGCGCCGCGCAATGCGCTGCCAGGTTGTTTTATTGCTTTGCGCGGATGCCATCCAACCATTCTCTCAAACTTCAGGGCAGGTCTTCGAGCCTGCGAGGCTCGTGGACGTCGCGAACCGCTTTCAGCACATCATCGACGGAGATGCGTTCGAGCCCGGGGTCTGGTGTGGCCACGTGCTTGTAGCTCGTGACCGACGATGCGTGGCGCAGCACGCGGATGGCTCCCGGACCCCAGGGGCCGTTGCGTGCGGGGTCGGTGGGGCCGAAGAGAGCGACCAGGGGAACGGCGAGCGCTGCTGCGACGTGGGTGGGGCCGGAGTCGCCGCCGATGAAGAGGTCTGTGCGCCGCAACAGAGCGACGAGGCCGCTGACGTTGCACACCACCATGCGCGCCGCTCCGCCGCTCGCGGAGACGACTTCGTTCGCGACGGCGTCGTCCTTGCGCGGAGCATTGACCGCGACATCGAAGCCCTGCGTGGCGAGTTTGCGGGCGAGCAGACCATAGCTGGCCGTGGGCCAGTGCTTGGCAGCCCAGCCACCACCCGCCCCCAGGACACACAACGGTCGCGAGAGGACGGCCTCGTGCTCGGCCCAGCTTTCCGCCCAGGCCTCGCGGGGAAGGACAACGGCTGCCGGAGCCAGGTCCTCGCCGACGGCTTCGCTGAGCAGATGCGCGCCCTGCTCGACGACGTGGGTGCCTTCGCGCCCGATGCGGCGCGAGTACAGCCAGGCTGCGGCGGACTCGCGCGGATCAGCATAGCCGGCGAATGTTGCCGCGCCAGCCATGCGGCCGATGACACTCGACCGGAGCGTGCCTTGCATGTCGACGACGAGTTCGTAGTGCTCTTCGCGGATGCGCTGGCGGAGTTCGAGCACGGACTTGAGCGTTGCGATTGAGATTGGGGATGCGGACCACTGCCTGGTTGGGACGAGGTGCACCATGTCGACGATGGGGCCGCGCTCGTCGTCACTCATTACCAGCGGAGCCCAGCGGGGATCGATGGCCCAGTCGATGCGGGCCTTGGGATAGGCCTTGCGCAGCGCAGCGACGGCGTACAGAGCGTGAACTACATCGCCCATGGCGCCTACGCGCACTATTAGGATTTTCAAAAAAGCCTCGTTTTCAATACCTTCATACGAGCCTCGTCTCCAGCTCGCGCATCACGCGTTCCGGAAAGATGAACTCCACTTCCAACTCCGCGACCATGAGCGGACCTGCAGCTTCGAGCTTCTCACGCATCGCGGTGGTCAGTTTGACGGCATCTTTCTCGGTGGTCACGAGGCCGGTTGCGTTCAGCTCCTTCGCGACTTCGATAATGCGGTCGATGTCGGCCATGGCGTAGGCGTGGTGGTCGCCGAAGAAGACGGTTTCGACGATGCCGCAGCCGGCTTCAATCAACATGCTCGCAAAGCCCGCGGGCCGCGCGATGGCGCAGAAGGCTATGGGCCGCAGCCCGGCTCCGAAGACAAACAATGGCGCCGGAAAGCGGAGCTTGCGACGGATGGTCCAGAGCTGCGCATCGCGGCGCATGAGCTGTTGCACGCGGCTGCCGATGGCCTCGGTTTCCTCCTGGCGGATGACAACGAAGTCGGCGCGGCCCAGCACAGACAAAGGCTCGCGCAGGTTGCCGGCAGGCAGAAGAGCATCGTCGATGTCTTCGGCTGTGACGAGGACGATGTCTACGGTGCGGGCCAGTTTGCGATGTTGGAATCCGTCGTCGAGCAGGTGCAGGCCTTGCGCGATTTGCTCTTCCGCACTGGCTGCTTCAGCGCGCTGGCCCGCGGCGAAGCGATCGGAGCCGACCCATACGGGAAGGTGCGTGCGTTGTCCAATCAAGGTAGGCTCGTCACCGAATCGCTTCGCCGCTGCATCTTCTTCGGTGTCCACAAGCTCTATGCCGAGACCTTCGCGACCGTACCCGCGGGAGAGGATATCGATGCTCCAGCCGCGCTGCTTGAGCATGGTCGCGAGCGCGATCACTACAGGCGTCTTGCCCGCGCCGCCCGCGGAGACGCTTCCGACGCTGACGACGGGCCATTGGAGTTTGCGTGTGGAGAGGATGCCGCTGCTGCGCAAACGCTCCTTGAGCGCCAGCGCGGCGGCGTAAACCGGGACCAGAGGCCAGGCCCATGGGCGGCGCGCGCTCATCGTTTCACCAGGCTGAGAACGGCTTCTACGGCTCGTGCGGTAGCGCCTTGCTGTTGCTCGAAGAACACGCGCCCGCGTTCGCCGAGAGACTTCGAACCTGCGGGGTCAGTGAGCATCTGCTCGAAGGCCACGCCGAGTTCGGCTTCGTCGCTAACGATGCGGATGGCGTCGGCAGCTTGCATCCTGCCGACGATGTCGCGGAAGTTCTCAAACGACGGACCCATCACGACCGGAACGGCGAACTGCGCGGGCTCCAGCGGATTGTGGCCCCCGCGCTTGACCAGGCTGCCGCCGACAAAGGCGACGTCGGCAATGCCGTAGAGCGCCGCGAGATCGCCGATGGTGTCGAGCACGACGATGCTTTCGCTTAAGGTTGCAGGTTCGCGCTGGAGCAGGTCGGTCGCGCGCACTGTTGTTGCTATGGCGGAGGCCATCTGCACAGCTTCTTCGAATCGCTCAGGGTGACGTGGCGCCATGATGAGAAGTATGGAGGGCAGCTTGCTCCACAGCGGCTGCATGGCGCCGGTAAGAAGGAGCTGCTCCTCGGGCGCGGGCTTCCATGCCACCGTACTACCGGCGACGATGATGGGCCGGCCTTGAGCCAGTTCGCGCAGCAGCTCGGCGAGCCGGCTCTGGCGTGGGGCGCGAACGTCGTACTTCAGGTTGCCACCTACGCGAACATCTGCGGCGGGGGCGCCCATGGCGACGAGACGGCGCGCGTCCTCGTCGCTTTGAGCGAGCCATAGAGTTGCCTCGCGCAGGACGCGGCTCCAGATCCAGCGTACCCAAAGCGAGCGCTGGAACGAACGGTCGCTCACACGGGCGTTGACGACGATGACGGGGATCGAACGCTTGCGGCACTCATGCATCATGCGCGGCCAGACTTCGCTTTCCATCAGGACGAGAACTGAAGGCCGCAGAGCGTCGAGATACGGACGCACCGCGAAAGCAAAGTCCAACGGCATATAAAAGACGCGATCAGCGCCGAAGCGTTCGCGGGCGAGTGCCTGGCCGGTGCGAGTGGTGGTGGAGATGACGACCCGCCAGCCTTCGCCGAGTGCCGCTTCCAGCTCCAGCACCAGCCGCGAAGCCGCGAGAACCTCGCCAACGCTCACGGCATGCACCCAGGCGACGCGCTGTTCTTGAACGGCTGCAACCAAAGCTGCGGGAACACGTCCAAATCGTTGCGCGTTCTCGCCCGGCTCTCGAGGCGCGCGCAGCATGGGAACGATCCAGATCAGCACGCGAACGGTCAGCGCGACGGCCAGCAGTCCGCTATACAGGGCCATCAACATGCTGGATTTTGCTCCTGCGGCATCCTCAAGAGGATAATCGAAGCGTATGCAACGCCCCTGGCTTTCTCTCGCAATAGTTCTTTCCCTGGCGATCACCGCCCACGCTGAAAAGGCGCGGAAACCCAAGCCGGCGTTGCCCGCCGGGCAGTATCAGCTGCATCAAACCAATGCTGAAGACCATGTGACCGTTGCCGCCGAGCCGGGCGACGTGGACGCAACGCGGCCGGATACGCGTCTGGATTACTTTCATCACGGCTTTCTGCCTGTTCGGGTGATTATCACCAACGATTCTGACCAGCCGCTTGATCTGGACCAGGTGCGGATTCACTTTATTGGCGCCGATAACAGCGTGATCCCGGCGGCGACCGAAGACGAGCTGATACGCGGGCTGTTTACGCTAAAGTCCGCTACCGGAACGAAGCTTCCACTGGGATTGCCGATTCCGATCACCGTTGGCAAGAAGGACATTGAGAAGAAGGTCGCGCAGGACGACATTGACTTCGGCTTTGCGACGACGACTGTTGCTCCGCACTCGACCATCGCGGGCTATCTGTTCTACGACGTGCGCGACCTGGATGATCCGGCGCTGCGCAACGCGACGCTCGAGGTGCGCAAGATGGAAGTCTCCGGGACGCATCGCGTGATCGATTCGTTCGAGATCCCGCTGCGGCCAAGTGAAGCTGCTTCCGTCAGGTAAGAGGCGTTTCGCTCTACACTTTGTCTTGATGATTCTTCGCAAAGCTACGCCTGCCGACGTTTCCACCATTCTCAAGTTCATTCGCGAACTCGCCGTGTTCGAGCGCGAGCCCGATGCTGTTGTTGCGACTGAAGACGATCTGCTACGCGACGGCTGGTCGCTCGCTGCGGACGGAGTGACGCCGCTGGTTCCTGCCGAACCGCAACGCTTTCGCGCGTTGATTGCCGAGGTTGACGGCGCTCCGGCAGGATTCGCGCTTTACTTTACGACATACTCGACCTGGCGCGGGCACCACGGGATTTGGCTGGAAGACCTTTACGTGACACCCGGCATGCGTGGGCGTGGAGTGGGCAAGGCGCTGCTGGCGCGGGTTGCACGTATCGCGCTGGAGGAAGGCTGCCCGCGGCTGGAGTGGAGCGTGCTCGACTGGAATGAATCGGCGATTGCGGTGTACCGCAAGGTCGGAGCCGTGATGATGGATGAGTGGACCATCATGCGCATGACTGGTGAGCCGATTGCAGCATTGGCGGCTACGGACAACGTATCCTAGCTGAGTGAAGAAGATCCATATTATCGGCGGCGGACTTGCCGGCCCTGAAGCTGCACTGCAGGCTGCATCACTGGGCTGCGACGTCATCCTGTCGGAGATGCGCCCGCTGCGCTCTACGGAGGCGCATCAGACAGCGGACTTTGCAGAACTCGTGTGCTCGAACTCGCTGAAGTCGGAGAGCGAAAACTCCGCGCCGTGGCTGCTGAAGCAGGAGATGCGGCGCGCGAACTCGTTCCTGCTGCGGGCGGCCGATGCCAGCGCCGTGCCGGCTGGCCATGCGCTGGCAGTGGATCGCGTTGTGTTCTCACAACTGGTTGCTGAACAGATTGCAGCGCATCCGCAGATTGAGGTTCGTCGCGAAGAGGTGATTGCGCTCAACGAGCACCACGAGGATACGATCACCATTCTCGCCTCGGGGCCGCTCACCAGCTCGCCGCTGGCAAAGGAATTGCAAAGGCTGACTGGCTCTGAGCAGCTGGCGTTTTATGACAGCATCTCGCCGATCGTCGATGCTTCGACGATTGATATGGACAAGGTGTACTTTGCCGCGCGCTGGGACAAGGGCAGCGCCGATTACATCAACTGCCCCTTCACGAAGGAAGAGTACGAAGCCTTTCTTGATGCGCTGGTTTCGGCGGAGAAGATTGAAGCGAAGGCGTGGGAGCAGCTTCCTGTGGGCGAGGCAGCGGCTGCTGCTGCTCCGATGAACTACTTTGAAGGCTGTCTGCCGATCGAAGAAACCGCTCGACGCGGACGCGATACGCTGCGCTTCGGTCCGATGAAGCCTGCGGGGCTTACGAATCCGAAGACTGGCCGATGGCCTTACGCTGCTGTGCAACTACGCCAGGAAAATCTGCGCGCCGACAGCTACAACCTTGTGGGCTTTCAGAACTCGCTGCGGTTCGGCGAGCAGGCGCGCGTGTTGCGCATGATTCCGGGGTTAGAGCATGCAACGTTCCTGCGCTACGGACAGATTCATCGCAACACTTACATTCATGCGCCTTCGCTGCTGAACGAAACGCTGCAGCTCAAGGCGCATCCGGGCATCTTGATCGCGGGGCAACTCTCAGGTGTTGAAGGCTATACGGAGTCCATCGCATCGGGCCTGCTGGCGGGGCGCTTTGCCGCGGCGCTGGCTCGCGGTGAGCAGCCAGTGCCTGCACCGCGATTGACGGCCAACGGCTCGCTGACGCACTACATCACGCATGCGGAAGCGAAGAAGTTTCAGCCTGCGAATATCACGTTCGATCTGCTGCTGCCGCTTGAAGAAGAGCTGCGTAAGAAGATTCGCGACAAGAAGGAGCGGCACCGCATCCAGTGCGAACGCGCGCTGGATGCGTTCGACGGGTGGCTGGCCGGCAGTCGCGCACCTGTTGCAGAGCGTGGTACTCTCGCGTAACTCGCCATGCAACCACTCAGCGCCGGACAAGCTGTCTCGCCTGCATTCGCACGGACCAAGCTCGTGCTCTTCACGCCCTTTCGCATGGGGCGCTCGTGGAAGCTCGCGGTGACGGGCTACGTTTCGACCATGGGAACGTTTTTCTTTCCGTTTCCTCTGCTGGCGGTGCTGTTCTTTAACGAGTTGAGGCGTTCCCGCGGTAGTGGCTGGGCGTGGTTTTTGGTGGGTGCGACGTTGTTGGCAACCGCACTGTTAGCGTGGATCTTCTGGCTATGCTCCAAGCTTCAATTTGCGTTTCTCGACGTGGTGCTGAACCGCAGCCAGTTCATCACGCCGTCATGGCGCCAGTCTCAAGAACCAGCCGGCCGCTGGACGCGCGCGAAGATGCTGGCAGGAACGGCGCTTGCCGTGGTTTTGGGTGCACTCTTTTGGGGGGTGATGGCGCACGTGCTGGGCGCGATCCAGTCTTCTGCGGGAAAAGCGGCGGGTGGTGTCGGCGATGTGTTGGGGATGATGGCTTCGATCGTACTGATCTACGGGCTGCTCGGCTTGTGCTTTCTAGTTTTGTCGCTGGTCAACGATTTCATTGTTCCACCCATGCTGCTCGACAACGCAACCGTGCACCAAGCCTGGCAGGGTGTCCCGGAGCTTGTGCGGCGCGAACCCGGCCAGGTGGCGCTTTATGCGCTGCTCAAAGGCGTGCTCGGATTTGTCGGACAGATGGCGTTCAATATTGCGTTCGAAGTTGCCCTCTACATCCTCATGCTCGTGCTTGGAGCCATCGGAGCCGCGATCGTCGTAGCGCTGCATGCTTTGGGTGTGCCTACAGCTGCGCTGTCGGTGATTTCCATTACCGTTGCCGGGATCGTGGGCTTCGCACTTTTCATTTATGTCATGCCATTCTCGGCTGGGATCGTGATGACATTTCTTGAGTCTTACAAACTGTATTTTCTTGGTGGACGCTACCCTCATCTCGGCGATCTTCTGGATCGTTCCACGCCGCCGCCGGTGGTCCGAGTCTTTCCGCAGTATGATTACGCAACGCCGTTGCGGCCCGTGGTTTCCGAGCCGCCGCCAATCTTCGATCCCCCTCCCAACGAGGAGTGATTCCGGTTTCGCGGGTAAAGAATTTATGCTGTCCTGATCCCGGCTGTACGATACTCTTGCCTGACCAACAATCTTCATATTGAGGTACAGCATGCGGCCACTTTCCGCGATCGAAGCCATCGGTCCAGCATGGAACCACACGACCCGTTTGTTCAGCGTTCCTAACCGTTGGCGGCTGCTGCTCAAAATTGGTTTTATTGCGTGCGTCGCGCAGGTGGGCGGCTGCCACAGTTCCTTCAACGGCAGCGGAAACCACATGCAGGACGTCGCTCCGCATGTGCTGCAAGGCATCTCGCCCTCCGCGGTGGCAGCGGCAGTGGCAGCGGCGTTTGCGGTGGGCGTAGCACTGCTGGTGGTGTGGCTGGTGTTGCTTTATATCGGCTCGCGGCTGCAGTTTGTCTTGTTTGAAGTGGTGCTGCGCAGCGATACCACGGTCGGTCCTATCTGGCGCCGCTACGGCCCAGCTACCTGGCGCTGGATCGGCCTCAAGCTGCTCTACTTTCTGGTTGCGTTCCTTTGCGCCGCGCCGGTGATCGTTCCGTTCGCCATCCATCTGCTGCACAACCTGCCGTCGCACGATGGCGGCTCCCCGCAGCAGATGATTGCGTTCGTGATGGGCATCATGGGTGTGGCGGGCGTCGTATTACTTGCGCTGCTGATCATCAGCTCCGGGTACTCGCTGCTGTCGGACTTCGGATTGCCTTCGATGGCGCTTGAAAGCACCTCGTTCAGCGAGACCGTTAACCGCGTGCTGCGGCTCATCCGCGTGGAGCCGTTGCAGGTGTTTGTCTACCTGGTGATGCACGTGCTCATGCGCTTTGTGGGTGTGCTGTGCGCCGAGATCGTCATTGTTTTCGCGACGCTTGTTGCACTTATTCCCCTCGGAGGAATCGCCGCGGGTCTATGGTTCCTGCTGCACCAGGGCGGTGTCGGTGGCCATGTGGTGATGATCGCAGGCTGGCCGCGTTCATGCTGGTTGGCTACGTGATCACGTTTCTGCAGGCTTACGCACTTTACTTTCTAGGTGGCCGCTATGAGCGAGTTGGTGCCTATCTCGCGCCGTTCCTTGCACCGCCGGCACCGGTGTACATTCCGCCACCGGCATATCCGGCTCCGCCCACAGCCTGATCTTCCATGCCCTGTGAGCCGGCCACGTTAATTGGCAAAGTGGCGGAGTTCACGGTGAACTCCAGCCGCCTTGCACTCAACATTCCCTCGCCGCAGCGCTACATGTTTTCGATCATGCGAGTCGCGAACTCGCTGGTCTTGGCCTTGGTTGCGCCTTCCATCTGGCGCTCGAAGTCGTAGGTCACGAACTTCTGCGCGATGGTCTTCTCCATCGACGATTCGATCAGCCGCGCCGCTTCTTTCCAGCCGAGGAAGTCGAACAGCATCACGCCGCTCAGCATCACACTGCCGGGGTTGATGACGTCCTTGTCCGCATACTTGGGCGCGGTTCCGTGAGTCGCTTCAAAGACCGCGTAGCCGTCGCCGATGTTGGCTCCGGGGGCGATGCCCAGGCCGCCCACCTGCGCCGCGGCTGCGTCGGAGATGTAGTCGCCGTTCAGGTTCGTCGTCGCCAGCACGCTGTAGTCGCTGGGCCGGATGATGATCTGCTGGAAGATGGAGTCGGCGATGCGGTCGTTGACCATGATCTTCGACTTCCACTTGCCTCCCCCGTGCGATTCGCCGATGGTTGCGAGCACGTCCTTCACTTCCTGGACTACACCTTCGCCGAATTCCTTGGCAGCGAACTCGATGCCGGGCTCGATCATGGCTGCGTTCTCCTCGGCGGTGATGCCGGGGTTGGATTCGACGTTGCCGAGGATCCAGCTTTCGCGCTCGGTCACGGTCTTGTCGCGGAACTCCTGGATAGCTACTTCGTAGCCCCACTCGCGGAACGCGCCCTCGGTGAACTTCTGGATGTTGCCCTTATGCACCAGGGTGACGGTCTTGAGATTTTCCTTGATGGCGTACTCGATCGACGCGCGCACGAGGCGCTTGGAGCCGGTGATCGAGATCGGCTTGATGCCAACGCCGGAGTCGAGGCGAATCTTCTTCTTCGTGCCTTTCAGCATGTCGTCGTTGATGAACGAGATGACCTTGGCGGCCTCGGGCGTTCCTTCACGGAACTCGATGCCAGCGTAGATATCTTCGGTGTTCTCGCGGAAGATGACGATGTCGACGCGCTCGGGGTGCTTCACCGGGCTGGGCACGCCCTTGTAGTACTTCACCGGGCGGATGCACTGGTAGAGGTCCATCAGCTGCCGGAGCGCGACGTTGAGCGAGCGGATTCCACCGCCGACGGGAGTGGTCAGCGGTCCTTTGATGGAGACGCGGAAGTCGACGGTCGCCTTCACGGTGTCATCGGGCAGCCAGTTCTGGGTCTGCCGGTAAGCCTTCTCTCCGGCCAGCACTTCGTACCACGCTACCTTGCGCTTGCCGCCGTAGGCCTTCTCAACGGCTGCATCGAACACTCGCTGTGACGCCTTCCAGATGTCGCGCCCGGTGCCATCGCCTTCGATGAAGGGGATGATTGGGTTGTCGGGGACGGTGTATGCGCCGTCCTTGTATTCGATGGCCGCGCCATCGGTCGGGACGGGAATGCCGTTGTAGCTGGTCTGCATGGGGAGTGGCTCCAGGAGGAAAAATTTCCGTATCAGGCCCGAAGGTTAGCATCCGCAAAATACGGCTTGCAATGACGGGCATCACAGACGTGCGATGTTCGCTCAAAGTGCCGCTTTGGGACTTATGCGTAGTCTTCCGCGGCCGTCTGGTCCCATCCCTGATGCGTTTTCATCGCTCGCAGCACTGCGGTTACTCCCGCGCTCACGGCAAGGTTGAGCGCCAGAGACGGAACTGCTGCGTACATGGGATAGACTCCGCCGAACATGTGGATGGGATAGACCGAACCCTTCAGGTGGAGGGAGACGGCCATCGACGTTCCGCAGGTCATGCCGGCGGCCCAGCCTGCAAGCAGCGCCCATGGATTCATCCAGCGCGTGAAGGCTCCAATGACGACTGAGGGAAACAGTTGCGCGATCCAGATGCCGCCGAGCAGTTGCATCTCGATGGCGTAAGTCGCGGGCAGCTTGAGCACGAAGGCCAGCGCGCCGAACTTCACTGCCAGGCTCACTATCTTCGCGACTGCGGATTCTTCCTTCGGCGTCATCTTCTCCTTGCGCAGCTCTCCAAGCAGGTTGCGGGTAAAGAGGTTTGCTGCGGCGATGGACATGATTGCCGCTGGAACCAGCGCGCCGACGGCGACGGCTGCGAGGCAAAAGCCGGCGAACCACTCGGGGAAGCCCTTGAGAAACAGCAGCGGAACGGAAGCATTGGGATCCTTGGTCGTTACGCCGGCTGCGAGAGCGACGAAGCCCAGCAGCGAGATGAGCCCGAGCAGAAAACTGTACGCCGGAAGCAGAGCAGCGTTGCGCCGGACCACGTTTGCACTCTTGGCGCTGAGCACCGCGGTTGCGGTGTGCGGATAGAGCATCAGAGCCAAAGCGCTGCCTATGGCCAGTGTCGAGTAGCCCAGGTACTGCGCGGGCTTGAGCAGGATGCTCGCCGGCGGCTTGTGCTGCGCGAGCATCTGCGCTGCGGTCGCGAAGATATGCGCTCCGCCACCGAGCTTGACGGGGAGAATGATCACCGCGGCCGCGACCATGATGTAGAGCATTACGTCCTTCACCACGGCGATCACGGCGGGAGCACGGAGACCGCTCGAGTACGTGTACGCGGCGAGAATGACGAACGCGATAATCAAGGGCCACTCGCTGCTGCGTCCTCTCGACTCAAAAAAAGCGCCTAAGCCCATGGCCTCAAACACCACGCGCATGCCTACCAGTTGCAGTGCGATGTAGGGCATCAGTGCCAGGATGCCGGTGATGGCTATGGCGACCGAGAGCGAGCGATTGCAGTAGCGTCCGCGCACGAAGTCGGCGAAGGTCACGTAGTTGTGCTTGTGGCAGACCTTCCACAAGCGCGGCAGGACCACCATCATGTAGGGATACGCGATGACCGCATAGGGAACCGCGAAGAAGCCCATTGCGCCGGTGCCGAACAGGATCGCCGGGACCGCGATGACTGTGTAGGCCGTGTAGAGATCGCCGCCGATCAGGAACCAGGTGATCCACGTTCCGAAGCTGCGTCCAGCGAGGCCCCACTCTTCGAGCGAGTGCATGCCGGCAGCGGGACGGCGCCAGCGTGCAGCCCAGAAGCCAGCTACGGTTACGAATAGAAAGAAGACGCAGAAGACGGCCAGCGCTGTGGTGTGAAGAGTCATCCCGTGTCGCAACCAGGTTCGAAAGTTTCGAGTGAGGCCATGCTAGCAGCCGTAGCGTCGATTCTGCGTCTGAAATGTTCGCGGTCGAACGTCTCAGGTTTAGCGCAGGTTGCCGTCGTGGATGTCGTAGACTTCGACGCCGAGATCGCTGAGGGTGCCGATGGCGTTCTCCATGTTGCGGCGCACGACTGGTTCGCCCGCTTTGGGCGTGTTGTGAGCTTCTTCGATGGCTACGACGCGGCCGTAGGGCCAGGAGCTTTGCGGGATCGCGGTCATTGCTTCGCCGAGCTTGTCGAAGCTGATGTCCACGACCTGACGGCGCGCGCCGATGGGGCGGAGCATGCCGCCGGTGCCGAAGGACTGCGGAGCGTCGTCGGCGAGGGTTACGTGAAGCTCCAGCATGCCGGGCTGCACGGTGATGTAGGGGTTCTCCCACGACTCAAAGCTCTTGACCGCCATGAACCGGTTCTTGGAGGGCGGAAGGATCATCTCCAGTTGCGCGCGCTGGCTGTCGACCTCAGCGCGATGCGCTGCGCGGACCTGCGCGGTGTTCGCCGCCGCAGCGGGGTGGCTGTGGCAGCCAGTGAGCAGCGCGATCGGGGGCATCGCAAGAAACAAAATGGCCGGAAATTGCAGTCGACGTTTCAGCACGGCATTCAGGATACCAAGCGAACGCGCGAAAGTTGCGGCGATCTTTGAGCGAAGGCGAGGTCTAGTCGTCCTCTTTCAGGTTGGTGATGTCCTGAGCGAGCGGAAGCACGGAGTAGAGGAGTTCGGACGAGTACAGACCGACACGACCATCGTCGAAGGCGATCGCCACGGCCCCGTCCACGCGTTCAGCCTCGACGATTTTGGGTTGCTCTATTGCATTCATGATGCGAACCCCTGGTGGTTGCGGCCGCTGCAGTCCGCGTTTCGGCGGCCGTTCCGAATTACTCAGGTAGGACGCCTAGCGGCGCTGCCAGGCTGCACTCCGTTTGCCCAGAAACGCTGTTAATCCTTCGTGTTTGTCAGCTGTCCCACACAGGCGGCCGAAGATTTCGGCCTCGACTGCGAGCGCGGTGTCCAGCGGGAGACCATCGCCGCGGTTGACGGCTTCAAGGACACCTTCGACCGCCAGCGGAGCCATTGCGGCGATGCTGGCGGCTAGGGCTTTGGCTCGCGGCATCAGGTCGGCGGCGGGAAGAACTTCGTCGGCCAGGCCGAGCCGGAGGGCTTCAGTGGCGTTGACCATCTCGGCGGAGAGCATGATCTTCAAGGCTGCGCCGCGGCCGATCAGGCGCGGCAGGCGCTGGGTTCCACCGTAGCCGGGGACGAGGCCGAGCTTGACCTCGGGGAGGCCAAAGCGGGCGTTCTCCGCGGCGAGGCGAAAGGTGCAGGCGAGGGCGAGCTCGCAGCCGCCGCCGAGGGCGACGCCGTTGATGCAGGCCATGACGGGTTTGCCGCAGCGCTCGATCTGGGAGAAGACCTGCTGGCCGCGCTCAGAGACCTTGCGGCCGGAGACCGCGTCGGTGTCGACGAGACCGCGGATGTCCGCTCCGGCGGCGAAGGCGCGGTCGCCGGAGCCGGTGAGGAGGATGGCGCGGATGCTGTCGTCGGCGGAGACCTGGTGGAAGGCGCGCTCGAGGTCGTCGAACATGGGGGCGTTGAGGGCGTTGAGGACCTCGGGGCGGTTGAGGGTTATGGTCGTGACTGCGCCTTCGCGGTCCAGTTGCAGGGTGGTGAAGTTCGCGGTATCGGCCATGGATTCGGTTCTCCTCTGCGTCTATGCGGGCTGCCTGGTCCCATCGCTGACGATACAATCGTAACTATGATCAAGGGAATAACCACCGTGGCGGCGGTCGCCTCGGAAGACGCGTTCAACCGGCTCGGAAGCCTGTTCCGCGCGCTGGGCTTCGAGCCTGGCAAGGGCTGGAGCGACACGACGGGACATGGAGCGGCTTTCCTGGCTCCGCTGGCAAATCTGGAGCTGGTTACAGGGCGCGCTCCGGCTGTGCCGTCGCTGCTGGTCGAGGTGACGCAGCTGGATGTGGTGTTCGACGCTGTGCAGGCGTGGATGAACGAGTATCACCGGCCGGAGGAGATTGCGTCGCGACTGTCTACGGCGGCGCTGACGCACTGGAACTCGCGGCTGTTTACCGTGAACCTTGCTCCGGGATTGCAGGTTGGATTCTGGGAGTCGGAAGATCCAGCGCGGGGGCGGCCGATTGCCGTTGAAGGCGATCTGTCGGCGGCTGGAAAGCGGTTCGCGATTGTGGTGGCGCGGTGGAATGCTGTGATCACTGATCGGCTGCTGCAGGGGGCGCTGGATGCGCTGCTGCGTTCGGGTTGTGCGCGGAACGATATTGAGATTGTGCGGGTTCCGGGTGCGTGGGAGATTCCTTCGGCGGCGCGGACGCTGGCTGAGTCCAAGCAGTTCGACGGCATCATTACGCTGGGCGTTCTGCTGCGTGGAGAGACGGCGCACTACGAGGCGATTTATACCGAGGTCGCTCGCGGGATTGGGCAGTCGCAGCAGGAGACCGGAGTTCCTCATGCGTTCGGCGTGCTGACCTGCGAGACGCTGGAGCAGGCGCTGGACCGGGCGGGCGTGAAGGCCGGCAACAAGGGCTTTGAAGCAGCGATTGCAGCCATTGAGATGGCTTCCATCCAACAGAAACTGGCCGCTAAGACGGCGGAGTCGAGAGCGTAATGGGAAGCCGCCGTAAGAGCCGTGAACTTGCTATGCAGATGCTGTTCCAGGGTGACCTGGGCAAGCAGGAGCCGGAGTTGGTGGAGAAGCTGTTCTGGGAGTCGCGCGACGATGTCGACGATGAGACTCGGGGCTTTGCTGACGACCTGCACCGGCTGGCTACGCGGCGCGAGGATGAAGTGGACGCGATGATCCAGAAGCATGCGCAGAACTGGCGGATGGAACGCATGCCGGTGGTGGATCGCAACCTGCTGCGGACTGCGGTGGCGGAGATGCTGGGTTTCCCGAAGACGCCTGCGGCGGTGGTGATCAACGAGACGCTGGAGATTGCGCGGCGGTTTGCTGCTCCGGAGAGCCTGCAGTTTCTCAATGGCGTGCTGGATGCTATCGGGCGCGATCTGCTGACGGCGAAGCTGGCGAAGAGCGCCGAGTAAGGTGGGGGTACCCCCCCCTCCCCCCTCATCTGTTGCCCGGGGCTAAGTGGTTTCGTTTGTTGGTATTGCAGACGGAGATCTGCGCTACGCCTTTCATTCTAAAGGGGTTACCTGTCAAGTATTTCATTCTG
>JAZKBC010000049.1:0-9850 GCA_040388825.1 Acidobacteriota bacterium | reverse complement strand
AACCGACGCATAAAGGTTTTGCAGACCTCTCCCTTACCACTTGGGTACCGCGCCTTGGAACCTACACCTTTCATCAATGGGCGCAGGACACAGAAGCAAATCTATGGAAAGTGTACCGCAGATGAGAAGGGAAGTTTGGAGCGGGAGACCGGGGTCGAACCGGCGACATCTTCCTTGGCAAGGAAGCACTCTACCACTGAGCTACTCCCGCCCTGCCGTAGATAAGTATAGCGGAGGGCGCGGGGGTTTGCAAAGGCCGAGGGACTACTGCGGGGAGGGGGTGTTGTTGGGGAAGTCGAGGCGGCGGCTGGCGATGTGGATCGAGCCCTGGCGGACGATGTGGGGGGTGATGGTGATGAGGAGTTCCTGGGAGTCCTTGATGGTGTCCTGATCGGTGCCCTGGAAGCCGGGGAGCTCGCTGAGGCCGGGGAGGCCTTCGATGGATTTGGTCTCGTTGCTGTTGATGACGTTGGCGAGCATGGCGGTCTGGCCGGCGGGGACGTTGACGGTGGACTTGAGGGTGCGGCTGTTGAGGATGGGGATGGAGTTGATGGTGCCGCCGCCGAGGGCTTCGATCTTGAGGTCGATCTTGAGCGAGACGGCTCCGCTGTGCAGGATCTGGGGTGTGGCGACGAGCGTGATGCCGAGGTCTTCGTATTGGAACTGGGGGATGTTGCTGGCGCCGCTGTTGAGGTACTGTGCTGCGAGGGCGGCGAGGCCGGGGTTGTTGGCGGTGAGGCCGCCGATGCTGGAGGCCAGTGAACTGCTGACGCCCGAGCTGTAGGTCGCGGTGACGACGGGGTAGCGGGTGCCGGCGCGGAGGGTGGCGTCCTTGTTGTTGCCGGCGCGGAGGGTGACGGCGTCGATGGCGCGGGCGTCGCTGGTGCTGAGCAGAGCGTTGAAGGTCGACGTGGAGGTGAGCGCGAGGCCGGCGAAGGGAAGGCCGTCGAAGTGGCCAAGGGTGGCGAGCAGGTTGGTGAACTGGCTGGCGCCGCTGACACCGGCGGCGATGAGCAAACCTAGTTCGAGGGGGATGTCCGTGGCGGGGTTTCCGGTGAGCTTGATGGCACCGGCGGCGACGGCTTGCTGGATGATCGACTGATTGGCGTTGAGGAGATTTTGCGCGGTGGCCGCGAGAGGGAAGAGGCTGGCTCCGCCGGGAAGCTGGGCGCCGAGGTTGAGGGTGTGGCCTTTGTCGATCTCGTAGATGCGGACGTCGAGCAGGACGTCGGAGCCGCCGTCGAGCATGTCGTCGTAGGTGGCGTTGAGCAGGCGGAGGGTGTCTTCGTCGCCGCGGACGAGGATGTCGCCCTGGGTGGCGCTGGCGGTGACCTGCTTGACGTCGAAGACGGTGCGGGCGACGTTGGCGAGCTCCGTCATCTGGTCGGCCGAGAGGCCGGGGAGATAGATTGTCTCTTCGACTTGTGGGACGAGGCGATCGCGATTCTCCTGTGTGTCGCGAGCGACAAGGGCGGAGTCCGGTTGCAGGGCAACGGCGAAGGTGTGGGTCATGTCGCCGATGATGCGGGTTGCGGTGGCGTAGTTGACGTTGTCGAAGTCGAGGCGGATGGTTTTGGCGTCGGTGACTGAGGGATCGAAGATGACCTTGATGCCGTAGCTGCTGTAGATGGTGCGGAGGAGGTCCTGGGCGTTGCCGCGCTGGTGGAAGCTGTGAACCGCGGCGGAAGGCTTGAGATGGACGGGGCCGTCGAGGGCGGAGGCGATGTCGGAGGCGGGGAGCTTGCTGAAGTCGATGGCCTGATTGAAGGCTCCGGGGCCGAAGTGCTGGTCGACCATGGGGTTGTTGGGGTCGAGTGCGCGGGCCTGCTGGAGGAGGTCGTTGGAGCGGACGTTGTCGCCCTGGAGATGAGCGCGTGCAGCCTGCTGGACGAGGCCAGTGACGCGCTGCTGGCGGGTGACGGCGAGGGCGCTGATGTAGTCGGGGTTGGTGGGATTGAGCTGGATGGCTCGGGTGAAGCTGAGCTCGGCGGCTTCGAAGTCTTTGTGGATGACCTGGCGAGCGCCGCTGATGTAGGCGTCGTCGGCCTCGCGAGCTTGTTTGGCGGAGATTGGCTTTAGAACAGGGGTGGGCTTGGCGGAGGCGACTCCAGCGGGGACGCTTGCGGGAGCGTCGGCTGGGCTTTGACCGGGAGTCTGCGCGGAGGCGATGGAGGCGAAGAGGAGCGCAGCGCTGAGCGTCGCAGCCGAGGCTGTGCGTGGAAATCCGCGGCGATGATGGGGGCGGAGCATGAGTCTGAAGAGTTAGACGGCGACAGCCGCTTAACGTCCGTTGGAGACGATCTGCAGGGTGGGCCGGTTGACGGCTGCGGCCGGACGGACCGAACGCGGCGGGCGGCGCATGCCTTTGCGGATCTGGGCGGAGTCCATGCCGAGCTCTGTGAGCGTGCGGCTGAGTGTGTTGCGATGCATGCCGAGCTCTTCGGCAGCCTTGCACTGATTGCCGCGATGACGGGTGAGGACCTCGAGGATGAAGCGCTTCTTGAACTCGCGCACAGCTTCGGCGTAGGGAACGCCGGTGGCGTGCAATTGGAGGATGAGGTTGTCGAGATCGCGTTTCACTCAGGCGTTCCTTCTGTGGAGCGAGGCTTAGTAATCAGTGTGCGACGGGATGCCTGATTTGATCCAATCGGGCGTCTTGTGCTTGAGGTGTTCAAGGCTATCGATCAGCCGAAGTTTCAACTCGGATGGCATGACGAAGGATACAGCATGATCCGCTCGAAGAAAATACGGAGCGAGCAAAGAGTTTTGTACCCAGGGTGACGTTGGCAAAAAAGCCGTAATTGCGAGCAGGAGGGCGAGGCCCAGGATGACGCCGCGGCACAGGCCGAAGAGGCCGCCGAAGATGCGGTCGACCAGACCCAGGCCGACAGCTTTGGCTGAGCGCCGGAACAGGACTCCGGCGAGGGTGGCCAAAGCCATGGTGGCAAACAGGATGAGCAGGAAGCCGGCCATTTCCGCCAGGGCGGGTGCACTGATGAGGCCGGAAAGGTGGCGGGCGGCGGACTGATAGTTCCAGCAGGCGAGCAGGAAGCCGAGAATGAGGCCGCCGAGGGCGAAGGCCTCGCGGAAGAAGCCGCGCAGCACGGCACGGACGATGGAGTAAACGAGCAGTAGCGCGAGGAGCCAGTCGAGCGGATTCATGGAGCGGATCTCTAAATGGTCGGGGAAGAGTTCGGGGTGGGAAGGCCGAAGTGGGTGAGGATTTTAGCTTCGAGCGTGGGCAGCTGTTCGTTCCAGACGCTCCAACTGTGGCCGCCGGGGACGAGATGGAACTCGTACGGCAGGTTGCGTTGTTTGAGTGCGCCGACGAAGGATTGGTTGGGCGGAAGGAGCGAGTCGTGCTCGGCGCAGGTGAGGTAGAAGTAGGGGGCGTCGGCGGCTGGGATTTTGGCGACGAGGGCGTAGGGGTTGTTGGCGGCGCGGACGGGGCTGCCCTGAGGGCCGAAGGTGCGGCGGTAGTCCATGGATTCGCCGGGTGTGCGCCAGCGGAAGCGGCGCTCGGCGAGATCGTAGGCAGAGCTTAGCGCGGCGACGTAGCTGAAGAGCTCGGGGTGCTTGAGCGAGTAAAGTGTAGCGGCGTAGCCCCCGCGGGAGTTGCCGGCGATGGCGGTGTGGGCGCGATCGGTGGCGGCCTGCGGATAGCGCTGGTGGATGGCGGGGATGAGCTCGGTGAAGAAGAAGTCTTCGTAGCGGTGGCCGGAGGCGTCGTTGACGTAGTAGGTCTTGGCTCCGTCGGGCATGACGAGGATCACGCCGCTGGCGGCCAGGGCGGCGATTGGAGTTTCGTTGGTCCAGGTGCGGAAGTCTTCGCCAGCGCCGTGGAGGAGATAGATGACGGGGAGGACCTGGCCGGGGGCGATGTGGGCGGGCGCGATGACGCGCACAGGCATGTCGCGGTCAAGTACCCGGCTGAAGAGCGTGATGTCAGTCATTCGGACGTCCGGAGCGAGCTGAGGATGATCGTGGGCCAAGGGCGCGCGGCAACCTGCGGTGGTGAGGAGAACGAGCAGGAAGAGGCGGCGCAATCTCATGGTAGCGAGAATCATCGCCGCTGTGTGGGTTGGAGGCAAGTGAAGATCACGACGGAGCATCTGGTTCGGCTATGAATATTTTTGAGCGAGGTGGGAATAAATCGGCGGGTGCTCAGTTTGCGTCTGTACACAACCTTTTGTGTGGAGGTGATAGATGAGTAAGGCGGCGATGATGAACGATCAGGCAGAGACAATTGAGGGTGGGGAAGCGAGCGCGGATGGAATCGACCGGCGTGGATTTTTGAAGTGCATGGCGTGGGCTGGAACCGGGCTGGCGTGGAGCTTTGTGGGCGGCGTGCCGGTGTCGCATGTGTTCGGCCAGGCACCGAAGGGGATGAAGGTGGCGGACTTCAGCTTTGTGCAGATCAGCGATAGCCATTTGGGATTCAGCAAGGCGGCGAATCCGGATGTGACGGCGACACTGCAGGCGGCGTTGGCGAGGATCGATGGTTTGGCAGCCGCGCCGGAGTTCTTGATTCATACGGGCGACCTTACGCACTCGTCGAAGCCGGAGGAGTTCGATGCACTGGGGCAGATTCTTGGGGCGAAGCGGCAGGTTTTCTATGTGCCGGGAGAGCATGACACGTCGGTGGACGATGGCAAGCTGTACCTCGAGCGCTATGGCAAAGGAACGAAGGGCAACGGGTGGTACAGCTTCGATCACAAGGGCGTGCACTTTATCGCGCTGGTGAACGTGGTGCAGTTGGAAGGCATGGGGAAGCTGGGGGCGGAGCAGTTGGCGTGGCTGAAGCAGGATGTGGCGGCACTGAAGAGCAGCACGCCGATTGTGGTGTTCGCGCATATTCCGCTGTGGGCGGTTTATCCAGAGTGGGGATGGGGGACGGCGGACAGCGAGCAGGCGCTTGCGCTGATGAAGCGGTTTGGGTCGGTAACGGTAATGAACGGGCACATCCACCAGGTGATGCAGAAGGTGGAGGGGAACGTGACGTTTCATACGGCGATGTCGACGGCGTTTCCGCAGCCGGCGCCGGGAGCGGCTGCGTCGCTCGGGCCGATGAAGGTGCCAGCGGAGCGGTTGCGTGATGTGCTCGGGCTTGCCGAGGTGAAGTTTGTGGCGAAGCGGCATTCGCTGGCGGTGGTGGATGCGACGTTGTCGGGAGTGGAGGTGAAGGGTTGAGGGTGCGGTTGGTGCTGTTGTTCGCGACGGGGTTGAGCGGCTGGGCGGTTGTGTGCAGCTTGAGTGCGGGTTCGGTCGTTGAGGCGCATGCTCCGGATGTTGCGCAGGGCAGAGAGCTGTTTCTGCGGCGGTGTGGTGGTTGCCACTCGCTGGATCGGGATAAGGAGGGACCGCGGCTGGGTAATGTGTATGGAAGGAAGGCTGGCAGCGTGGCGGGGTTCGATTACTCGGCGGCGTTGAAGGGGTCGCCGATTGTCTGGGACGAGCGCACGCTGGACAAGTGGTTGACGGATACGGCGGCTCTGGTGCCGGGCAACGATATGGACTTCCGGTTGGAGAAGCCGGAGGAGCGGGCGGCGGTGATCGCATTTCTCAAATCGAACGTGGGGCATTAGGCTTTGGGCTTGAGGCTTCGCGAGAGGAGAGCGATGGACCCGGAGTTTTTCGAGCAGATGGCGATGCCGCTCTTCGATCCGCTGTACAACTTTGCGCAGTGGCTGACGGGCGACCGCACGGAGGCGGAAGACCTGGTGCAGGAGACGTACGCCAAGGCGCTGAAGGGCTTCGGATCGTTTGCGGCGGGGACTGATCTGCGGGCGTGGATGTATCGGATTCTGCGGAACACGTTCTTGACGTCGCGGACAGGGCTGGCGGCGCAGAAGACTTCGTGGTTGGAAGATGAAGAGCGGGGTGACGAGGTTGTTGCGCATGAGGTGACGCCGGAGGTGCTGGTGTTGCAGAAGGAGGGGAGCACAACGGTGATGGTGGCGCTGGCGGCGTTGCCGGTGCCGTATCGCGAGGTGCTGCTGTTGTGCGAGGTGGAAGAGATGGCGTATCGCGAGATAGCGGAGGTGCTGGGAGTACCGGTGGGGACGGTGATGTCGCGGCTGGCTCGGGCGCGGAAGAAGATGCGGCTGCTGCTGACGGCGAAGGAGGATGCGCGATGATGCCGTGTGGATTCGATGAGGCGAGGGTGGCGGCTTATCTCGATGGTGAAGTGAGCGCGGAGGAGGCTGCGGTGGCGAAGGTGCATATTGCTGCATGTTCGGCCTGCGCGGCTGAAGTGGCGGAGATGGTCGCGCTGAAGCGTGGGCTGCGTGAGGCTCGGCTGTTTGCGGCGGGTTGGGTGCATTTTGCGCAGCGGCCGGATGGGTTTGGCGAGGTGGCCGATCTGCATGTGAACATGCTGGCTAGTGCGAATCCTTACGACGTGGTTTCGAGCGACCGGCATACGGTGAAGCCTTGGTTCCAGGGGCGGGTTCCGTTCTCGTTCAATGTGCCGGAGTTTGGCGGCAGCGAGTTTGCGCTGTTGGGCGGGAAGATGGTGTACGTGCATCAGCAGCCTGCGGCGCAGTTGGTGGTGGGGCGAGGGCAGCATCGGATTTCGGTGCTGGTGTTGCAGGATTCTTCCGCGATCGAGCGTGCGTTCGCGGCGACGCGGGGCGTTGAGGCTCACGATCACTTCAGTGTGGATGCCTGGCGCGCGAATGGGCTGCAGTTTGTGGTGGTGGGCGATGCAGATACTGCAGCGATGGAACGGCTTTGCTCGATGCTGCGGGCGGCGAATCCTTAGCGCGAACCTTTGTCGCCGCTCTTCAAGATTGCGATGGCTTTGAGGAGGCGGCGCTGGCGGGTGTCTTCGCGCTTGGCGGAGGTTAGCCAGTTGCGGTACTCCTTGCGGCGCGTCATGCTGAGCTTCTCGAAGGCGGCGATAAGTTTTTCTTTTTTGAGGAGAGCGTGGAAGTCGGCTGGCTGCTCGACGGTGCGGGGCTCGGTGTCTTCGTGGAGCTCGATTCGGATGAGGTCGCCGGGCTCTTTGCTGAGTTGCTCGCGGATGTCTTTGGGTACGGCGAGCAGGTGATACTCGGTGCCGCAGGTCATCAGCGAGCCGGTGTAGGGAAGGCCGTCAAGCTTCGCCTGAACAGGGATGCGGCCTTTGCGACCGAACTCCTGTTGCACGTTGTGCGGGAAGATCACGTAGGCTCCCCAGCCGGAACTGCGCTGGATGGCGGCGGTGAACTTGTAGCGCTTCATGGGCTAGGCGGCGGTGCGAGCCTCGCGGCCTTTGCTGCGGCCGCCGAGAGAAACCGAGACGATCTTTGAGACGCCGGGTTCCTGCATGGTGACGCCGTACATCACGTCGGCCTGCTCCATGGTGCGCTTGGAGTGGGTGATGACGATGAACTGCGTGGTGCTCGACATTTCGGCGACGAGGCGAGCGAAGCGGCCAACGTTGGTTTCGTCGAGCGGAGCGTCGACTTCGTCAAGCACGCAGAAGGGAGCGGGCTGGTACTGGAAGATGCCGACCAGCAGCGAGAGCGCGGTGAGGGCTTTCTCTCCGCCCGAGAGTAGAAGCACGTTCTGCAGCTTCTTGCCCGGAGGTGAGGCGATGATGTCGATGCCGCTTTCGGCGGAGTTGGTCTCGTCGGTCAGCCGCATCATGGCCTGGCCGCCGCCGAAGAGCTTGGTGAAGGTCTGGGAGAAGTTGTCGTTGATGACGGTGAAGGCCTGGTCGAACTTCTCGCGGGAGACGTCGTCGATTTCCTTGATGGAGGCCTGGGTGTTTTCGATGGATTCCAGCAGGTCCTTGCGCTGGGTTTCGAGGAACTCGTGGCGGCCGGCGACTTCGTGGTACTCCTCGAGGGCCATCATGTTGACGGGGCCCATGGCTTCGAGGCGCTGCTTCAGAGCGCGCGAGGCCTCTTCCTCTTCGTGAAGCGGATCACCTTCGATGCGGACGATGGATTCGTCTTCGCGGAGGGTGATGGCTTCGACGGAGAGATCGTTGAGGCAGGTGGCTTCGAGGTGTTCGAGGTCCGAGGTGAGTTTGGCGGCCTTGGCGGAGAGTTCGGCGCGCTGCTCGCGGAGGGCTTCGGTGTCGTGGCGCAGGGCGCGGAGTTTGGTGTCGAGCTCGGCCATGGAGGCGCGCAGGGAAGAGGCTTCGGCGGAGAGGGTTTCGCTTTCGGCGATGGCCTGGGCGCGCATCTCGGTGAGCTCGGTGTGCTGAGCTTCGAAGGCTGCGGTCTCTTCTTCGCGGCGTTGCTTCTCGCCGGAGGCGGAGGTGATCTGCGACTCGAGCTGAGCGATGCGTTGCTGCTGGCTTTCGAAAAGGCGCTTGGTTTGCTCGAAGTTGGCGTTGGCGTTGCGGCGGCGCTCTTCGATGCCGGCGAGTGCGGCCGCTGCCGCGCTGGCTGCGGCCTGTAGCTCTTCGCGTGTGGCGCGGAGGGAGGTGATGGTCTCGGCGAGCTCGGAGGCACGGGCTTCGATGGCGGAGCGCTCGGCTTCGAAGCTGGAGGCTTCGTCGCGCTTGCGGGCGATGAGGTCCTGGCGCGATTGGCGCTGATCCTTGTTGCGCGAGGCAGCGATCTGCCACTGCTGCAGGCGGCTTTCGATGCGCGAGGCTTCCTGCTCCATCTGGCGGAGGGCGGCGCCGGTGTTGGCGGATTCGCGCTCGGCGTCGCGGCGCTCGTGGTTCTTGCTGTCGAGCATGGTGGTGAGCTCGGCGATCTCACGCGTGAGAGCGAGGGTGGCGACGTCGTTCTGCGAGAGCTCGGACTCGATGGCTTCGAGCTTGGAGAGGACGTCGGCGAGGTCGCGCTTGAGGGCGAGCGGGCCCTGCTCGCGCAGGCGGCCGCCGGTGACGGTGACGGAGTTGAAGGTTTCGCCGGAGGGCGAGAGGAAGAAGCTCTGCGGGTTCGACAGGGCGAGGTGACGAGCCGTTTCGTTGTCCGGAGCGATGAAGCCTTCACGCAGCTTGGGCAGGATCACTTCCAGCGATTTACCGAAGCCGTCGAGGACGCGAATGCAGTCCTTGAGCGGGACGATGCCATTGCTGGTCGCGGTGTTGGAGCGCATGCCTTCAGCGAAGGGGAAGGCTGCTTGCGCGTCGTTAGGGTGAACGAGGAACGTCGCGCGTCCGCTGACTTCGCTCTGCAGCATGCCCATGCCGGCTTCAGCGGCGTCCCAGCTCTTGACGACGATGTAGTTCAGCTCGTCGCGCAGGAACTCGTCGACGACGGCTTCGTACTGGCCGTCGACTTCGAGGAAGTCAGCGAGCGTGCCGACGGGAGCGAGGCCACCGGACTGCTGCTGGTTACGGCGCTTGTTGACCTCGAAGATGTTCTTGACGGTGTCGGTCGAGTAGCTGTGCTCGCGGATGAGGGCTTCGAGCGAGGTGCGGCGGCCCATGAGGGTAGCCATCTCGGCTCGGAGCTGGTCGCCGCGGCGGCGGGACTGGTTTTCTTCGAGGCGCTTCTGCTCGAGCGTGTTGCGCATCTCGACGATCTCGGCTTCGAGGCGCTGGAGGCGCTCGGTGACGGACTCGAAGGAGATTTTGACCTGGCCGCGCTGCTGGCCGAGGGCTTCGAGCTCTTCGCGGGCGGTGCTGGATTCGGACTCAAGGCGAACGCTTTCCTGATCGAGGCCGGAGAGAGCGGCTTCGGCCTGGGCGATCTCGTTGTTGGCTCCGGCGGCGCGCTGCATGGCCTGGAGCGACTGGTGGCGCTGCTGCTCCACGAGAGCTTCAGCGGCGAGCACCTTGCGCGTGGCTTCGTGGGCCTGCGACTGCTGCGCTGCGGCGGCTTCGCGATGCGAGCCGGACTCGGTGTTGGCGTTCTCGAGGAAGCTGGCAGGGCTGTCGAAGACCAGGATCTGCGTGCCT
>JAZKBC010000048.1:19631-22202 GCA_040388825.1 Acidobacteriota bacterium | reverse complement strand
TAGCGGTGTAGCTTGTGCCGCCGTTCGGCATTGGATTTACCACTGTCACGAACCGTGTGCCGACGGTGGCCTGGTCCGCACTGACCAGGTTTGCTGTGAGCTGCGTGGAGCTGATGAAGGTGGTGGTGCGGCTTTGTCCCCCAACAAGCACCACGCAGCCGGGAACGAAGTTGGCTCCGGTTACGGTGAGGTTAGCGGGTGGCGTTGCGTTCTGGAGGACAACCGTAGGCGAAACCGTGATGGCGCCGAGGGCGCTACTGCTCACAGTCATCGTGGCCGGCGCGGAGGTTCCCCCACCCGGCGCGGCGTTCGTCGCAGTAAACGAGAGTGTGCCCGGAGCAGCCATAAAAGAAGCGGCGACGGTCACGCGCAGCTGCGTTGCGGACCCGTAGGTCGTCAGAACAGGAGTTCCATTGATCGCAATCACCGTCGTTGGGAGGAAGCCTGTGCCCGTGACGCCGATACTGATGGGCGCCGATCCAGTCGGTAATATCGTAGCCGGAAGAGCGGTGATGACCGGCGCGGGATTGTCGACCTCAATCGCAATCCCGGGCGTTGTTCCACCTCCGGGGGCAGCGTTGACGGCGGTGACGCCGTAAGTTCCGGCACTCGCGAGATCAATTGCCGGAATGACTACACTGAGGCTGGTTGCCGAGTTGTATACCGAGGCGACGGCCACGCCGTTCCAGCGCACGAACGTGCCGGGCAGGAATCCTGCCCCAGTGATGGCAAGGGACGTGTCTGGTGAGCCGGCAAGGAGCTTCGTCGCGCTGATGCTTGTGATCGTCGGTGCAGGATTGTCGAGCTCAAGCGCGGTCGCAGGCGAGGCGGAATCAGCATTGGCGGAGTCAAATACGGTAACGCCGAGATAGCCGGCCGTCGAAGCCTGTGCTGCATTGAGCTGGAAGCTGAGCTGGGTTGAGCTGACGTAGGTTGTCGCTTGCTGAACTCCATTGGCGACAACAACCGAAGTGGGGGAGAAGCTCGATCCGGTGACGGTGATCGTTGCTCCGGAAGCGGCTCCAACGATGAGGTTCGCCGGGCTCAGGCTGATAGCACCGGAAATCCCCGAGGTGATGCCGGAAATGTCACTTCCCTGCAGCAGGTAGAGCATCCCTGGTCCGTTAGTTAGGATAGCGATACCCTGCTGCCCCCAGCGAAGAATCTGGGTCGGATATCCCGTCATGACCGGGGCAGGAATCGTCTTGAGCAGCGTCTGACGGCGAAGATCGAAGATGTCGATGGAGTAACCGGTAGTCGTCGTGTTGGCCCGCAGGACGAAGGCGCGATTCAAGTCTGAGTCTGGCACCATCCAGCCGCCGGAGGTGAACTGACCAAGGGCAATGCCGCTGACGGGATCCGAAATCCGTCCGCCATCGCTATAAAAGAGATTGGTGCCCGCATCGTAATGCGGCCTGAGGCCGATGTCGGTGACACCGCCGCCGCCGACCGGGGAGGGGCCGATGCCGCTCGCATCGACGGACATCAGCAGCAAGCCCTGCGGCTGGAAGATGGGGTCAGAGTGGGCAAAAAGGGACGTCGAATCTTTGCCCCAGGCGAGTTTGTAAGTATCGGGATACCCGTAGTGCCGAAGGTTGGTGCGCGGCGTAGCGTTGTCGTAGATGGCGAGCCCACCCGCGTCACGGGGCTCGATCACGTACGACCCCATGGAGACGGCAAAGGTTTGGTCCTGGCCGGGCGCGACCTTTACATCACCGGCATAGTTCGAGTTCGTCGGACCGGCATTCAGCGGGATACTGAGATCGAGCGAGAGGTCGGAGAGTTTGTAGCGATTGACCGCGGCCAGGGTCTGGAAGCCGACGTAAAGATATTTGCCGTCATCGGAAACACCGAGTGTGCTGGGTTGGTACGCCGTGGGGATAACAGCCTTGATGGCGGGAACAGACGGGTCAACCGCGACGACGGAGTTACCATACAGAGCGGTCGGCGAGGTGACAGCAACGTAAATGAGACCGCGTGTCGGGTCCGCCGCCATTTCCAGTCCGGAGACGCCGAGCGCCGAGATCTGCGTGTTGGGACCGAGGTTCGGAAGAACGACGAACGGAATGGAGTTGGAGGTCTCGGTGCCCGGACCGTTGCTGAGCGAGAGCGAGGATGCGGCGGCCGTAGCGAGCATCGAAGCCGGGAAGGACGCCGTAACCTGTGTGGGGCTCTGGTACGTGACCGGGAGCTGATAGTTGTTCCAGGTGACGTTCGTAGCCTGGGTAAAATCCTTGCCGGTGATAATCACATTGACAGCTGGACTACCCGCGATGACGCTCTGAGGCGAGAGTGCGGTGATAGTGGGCGAAACGCCAACATAAGGACCAGTGGCCGGGGGAGTAGATGACGGAGAGACGAACGTACCGTCGATGAGGTAAATCTGCGTGCCGCCAGCTACGGCGAGACCGGCCGAGCCCCAACGGACGATTCGCGAGCCAGAGAGGTTGGGAATTGTCAGCGAGTTGATGAAGCTATATGTGCCCAGATCGAAAGCCTGGATATCCTCGGTGATGTTGCTGGTCTGTTGATTGAAATACCCATCGTTCAGAACGTAACCGCGTCCAGCAG
>JAZKBC010000048.1:16938-19621 GCA_040388825.1 Acidobacteriota bacterium | reverse complement strand
GCGGAATCCACCGTGACCGCTTCTTGGCCGTAGCCAATGTAGTTCTGGAGATTGAATGAGCCGACGCGCAGGCCGTTGGACGGGTTGATGGCGTGGCCGTATGTATCGAACAGGTACCCCGTCGACTTGTCATAGATGAGACGAGAAGTGAAGTCGCCAAAGGCTCCATAGAAGTTGTTCGTGAGCGTTGGCCCGTTGCTGTTGACAGACAAAACATACTCAGGACCGCCCGAAGTTCCGGACTCCGTAGAGTAGAGGGTGGATGCATCCGCTCCCCAAGCGAGCGTGTCATACGAGATCGTTGTGTAAGACGGCGCCGGATTGAGGGGACGCGCGACGGCATCGTCGTAAATCGTGACGGTGCGGCCGCCGGCATTGGGGTTCGAAGGAATTGTGCTGACAGCAAGAGTGTGCGGATTGCCCGGAGCGACGGCCAGATCGCCAGCACCACCGCTGCCGATCGACCACGTGATGTCCGGGGTGAGCGAGGGAAGAATCAGGCGCTCGATCTTCGCGGCTGAGTAGAGCGAAACGTAGAGATAACTACCATCATCCGAGATGGCGAGCCGATCGGGGCTGCTTGGCAGAGCCTGCGAGGCCACCACAGTGCCCTGCGTTGGGTCAATCTCGACGATGGTGTTTGGACTATTGGAAGACGATGAAACGACCGAGGCATACAGCATGTTGCGCACGGGATCGGCAACAATGTCGGCCGCAACATATGGCAACGTGCGTGAGCGATTGGTGGAGGTGACCACCTGCAACGGCACGTTCGCGCTGGAGCCGCCACCGGGCGTTGAATTGCTGACGGAGATGTTCAAGGTACCCGGCGTCGTCACCTCAGAGCTCGTGATGATTAGCGAGATGGAGGTGGAACTGATGAAATTGAATGTTTGTGAAACGCCGTTGACGAGAACTGTCGATCCGTACAGGAAGTTGGATCCCGTGAGGGTAATCGTGAAGTTAGGGGCGCCGGCGATCGCACTAGCTGGTGAGATGGAGGTCAACGTTGGTGCGGGATTGTTCACCGGCAGAGTTAAGGTGTTGGAGATGCCCGCCGAATTTCGGACGTAGATCGAGAGATTGGCCGCGGACGAGAGGTAGTACGAAGCCACTATAAAGCTGATCGACTGCGGCGAAATGTAGGTCGCGGTCTGCAACTGCCCGCCGAGGTAGATGAGTGTTGAACTCGTGAAACCAGTACCTGTGAGAGTAACGATAGTGTTAGGTGCGCCAGCGGTAAAGGAAGAGGGAGAGAGCGATGTCAAAGTCGGCGTAGTAACTGTTTGGCCCACGCCGATGCCTGAAAGAGCAATCAGCAGAGGTGATCCAGGACTGTCGTTGTTGATGGCCAGTTCCGCAACGCGACGTCCGGCAGCTGTGGGCGAGAATCCTAACTGAACAGTGCAGGACGAACTGACGCCAAGTGAGGCCGGGCAACTGCTGACCTGGGAGAAGTCGCCCGGACTGTTCCCGCTGATCGACAGAGACGAGATTGCAATGGGCGAGTTGCTGGTATTGGTGAGGGTAAGCGTGAGTCCAGCCGCAGCCGAACCTGCGTTCACCGAACCGAAGGCAGCCGTGGTTAAAGACGGCTGCAACCCGGACACAATCGTTGGAGCGACGCTGAAAGCAGCTGGCGCCGTGCTGAGTGTCGGCTGGAATGGTGCAATGGCCGCGGAGGAGTTGAACAATGCGTTGGTGTTGAGCGAAGGGTTGTCAGCGAGGCGCACGGCTGCAGCGAAGGTGTCCGCCGGCGAATTCAGACCTGGAGCGGTGGTGAGACTAAACAGGCTGCCGCAAGCGGACGTGTCCCCGGCGACACCGCCGGTCGAGTTCACGCAGCTCGCGAGGATATCAGCGAGTGTGTTGATCTCCGCCACAGGAATCGTCGTACCGTTCACCAGGCTGTCCCCAGGTGAAACCCCGGTCCCCGTCGATGCGTATTGATTGGCGAGAGCAAAAGCGGAGTCGAGAACGACGGCGTCTGCAGGTAGCGAGCCGATGGATGTAGTGGAGCCGTAGAACGGCGCCAGCGCGTTAGCAAGCGCCGCCGTTGTCACCTCATTGATATTGATAAAGGTCGAGGTACCTAGATTGCCGCAGGGACCAAGAGCCGCAGCCAGGACGATGGCCGTGTTGTTCGTCCCGGCGGTAAGGCCAGGGTTGCCGCCGCGGGCAACGATGTAGACCTGCGAGCCAGCCGTTGGGCAGGTGTATGCACCCGTGATGGTGAAACCGCCACCGCCATCCGACGTGACGGTAGCAGCAAGCAGTGGTGTGGAGGCCGATCCGCCACCGCTGAAACCGACAGCGTAGAGCTGGATGGTCGAACCTGATACGGGCTGCTGACCTCCATGAACTTTGCCCCGCAGTGCCAGCGAGGCGGCTGGCGAAGTGACAGGTTTGGAATTCAAGGAAGCACAAGCTGTTAGAAAGAACAGCGGAAGGAAGCTCAACGCGCGGCGGAGGTACATGGCGGCCCTGGGACTACTGAAGTGGTCTGCCGAGCGTACTATCTTCGACCGAGAGATTCAACTGCCAGCGCTTCGACGACACAGAACCTATATCAGCAAACTGGGCGCTGCCCAGAAGCGTGCTGCTCAACCTCACACTCAAGAACTGTTCCTTCATCGGTCGGCGAGTGAACTCAGACCGTCCAACCGCAAAGCCCGCCCGGTTG
>JAZKBC010000048.1:0-16928 GCA_040388825.1 Acidobacteriota bacterium | reverse complement strand
TTTCCATTCGCCGTGAACGACGCGCTAGTATCGCAAAAGTACCCTTAAAGCATTCAGTTTCGCGCTTGTCCTCTCGGGCTTTACCCTTTTGATTTGTGGGGTTTAGAGATGGTGGGCACAGCAGGATTCGAACCTACGACTTCCACCGTGTGAAGGGGATAAACGCGGTTCCGGCCAAACACAGATGGACGTACATGGAAATCGGTCTAGACCAACAATGACAGCCATTTAGTGACATTTGGTGCAACGGACGATGATCGTTTTTCCCTCATTATTTCGTTGCGTACGTCACAGTCTATGACGTACGGTATGACGTACGGAGAGCTTATGCCTCGCACGTCGAACAACCCCCGCATCGTCAATCGCACCGTCCGCGCCAAACTCGCTGAACGCCGTGATCCGCACTGGCACCTGATCGCCGAGGGACAGCATCTCGGTTATCGGCGGCAGGACATCGGCGGCACTTGGATCGCGCGGTACTACACGCGAGAGCACGGCAGGCGCTTTCAAGCGCTGGGCAGCGCGGACGATACGGCTCCGGCCAATGGAACTCACGTCCTCAGCTTCCAACAGGCGCTAGAGGCCGCTCAAGCATGGTTTGCGACGTTGAACCGTGCCGACGCCGCTGGCGTCCATATCGGGAAGTACACGGTCAAGGACGCGGCGAAGGATTGGCTCGACACGTGGGATGGGAGCGAGCGCTCAAAGCAGACCTCGCAGGCGAACGTGGATCACCACATCGTGCCGGTCCTTGGCTCAATCGAAGTGGCGAAACTGACGCGCAGACAGGTAGAGCAATGGCTCCATGCGCTCGCCGATAAGAAGCCGCTCAAGGTGATCCGTCGAGAGCAAGCGACTAAGAAGCTGTCACCGTCGCGCCGAAGCATGATCGTCTACAAGCACGACGATCCCGAAACGAAGCGCAGGCGCAAGGACAGCGCAAACCGCGTATTCAATGACCTGCGCGCATTGCTGACTCGGGCCTATGACAATCAGCACGTAAGCAGCAAGGCACCTTGGGATACCGTTTCCAAATTCGAAAACGTAGACAAGCCGAAGGTCGAATATCTGACGCCGGATGAGGCACAACGGTTCATGTCTGCCTGCCCATTGGACTTCCGCAATCTTGTCCAAGCCGCGCTGATTACGGGTTGTCGCTACGGCGAGCTTTGCGGGCTTCGGGCGTCGGCATTCCACGCAGGCGAGAAAACCATATCGCTCGTGCAAAGCAAGACAGGCAAACGGAAATGGATCGTGCTCACGGATGATGAGGCGACGTTCTTCGCCGGTCTGTGCGAAGGCAAGCAGACGAGTGATCTATTGCTGCGCCGTGCTGATGGCGAGGAATGGAACAAATCGAATCAGCAGGTACGCATGAGGTCCGTCCTCAGAGCAGCCAAGATCACGCGCGCTGTCCGGTTCCATGACCTGCGCCATACCTTCGCGTCGCTGCTCGTGCAGAACGGCGCTTCTCTGCAACTCGTGGCGAACCAACTTGGGCACAGCGGCACGGCCATGGCAAACAAGCACTATGCGCATCTGTCTCCCGAGTACATCGGAAAGACTGTCCGAGCGATCAAGCCGAGCATGACGTACACCGAAGCATCGGCGTGACGTTCTTTTTATGAGTCGGACCGTACAGGGGCGTAGGGTACCAGACCGAAGATGGACGCCGAAGGTGCCCCAATCCCGTATTACCTGATTCCTTGACCACCTTGAGCATCTTCGAATCTTCCCACCCTACAAGGTGGTCAAGCTAAGTCCTTTAGATTTCGAAGAAGGACAAGAAACCAGTAATACGCATCTTCGCGCATCTTGGAAGATGGACAAGGCGGTCAGACTCGCGCCGGAAGCTGCCACGACCACCCACCCGTCATGCCCTCTTTGCGCGCCGTGACGCCGAGTTCGTCTTTCGCGCGGCGCAGTGTCTTTGCCGAAATGCCGTGCAGTTCCCGCGCATGTTCCATTAGCTCTTTCGATGGCGATGGGCCATTCCGCAACACGTCTAGCAAAAACTGTTGCGCCTTACTCATCTGACTTGCCTCATCGTTCGTCTTCTCATCCTCGACATCGGCCAGAATGGATCGGGATGATCCTTCCAGCGCTTCGCCCCACACGACGCGCGTGGCGACGATGTTGCCATGCAAGAGTATCGGCTCGATTGTGTAGCTGAATCCGCCTGTGTCTACGGAGTTGTTCGACTTGGCGCGCGTAAAGACGCGATGGTCCGACTCTTCCTCGCGCGCGGCCACAAGCACCATGCGCGCCAGCGCTGCGAAAGCCTGCGATCCGATGACACGCTCCGCACTGTTCTTGCCTGCCGTGCCCTTGGCAAAATGCGTGATGCCGAGGACAGCGCAGCCCATTTCGGCAGCGAAATCCACGATGCTTTGCAGGCTCCGGCGCACGTCATTCGCCTTATGCATGTCGCCAGTAACGGCAGTCACGATGGGATCAATGACGAGCAGCTTTACGCCACCGATAAGCGTGACGGCTTCGCGCAGGCTGTCCATGTCTCGCGCCGGGTCAAACGCATCGCGCTCGCCGTTCTCATCTATCGTCCCTTGAATCACGCCGTATCGAGTAGCGTCCGCATTCACGGCCATCAGGCGCGGCTTGATTGTGTCGGCAGGATCATCCTCGCTACTCCATATGAGGACGTTGCCCGCATGGGCGCATAACGATCCGTCAGGCCATTGCGTCCCATTCGTCACAGTAGCCGCCATATTGAATGCGAGCGTGCTTTTGCCCGTTCCGCCTGCGCCCGCGAGTAGCGTCAATTTGCCCTTCGGCAGATACCCTTCCCAAAGCCACGTTATCGGCTGCTCGACAATCTGCGAGCCTTGCAGCAACGCGACGGAACGCTTGCCCGCCGGCTTCGGATAGGCTGCTTGCTTTATTGCCTTGGACGAATCAACCAGCCCTTGCAGGGAAATGTCCTGCCCATAAGGCAAGAGTGGACGCGGGTTCTTCATCCCGGCGTTCAAACCGCTGTTGATCGTTGCGACGGTCTGGTCATGCCCATGCTTCGCGGTATGGCCGTTCGTTACGCTCGCCGCATACAGGCGCTCACCGACGTGCTGACCGTCGATGCTGCCATTGCCAACTAGCGTCCCCATCGCGAAGCAAGCCTGATTCAGTGCCGCGTTGCGTCTCCCACCCGGACCGAGCACCGCAAGCCTGTTCGCTTCCGCGTCGAGCGCTCGCTCGGCATACACTTGGTCCCGCTCCATGGCGACGACCTCGGAGTCAGAGGCATCCAGAGACAGCGGGGGCGGCGCAAGGATGCCCGAGGCTGTCCCTTCGCCCCCTAGCGGCTCTGAGGCGCTGTCCTTGGCCTTCAGGTACCGTGCGAGAGCGTCAGGCAGCGAAGGAATAGCGTCCCATGCTCCATGGTCGTGCCGGTACGTCCGTCCGTCCGGCAGGACAGCACCCGGACCGATGACGTACCCACCGCGACCGCGAACGTCGATGCCTGCCGGTAGCGCGCCGGGGGAATTGCCAAACGATTCGTCAGTGCGGAAATAGAAGTGCAGTCCACCACTCGGCGTCGTGACAACAAACGCGCTCGACAGGTCAACGTGCTCGGTTTTGCAAAGCTCTGCGAATGCCGCGGGACCATCAGGTCCGTTCGCCCGGATATCACAGTCGATGACCACAATGCCATGCTTCCCGACAGGGATTGCGGGCAGGTCATTGCCGCCCCAATTCATGCCGACTTGCCATGCAGGACGCAGCGCCACATCGCGCCATGGTCCTCTCGGTTTCTTGTCAGGGCTGCACGGAAAAACAGTCAGCCCCGCCGCCGCAATCGCGACAGCCGCGTCTTTGTTGCGTGTCATAGATCGCGCCTTAGTGAACGATGCTGAGCTTGGGCGGTTTGGAAAACTCGCTTGGGACGTTCGTGCAGTGCTTGACGGCGTACGCTGCCATCTCTTCCACGTCCATGCCGCCGCGCCTGCACATCTCGGCGACCACGGATGCGACTTCAGCGTCCGTTGTGAGGTTCGCCCAGAATGGATAGCTCGTGCGGAACACAGGTGCGACGTAGTGAACACCGGGAGCAACCTGCGTGACAAGAACGTGCAGCGTCGGAAGCTCTTTCCTATGTTCTGCCGGGATATGCTTGTCGAACTCATCAGCCCACGCGTTCCGCACGTAGACGCGGCGCTTGGGATGGTCGCGAAAGAAATTGCCGTCTCCGCGATATGGGAGCATGGCGTTCTGTGCCGCCGAATCGACACGCGAGAAGCCAAACGCAAAGATGGGCGGCGTTAGCTCTGTGATGGTCATGCTGTCGCGCCTTTCTCGGTTAGCCCAGTGTCAATAGGCAAGTCCGCGATGAACGACCTGATAGAGTCCACATCGACAAGACGGCTCTTGCCGATCTTGACGGAACGGATTCGCCGCTCAGCAAGCAGGACATACGTTGCTGAGCGTGAAATAGAGAGCATCTTTGCGGCCTCTGGAACCTTCACAAGTAGCTTGTCCATGGCCTACCTCAATCCAAACGACAGCTTTGGCTTCGGTGCATCAGTTTGCACGGTTGCGCTGGAACTGCCTGACTTTGGCGATCCGATTGCGCCGCCGCCTGACGCTTTGGTCCGCGTGATGAGATGAGCAAAGTTTCGATGCTTCTCATTGCCGTCGAGCAACCGCGCACGGAGCGCATCGAGAGTCAGGTCCACACCCTCGACGGGCTTATCCCCGTCCATCAAGGTCAGCTTGCCGTCCGCCTTTGTGACCTTGTATCCGACGCGGGACAGTTCGGCGAGGAATAGCTCAGGCGTTGGGCTAATCACTTCGGCAAGTGTCTGCATGGGACGGGAGACTTCAAGCTCATGCAGGGCGACTTCGGCCGTCTGCGTGGCGATCTGGGCCGTGGCGAGTTGCCCCTCAAGCTCCGCGATCCGCTGCTTGCGCGCTGCATTTTTCTGTGTCAGTTCTGCTACTGTGTGACGGAGCGTTGTGAGTTCATCAACCTGATCGCTCATGCTTCACCGCCCATCTCGACATGAGCCGTGTGGATGGAAGGATCGTTATAGGCGACCCGGAACCGTCGAATGTTCAGACGCTCGCCGTTATCAGTGATGCTCCCACTCAACAGCTTCCACAGTCGAGCCTCATCCACTGTCAGCAGGTCATGGCGTGCCGTCGCAAGCAGAAAGAACCTATCTGCGGGATCAATGTCCCAGAAGCCCTCGCCCCACATGGGGGGAGGCGCAGCGGGACGGCTGATGTCCGTCCCATAGTTGGGTTCCTCATTGAAATCACCGGCAATTAGAGCCTTACGGATGATCGCCTCAACAAAGCTAGACAAGCTGCGTTGCTGATCTCGCGCGGCAAGCTCGACAAGATAACGAACCTTGGGATCAAGTCTGACAGCAACAGTTTCAGACCGGGACGATGCCGGTCCTTTCTTGCTTAGTGAGTGCATGAATCATCCTTTTTGAACTTACTCCATTATGAAGTAAGTACATAAACACAAGCCGACAGTAACACAGCCACCCTGAGGAAAAGCGAGCGAGAGTGGCTCCTGTGTCGTTTATTTGAAGCGAGGGGAAAACACGGCCTAGGCCGCGTGTTCATTGGGAGAAACGAACGGTAACATGTTGCGCGTATTCACGCGCCAAGATGCCATAGCGCACCGCATCAGCACTGTGATCTATCCCGTGAGTATCTACATCTTCGGCGCGCCGCTCATCCCGTGCTAAATACGGTACGGTCTGCCAGAAATAGCTGCACGACCGACTTATATAGATACCTGCTTTGTCAGGCTTGCCCGCATCCATGAGAAGACGCTTCATCGTCTGCCATCCGCTGATTCGATCCGCCTTGCCTGCACGCTCGAAATGCACGCCTGCGTGACGGAATTCATCGGCGATTGATCCGGCACTTGCTCCGGTCTTGGCAAAGCACGCGTCATCGGCAACGCCAGCCGCTTCTATATCCCACTTCGCGCACATCTCTCGGATCACCGATGCGAGTTGATCGACGTTCCATCCCATACCTACGGCTAGATTGTTCGGCCTGTGTGTAGCGAGTTCATCCACTAGCACGAACGATCCACGTGGATAGTACCTGCCCTCATGCTCTGCGCCGGGTGACTTCGCTATGACATAAGTGACGGACGGTGCGGCGCTGCCAAAGTCGTGCGACAGGAAAACGTGCCAACCCTCATCATCCATGGGAAGGACTGTCCATGGGGCGATTGCATTGCGATCTTCGGAGAGACATTCGGCAAAGTATGCGCCACGAATGACGGACCAATCCCCGTCACGCCATGCGCGCAGCAACTCCGGGTCTTCAGGGCACGATGACTCAAGCTGATCTAGGTACTGATCGCGGTCAATCATGTTGTTCGCGTCGAACGTGCTTGGCGCATAGACCCATTCACGCTTTGACTTCGCCTCGTAAAACGGCGTCCATGGCGCGGCTTGGAATACATACCGCTTGGCAATCCAATGGTGCCCAGGTCCGCCCGGATTCGCGGCCATGACCGTGCGAATAGGAATCTTGTGACCGCCGCGCAGGTTCGACCGCATCAGGTCCAAGAGCATCGGGTCTGCGAACTGGCCTGTCTCATCCAATATCAGCAGAGTGAAGCTGCGGCCTTGATATTTGGTATAGTCGCTTGCCGTCTCTAGCTGTCCAAGCTCCATGTATGCGCCATTGGGGAATGACCATACGTGCTCGGCTGCGTTATAGCGCGCTGCTGTGCCGTACACCTTGCCAAATAGTTCCCGCGTGACAAGCTCGAAGTCCGAGAGACCTTTGTACGTCTTGCGCAGGTACAGAATCCTTGCCCGGATGCCATACTGCTCGGCGTGCCGAAGTGCGAGGTATGCCAGCCCATAGGACTTGCCACCGCCACGACCGCCGCCCAAGAACACATCAAAGGCTTCAGGAATGCAAAGCAGACGCTCTTGGAACGGATTCATTTCCAGCATCTCAGTCGCCATCGCTCAGCCTCTCTCGCTTTGGCTTAGGTGCGATCGCTTCAATGGTCTTGTATTGTTCCGGCGTCATCGCACCGGGAAGATTGAACACGACTTGAACGCGGTTTGATTGGTCGGACTGATCGCCTTCGCGGTAGCCGTGGCGCGCTTTGAGTAGGAACATAGCTGCCGACGCGTTGCCTTTTTGCGTGGCTTGAACGAAAAGCGCATTATGCAAGACCATTCGCTCTTGCTCACGACCACTTGCAAACGCCTCGGCAAGCTCGCTGTCCTCTTCCATCCATCTATTGAACGTGGTGACAGAGACGCCGAAGTACGCCGCAATACCTTTGACGTTGTGACCGGTTGCGGAAAGCGCACGCGTCTCGGCTGCGCACCATTGCGGCGGATTCTTCGTTTCGAACATGCTTGCTCCAAAGAAAAGTGAGGGTGGAGTCGTTCAAGCTCCACCCTCTATCCCGAGGACGCTCGGGAATCTCTACTTGCTGATAAGGAACGCCAGAGGGACGGACTTACGCTGCGACACGACGCGGGTCCAGTGCGCGGCGACAGAGAGGTCCGCGATGGTCGGAGAATCGCCAGCGACGGCGCTTCCGCCTGTGCCGTCAGACCACGCGTAGCCGAGAGGATGAACGCCAACGTTCATACGGCTATGGAGCGTGGTTTGCCCACCGCCGTTACCGGCATCCGGCTTGCGGAAGAGTTCCGTCCCATAGCCCGTACGCGGTGCCGACGTTGCGAAGCCAACCGCAGCGGCCCCCATCAGGATCGTTGTATACACGCCCGATGCGGGAGTCAGGTTGTCGTCCACGATGACGCCCATGCCCTTGTACGTGGCGATCTCGACGCCATTCTCAGACGGCTTGAAGAATGTGATTTCATCGTTCTTCAACGCCTCGCCGTAGATGTGGCTGTGCATGGCGATCATCTTCACATCGCCAAGACGGTCGCCCATTGTCAGCGCCGTGTCGATGACAGACGTGCCGTTGAAGTCGGCAGCCGTACCGGAACCGCCTGAGATGTCCACCACCATGTCACTCGCATTGTTGGCGACATTGGACGCCAGCACTCCGAGCAGCGTGGCGATCACGCGCTTTTCGAACTGCCGGTCCCAATACGCCGACACGCGATCCTGAATGCGCTGCAAAGCGGAGTCGCCAGAGAGTTCCGACGCGAGCGACATCTCAGACCATGATGCGTGAAGAAACGACTTGCGGACAACCTGCTTACTCGCGCTGACCTTCTGCGGAGTGCTCAGCGTTGTCGGATCGTCACTGGTGATGTCCGCTTCGACATCGGGGAGGTCATTCCAGAATGGCACGTTGAACTGTTCGGACCCGGCTTGTAGCTGCGCGGCGATCAGTGCATTGGTAGCGACCACGCCACTCTGCGAAAGAGCGGTGGACACGAGAGAGTTCTCCACCTGATAGGCGGTGAACTCGTCAGGAATGATGACATCGGTAAGCTGTGTAACAGCCATGGCATTGCCTCGAATCAAGATGAGCTGCATTGATTCGGGCTTGCCGACTGGCTAGACCCGCTCTCCGACTGGAGAGGGTGAGACCTTACAGCATGAGCGCGACTGCGCTTCGGAGACAATAGCGCACCTTCCCATTAGGTGCAAGCTGATTGCGATGACGAACTCATGCGGACGGCGATGGACGCCTACTCCATTTCGCAACGAGCCTATCTACCCGGCGCGGGGTCTCTGCATAGATTCCCGGTCCATGCGTTATCTGGCTGTTTGTCTTGGCCGCTTCCTTTACTCGCTCAACAGACTCGTCATTCCAATAGCGAAGCACCTCTAGCGTGCTCAGGCGGTCGCTTGCATCCGCCCAGCTATCGCTTTTTACGAACCGAGCGACCGCGACTGCGCTCAGTCGCTTTGCAGTCAACGGATTTTGACAGAGCGCTCTAAAAAGCTCCGCAGCTATTTGCGGTATGTCCTTGCTTTGTCCATGCAACGCTTGTATGTGACCGATGAAACCATACAGTTTTTCACCCAATTCAATCGCGCAAACAGGACGCTTCCTTCCTAAGACATAACCAACCTCTTGGTCTGTCCACGGACTCTTGTGGAAGCCCTTGTGCAACAACGCGACCAGACCATCACAGGTTAGGAGACCTTGCTTGATTTCGCTTTGCCATTCGGATGTGACCGCTATATCTTGATGGGCAACAAAGCCGGAAATCTCATACCGAGAAAGTTCTCTCTTGAGCTTTGCTGCAAACGCTTTCTCTACAGCAAGGTGAGATATGAATAGCCGGAGATGATCTCCCTCCCAAAAAGTAGGGATACTACGCCGTGATTTTGCCATCGTGTGTACCACCTTCCCATGCAATACCGTCCACTTTTGACAACGCCGCCCACACCACCTTGTCCTTCCATTCGGGGCTTGGCTCATCTCCTCGATACTCCTGGGCTGTGATCCCGACACTGCCATGCGCAGAGAGCTTGTCTATCAGTTCATCGAACCTGCGGCTTCCGTCCGTGACGACATGCTTGAATAGCCATCCGTTTTCCGGTCGAAGAATCTCGAACTGGACAGTCTTTTGCGTCGTCCCATCCACGGTAGGAGCGTCATAGAGAGTCTCTTTGCTCACGATGCGAACATTGACTGGAATCATGGCATCCATCGTACCTGCCAAGCGTCACTGCGCGAAATGGCCCCCGGCCCGGCCTGCGAGTTCGTCTGCTCTAGATACTGGCAGGGACGCGTGGCAAAATGACTCGCGCACTGCGGTGGCCTAATGGACAATCAGTGCTCGGTAAAGACAGAGCGAAACGAACCCGACGATCAGCCAAATGACGCCAAGAATTATCGACGCCGGGACCGCTGCAATCGCCCACTTCACCATAAAGCGGCACATTGTTCCAATCGACATGTCGATATTCGTTACGGTTACACGCTGCGGTTCGCTTTCGGACACATAGGGGCTTGGATTGAACGGATCATTGGGATTGAGCAGGGACATACTTGATTGAACCTCCATCTCGTCGATAGACGAGATGTTACATCATCGCCTTGAAGATGATTGCGGCATGGCGAAAGACATCTGCGTCCAGCTCGGAGAGCGCATCCGGGAAGTCCGCAAGGCGCGGCAATGGAGACAGATTGATTTGGCTGCCCATTCGGGAGTGAACATCATCTACATATCGGACTTGGAGAACGGGCGTAAAGAGATTTGCCTGAAGACGCTTCAGGCCGTGGCATCGGCGTTCGACATGACAATCACCGAATTGCTCGCACCAACCGGCCTGTGAACGCCGCCTTATCCGGTCTAGACCGCGCCCGTCTAGGCTCGCCAACCGAGGCCGGGAGCGCGCGCAGCAACGACGGGGCTTCTGGGGTGGTGGGGGGGTCGCATAGCGCTGGAATAGGATGCACGGCAAGCTTTATGACGTACGTATGACGTACGAGCGAAGGCCATTCGCTCTAAGTTGTTGATTTGATGGTGGGCACAGCAGGATTCGAACCTACGACTTCCACCGTGTGAAGGTGGCACTCTACCGCTGAGTTATGCGCCCAACTTTCGCCTCGCAGCGAACTTGATCCAGGCCCGGCACCCAACCTGCCCGACCAACCCTTTCAGCATAGCATTCGAAGCCGCAGACGCCAACCAGAGCGGAGCCTAAACCGTCCTATGTGCTGGTCTTGAAAAGGTACAATCGCCTCTCATGGAGTTCCCTACCAATCCGGAGCGCGCTTCGCAAACCGAGATTCATCCAAAATCCGAAGATCCGGCGCAACCTGTGGATCAACCTGGGGTTTCGGAGGATATGGGTACTCTGGCGCTCCATCCCGGACTCCTCGACACAGCTCCCTCGGCTCGGCCCGTGGAAGCTCCCGCAGAACTGACACCTGCGCAGATGCGAGCACGCCAGGCAGCAATCGCTCGGGGTGACTTTTCAGATCTCACGGATGCCGAGGTCATGCTCGAACTGCGGTCCGGAAATATGGCCGCGTTCGATGTACTGCTGGCGAAATATCGCAAGCCGATTATTCACTTTATGTTTCGCATGGTGCATAACCAAGCCGTGGCGGAGGAGCTGGCGCAGGAGGTGTTTCTGCGGGTGTACCGGTCGCGGGAGACGTACCGGGCGGAGGCTCGGTTCAGCACCTGGGTCTACCGGATCGCGACCAATCTGGGTGTGAACCATGCACGCGACACTCGGCACGAGCGTTCGGCGTCGACTGTATATCTCGATGAGCCCGACTCGGAGACGGGAACGACGCCTGATGTGGCCGACCTTACGCCTTCTGCGGAAGCGGACATGTTGCGCCGGGAGCGGATGAAGGCGATTCGCCAGCACGTGCTGGCTTTGCCGGAGCGGCAGAAGACCGCCGTGCTCATGCACAAGTACGAAGGACTGGATTACAAGCAGATTGGAGAGGTACTGAAGCTCTCGGAATCGGCAACCAAATCGCTTCTGTTTCGCGCTTATCAGACGCTTCGGGAGAAGCTGAAGGACTTTGTTTAGCCTCACAAGAGGCGATGAAACCTGAGAGAGCGCCGATAAAAGAGGCGACGAACTCGAAAATGCAATACCCCACCGAAAGGGGGCCAAAGATGATGACCGATATGAAGATTATGAAGGACTGCAAGACCTGTCGCGCTGCTCTGCCAGACCTGCTGCTGGACCCGGTTTATGCGACGGCGCATGGAGATGTGGCTGGACACCTCGAAGCCTGCACGGAGTGCAAAGCGGAGCTCGAGAACCTGCGCGCGACGATGAGTTTGATGGACGAGTGGACGGCCCCGGAGCCCTCCCCTTACTTCGACTCCCGGCTGCAGGTGCGGCTGCGAGAGGCTATCGCTGCGGGGCCGGAGGGTTTCTGGGAGCGGCTGCGGTCACGGCTGCTGTTCAATACCGGGCGGCAGTTCCGTCCGGCGATGGTTGGAGCGCTGGCGTTTGTGCTGGCGATCGGCGGAGGTGTGCCGTTCGTGTTGCACATGGAGCGGCAGACTCCCTCGGCGACGATCGACGATTTGAAGGTTCTGGACAACAATGAGCAGGCTGAGCAGCAGATGGACCAGTTGCTGGACGACGGCAACGGCGCGGACGATACTGCAAACCCGCCGACGAGCTAGATTGAAGCAGAGCGACAGCGATTTTGGTATTTTTGTCGCTCTGCGAACGTCTTGGTTGGCTAAGATAGGGGGAACCCTGAATTTGCGCCGCGAGGGATGCGGGGAGTAGCCGGCGAACGATCTGCCGGCCGTTGTTGTGTCAGGCGCTGGTTGAAAGACTTTATGGCTTTGGGGACTCCAATTCGGTGGTTAGCGCTGGCGGCCCTGGGGTCGTGGGCGGTGGCGCAGGCGCCGCCGGGGCGGCATTATGTGCCGGCGCACCAGCAGCAGCATGCGGCGCCGATCGAGCGGAGGCCGCCTGAGCCGCAGGCGCCGGGAACGCATGCGGCGCCTATTGAGCGGAGGCCTGCGCTTAGCGGACGGGGAGATCATCTGCCGGAGTGGCTGAGCCGTCATGGGAACCTGACGCCGGAGCAGCAGCAGGCGGCGCTGGAGCGTGAGCCTGGGTTCAGGGAGTTGCCGGCGCAGACACAGGCGCGGTACAGAGAGCGGCTGGCGCAGTTGGAGGCGATGACTCCGGAGAAGCGGCAGCGGATCCTGGCCAAGAACGAGGCGATGGAGCACCTGACTGTGGATCAGCGGGCGCAGGTTCGGGGAGCGACGCAGCAGTGGGCGGCTTTGCCGCCGGAAGAGCGGCGGGTTGTGGCGCGGTCGTTTCGGGCGCTGCGGCGGTTGCCGCCGGATCAGCGCGGAGCGGCGCTGGCTTCGGGACGTTTCACCGCTCCTTTTAATGATCAGCAGAAGGCAGCGCTGAATCGGCTGATGTCGGTTGAGTCGATGATGCCGCCGGATCCTCCGGAACAGGTGTACCCCCCCTCCCCCCGGTAGTTTGGTCCTAAAATCTTCGAAACAGATACTTTAAGTCTGGACCCGGGTATGACCGGGGTCTGGACCTCTCCGCGGCTGAAGAGCCGGATGGGGTGGGTGGAGGGGTCTTCCGGGGCGGACTTTTGTCAAGTCCTGCCCGGATGAATTGGCCGGCCTGAGCCTACTTGCGGAAGAAGTTTCTGGCGAGGAAGAGGACGTTGGCGGGCCGTTCGGCGAGGCGGCGCATGAAGTAGGGGTACCACTCGGTGCCGAAGGGGACGTAGACGCGGACGCCGTAGCCTTCCTGAACGAGGGAGCGCTGGAGATCGCGGCGGATGCCGTAGAGCATCTGGAACTCGAAGGCGCGCTTGTCGAGGTTGGTGGAGGCGACGAACTGGCGCATGGCGTCGATGATGGCTTCGTCATGCGTGGCCAAGCCGCAGAAGGTTCCGCTGGTGGCGGCGCGCTTCATGAGCTTGATGTAGTTGGCGTCGGTGTCGGACTTGGCGGCGAAGGAGATTTCGGGGGGTTCTTTGTAGGCGCCTTTGCAGAGGCGGATGCGAATTCCCTGCCCCAGCAGGCGGTTCATATCAGCTTCGGTGCGGAAGAGATAAGCCTGGAGGACGGTGCCGACGGCGCCGGGATACTTCTGGTGGAGGCGCTCGGTCTTGGCGAGGGTGGCTTCGGTGTAGTCGGAGCCTTCCATGTCGATGCGGACGAAGCTGTTGATCTTCGCGGCGTGGGCTACCATCCGCCCGACAATTTCTTCTGCGAGTTGAGGGCCGGCGCCGTGGCCGCCGATGTCCATGCCGACCTGGGTGAGTTTGACGGAGACGTTGGCGCTGAGTTGGCGGGATTCGATCTCGTCGAGGAGGCGGTGGTAGATGTCGGCGGACTCCTCGGCCTGGGAGACCTGGAGGACGGATTCGCCGAGGGAGTCGAGGGTGACGTCGATGCCTTCGGCGTTGAGCTGGGTGGCGACGTCGATGGCCTCTTCGACGCTCATGCCGGCGACGAAGCGGCGGGAGACCTTGCGGCCCATGGAGGACTGCTCGGAGAAGGACCGGAAGGCCTTGTTGGTGGAGAGCTTGATGAAGAAGGAACGCAGCAAACGCGAGACCTCAGGTAGATGTGGTGCCGAGGGTCATTTTCGCACGGTGGCGGCGAGGGCGCGAACCCGGAGGTGTCCGGTTTTGGGACTGCGGCTGCGCGGACCCGGTTGAACAGGGCCATTGCGAAGGCAAGTCTGTGCGATTCTCCTGGTTGAGGAAGGCGGGAAGTTGATAATATGTCAACTAGCGAAGGCTTCAAGCCACCCAGTTTGAGCGAAGCGGAGCTGAGAGCTTTGTTGACCGAAGCGCTCGAGGAGGCTCCGGGGTGGAAGAGTCAGGAGACGTTTCACGCCCGCTTCCATCATCTGGAACGAGGCATCAGCATGGACGATGTGCTGCATGCGCTCCACGGAAGCTGGAAGTTCGAGCGTCCGCCGGAGTTCAACGAGAAGCAGTGGCAGTGGAAGTACCGGATTGGCGCACAGACGATCGAAGAGGAGCCGCTGACGGTCCTGGTGGCGGTGGATACGGCCAACCGAACTTTTGAGGTGATTACACGATGGAAGGCCTAATGGAAAACACGTTGATGCCGGGCGAAGCGATGAGCGGGCATCTGGCGACCGAAGAGCAGCCGTTTCATTTCACCGACAGCGGCCTGGAGAACGTGTATCTGGTAGGTGTGCGGTACTTCACTGCGGAAGATGGGCGGGTGGTGGCGGAGATTCCGGCGGTGAACCGGCTGATGCGGTTAATTGCGAAGGAGCTGGTGTTTTCGCCGAGTTCGCTCGGTGGCGCCGAGATCCGCTTTCTACGCAAGCGGCTGGGGATGAAGACAAGCGATTACTGCAAGGTGCTGCGCATCGACGTGGCGACGCTTTCGAGGATCGAGAACGATAAGCAGGCGGCGTCGAACCAACTGGACTCGCTGATCCGGATGTCGTACCTGCTGCTTTGCAAAGATGCAGCGCTGGAGACGCAGACGGAGGCGTTGAAGGAGTTCATCCTGGCGGAGGTTCGGCGGGGACCGTCGAAGAGGGTGATGAAGGTTTCGGCGGGGAATGAGTGGAGCGAGGTAGCGGAAGCGGCTTAGAAGTCTATCTCTGCCCGTTTCCTGTAGGGTTTTCTGGTCGGCCGTCACCATCCTGTAAGATTACTGATTCTCCCCGCATTAGCGTTATCTGAAAGCGCGGATGACAACTATATGAAACTTCGTAAAGAGGATCAGGATTGGCTGGTCGCTGAAATATCCCGCGTAGCGAGGGCTGAAAATGCCGCGCTAGTGAATCCGCATGGGGCGCAACGCGTCATGCTTTGGCTGAAAGAGTGGGGAGCGATTTCGGCGATATGGGCTGTTCCTCTTGCGCTCTTCGCGATGGTCATAACACTTGGAATTTTCGCGATTAATGGGATAACCAAAAACGCGACATTCCAAGCAACAACAGAGGCACGACTCACGACAATCGAAAAGACGCTTCTAGAAGTCCATCGCCAGCAGATTGCACAAGATCTGACGAACCATGCATATATACCATTGGAGCAATTTAGCCAATCTCTTGCCTCTCTCAAGACATCCATAGCCATAGCGAGAGAGGAAAAAGTTTCAGTAGCCCCTAACGTGATGAGCGATCTGCAGACCAAATTGATCGCCACAGATCACAACGCTCCAGATTATTGGCCTTCTGCCGTGCAATTGGTGGACTTCAAGTACCAGTCTGTAACGCCTCCAGAGTCCACGCGAAACTGCCTGGACACTGTTTCCGAAGATAGTCCTGAGGATGACCGGGTAGTGACACAAAATGGAGTTTACAATTTTCCGCAGTTTAGCGGCCCACAAACTACCGCTTGGACGGCTCACATATTTTTAGGGCATTGCAATTTGAACCTGGATGACATCGGAAACTTCTCAACAACCTCCGTCGGAAAGTTCTTTCAACGCGTGAAGGAACATCATCCGCAAGCTGACCGCTTCTACGTGGTCTTGCAGAATGCTCACGTAAGTTACTCTGGCGGGAAAATCATACCTGTAAGCGGTATCGTGTTCGAGAACTGTACGTTTGACTTCACGCCTCCAGCGAAAGTGCCAACCAACCCATTCCAGTCCATTACGACCCAACTTTTGGCAGCCGATCAAGCCAAGGGAACGATCTCGATCCCCTTGGTTTAGCTGAAAACCTCGCTTCCTTGATATATCAGGCCTTGTGTGCCATTTGAACGCGCAAACCGCACCAGCCCACAGTATGGAGTGGTCCGTGCTTGAAGGGGTCGTGGCGGTCATCGTCAGTGCGGGGAGGATGAGGATTTTGTCGGGCTGCACTCTCGTGCGTTTCTCTGTGGTGTAAAAAATATTTGACACAGCCACCGCCGTCGCTTATCGTGATCCATGTCAAACATTTTTGACATGGAGGCTTGGGCGATGGCGAACCTTTCTTATCGCGAGAAGTGTTTGTACGGTGCGCTGGTGGCGGACCTGGCGGTGTTTGTGCCGTACTTTGTGCTGATGCATACGCGGCATGCTTCGCTGAGTTTTATTGCGGGGTCGATTACGGTGCTGATTGCGGCGCAGATTGTGCTGCAGGGGGCGGTGGCGGTGTTCAGCCGCAACCGGCTGAAGGATGAGCGGGACCAGTTGATCCTGCTGCGGGGGTACAGGGCGGGGTATGTGACCGTGCTGTCGCTGATGCTGGGCGGGATGCTGATGCTGTGGATGAGCGGGCAGGGGCCGGGGAAGAATCCCGACCACTTCGGGCTGCACTTTCTGAGCGTGTTCTTCCTGATCCTGATGATTGGCGAGCTGGTGAAGACGATTACGCAGCTTGTTACCTATAGGAGGGCGATGTGAGTCCTCGAATCAAGAATGCGGTTAAGGAGCTGCGGGCGGAGAGCGGGATGACGCAGCAGGAGCTGGCGGACAAGATCGGCGTGACGCGGCAGACAGTGATTGCGATTGAGCTGGATAAGTACTCGCCTTCGCTGGAGACGGCGTTCAAGATTGCGGAGGTGTTTGGGGTGGGGGTGG
>JAZKBC010000047.1:0-7806 GCA_040388825.1 Acidobacteriota bacterium | reverse complement strand
CGCGTCGCATTCCCACCAAACACCGCCGCGCGCTCACTCTCACTCCACCCCGCGAAGTACTCCCGCAGCGTCTCCCACCACCGCGCATACTCCGTAGCCACCAGGCAAACCGGCCAGTCCGACCCCGCCATCAACCGCTCCGCCCCAAACGCCTCCGCCGCCACCTCCAGATAAGGCCGCAGCGACTCCATCGACCACGCCCGCCACTTGTCTTCCGTCACCATCCCCGAAACCTTGCAGCTAACATTCGTCCTCTTGCCCAACTCCAGCATCAACGACCGCCACGGCTCCAGCTCCCCCTCTGCAATCTTCGGCTTCGCCACATGGTCCAGCACAAACGCCTGCTGCGGATGCCGATCCACAAACCGAATCGCCTCCTCCAACTGCCGCTCGAAGATCAGCACGTCATACACCAGCCCCGTGCCCCGCAGCGCACTCACACCTCGATTGAACTCCGCGCCATCCAGAAACCCCGCCGCCTCCGCCTGCACCACATGCCGCAGCCCCTTCAGCTTCGCCTCTCCGGCAAACTCCGCAAACGTCTTCTCCAACCCCACATCCGCAATTGGAGCCCACCCCACTACCCCCAACATCGCATCGCACTTACGCGCCAGGCCCAGCAGCCATCGAGTCTCCTCAACACTCTGCCGGGCCTGCACCGCAACCGCTCCATCCACACCCGCGGTCTGCATCGCCGCCACCAAATCCGCCGGCAAAAAATCCCGCCGCAGCGCAGCCATGCTGTCATCAATCCACCCATACTCCTCAGCCGAGTACCGCCAAAGATGATGGTGCGAATCAATCACACGTGCAGCCACGTTATGCCTCCGCCTTCGTGCGGTTCTTCAAATCGCCAATCCCCTCAATCGAAATCACCACATCCTCATCCGGCCGCATCCACCGTTGCGGTGTCCGCCCCATGCCCACACCCTCCGGAGTCCCCGTGCTGATCACATCTCCCGGCTCCAGCGGCGTAATGCTCGACAGGTACTCAATCAGTTGCGGAATCCGAAAAATCAAATCGCGCGTATTCGCCTTCTGCAACACCTCACCATCGATGGTCAGCTGAATATTCAGCCCATGCGCATCGGCGATCTCATCCTTGGTCACAATCCACGGCCCCAGCGGCGTAAACGTAGGAAAGCTCTTGCCCAGCGTCCACTGCGTCGTCGCAAGCTGAACATCGCGCGCGCTCACATCGTTGCAGCACGTATACCCAAACACGTGCTGCTCCCAATCCTCCGCCTTGATGCGGTACCCACCCTTGCCGATCACCACCGCCAACTCCGCCTCATAATCCGGCTGCGTCGCATTCTTCGGCAGCACAATCTCCGCTCCCGGCCCCACCACGCTCGACGACAACTTCAAAAACACCGTCGGCACCGCCTGCGTCTTCATGTTCGACTCCAGCGCATGCGCCTTGTAGTTCAATCCAATCCCAAAAATCCGCGGCGGCCGCGCAATCGGCGCCAGCAGCGTCACGTCCGCCAGCTTCAGCTTCGGCGCCGTCCCCTTCACCGCCTCAATCGCGGCCCGCGACACCTCGCCACCCTCCACAATCGCCTGCACCGAGCCATACCCCGACCCCGCCAGATCCACCACTTCTTCCCCGCTGATCATCCCCGGCAACACCTTGCCGTCCTTCGTCCTGAAAGTTACAAGTTTCACAAGCACACTCCCTTTTTCAACAGCAGAAATCGTTCATCAAGCCTAACAGGCGCAATTCTAGTCGCAAAAGTGTTCCAATGGAGTCGCAGTTCCGGCATATCGGAAGCAATCGTCCACACGGAGGAACCGCAGTGATTCCCTTCAACCTCACCGGCAAACGCGCCATCATCACCGGAGGCGCCAGCGGCATCGGTCTCGCCACCGTGCACGCCTTCGCCGAAGCCGGCGCCCGTGTCACCATCCTCGATCTCGACGCCGCCAAAGCCTCCGCCGCAACCTCGAGCATCTCTGCCGAGTGCATCGCCTGCGACGTCACCAGCCCCGCCAGCGTCGAAGCCGCCTTCACCCAGGCCGCCGCCACCGGCCCCATCGACCTCCTCGTCAACAGCGCCGGCATCGCCCACGTCGGCACGCTGCTCTCCACCACACCTGAAGACTTCGATCGCCTCTACAACGTCAACGTCCGCGGCACCTTTCTCTGCATGCAGTCAGCGGTCCAGCGCATGCAGACCAGCGGCGGAGCCATCGTCAACCTCGCCTCCATCGCCGCCACCACCGGCCTCGCCGACCGCTTCGCCTACTCCATGACCAAGGGCGCGGTCCTCTCCATGACCCTCTCCGTCGCCAGGGACTACATCGCGCAGAACATCCGCTGCAACTGCATCTCCCCCGCCCGTGTCCACACCCCGTTCGTCGATGGCTTCGTCGCCCGCACCTATCCCGGCCACGAAGAAGAGATGTTCGCCAAGCTCGCCGCCAGCCAACCCATCGGCCGGATGGGCCGCCCCGACGAAATCGCCTGGCTCATCCTCTACCTCTGCACCGACGCCGCCAGCTTCCTCACCGGCTGCGACTACCCCATCGACGGCGGCTACTTCAACCTCCGCTAACGCCGAAATTCAGCCCGGACTGCGTCCCAATCTGCTTCGCGTTCGTCCAACCTGTATTACCGGAGCTACGAACGATATGACACGCACACTCCTCGCCACCCTTTTGCTGGCCGCCGCGATGACCGCCGCCTGCGCTCAGGACACCCGCAACGTCACCGAGCCCGTCATCCCCACCGCCTGCGCCACGCTTGACGCCGCGCTCGCCTCCACCGGCCACACGCTCGCTCCCGCCGACGAAACCAGGCTCGACACCGCCCGTATCCAGCAAGCCATCGACCACTGCGCAAAAGGTCACTCCGTCGTCCTTGCCCCATCGAAAGCAGCCAACGCCTTCCTCTCCGGCCCCCTCGACCTCCACGAAGGCGTCACCCTCGTCGTCGCCAAGGGCGCAACCCTCTACGCCTCCCGCGACCCCGAACTCTACGCCACCGCTCCCGGCTCCTGCGGCGTCGTCAACCACGAGCGCGGCGGCTGCAAGCCGCTCATCTCCGTCAAGCACGCAGCCAACGCCGGCGTCATGGGCGAAGGCACCATCGACGGCCGCGGCGGAGAAAAGCTGCTCAACAAAAACGTCTCCTGGTGGGAGCTCGCCGAGCAGGCCCGCGCCGACGGCAACCAGCAGGCCTTCCGCCTCATCGTCGCCGACTACGCCGACAACTTCACTCTCTACCAGATCACCCTCAAGAACTCCCCCAACTTCCACGTCACCTGGAACCACGCCAACGGTTTCACCGTCTGGGCTCTCAAGATCGACACCCCCCAGCGCGGCGCGCGCAACACCGACGGCGTCGACCCCGGCAACGGCGGCACCAACATCACCATCACCCACAGCTTCATCCGCACCGGCGACGACAACGTCGCCATCAAGGGCGGCACCGGCGGCCTCACCCACATGACCGTCGCGCACAACCACTGCTACTGGGGCCACGGCATGTCCATCGGCTCTGAGACCAACGGCGGCGTCTCCGCCATCCGCGTCACCGACCTCTCCCTCGACGGCCCCGACAACGGCATCCGCATCAAGTCCAACGGCTCCCGCGGTGGCCTCACCCACGACGTCCTCTACGACGACGTCTGCGTCCGCGATAGCCCCAACCCCATCACGCTCGACACCGGCTACACCGCTGCCGGCACCGTCAAGGGCAACTCTCCGCCCTCCATGAGCGATGTCACTCTCCGCAACGTGCGCGTCTCCGGCGGCGGCAAGATCTCCTTCAACGGCTACGCCTCCGACTTCCGCATCGCCGCCACGCTCGACAACGTTCTCATCGACTCCGCCAAATACAAGTACTCGCTCCACCACGCCGACGTCACCTACGGCCCCGGCCCCGTAAACCTCGAGCTAACCTCCGCCCTCAACCCCGAAGCCGACTCCTCCATCACCGGCAAACCGTCCAGCGGCAAACCTGCCTCCTGCTCTGCGATGTTTGTGCCGTTTCCAAAGCCGTAAAGCAATCTCCCCTCCCCCGGGATCAGTGCTCCGTAGCTTCCAGCTTCTTCAACATCGCTTTCCCATTTTCATTCGCCGGGTTGAGGTCCAACGATTTCCTATAGTCCTCAATAGCTCGCTGCTTTTCGCCGTTGTCCATATAAGCTTCCGCCAGGCTGTCCCACGCATTCCACGATTGCGGGTAGTCCTCCGTGTTTTCACTCAGCACAGCAATCGCGTCGTCCGTCCGCTTCAGGCTGAGCATGTCGTAGCCCAATTGGTTCATGGCTCCTTCTGAAATACCGTTCCCGCCACTGAGCTTCTTTTTGCGATACGCATCGAGTACGACCGCGGCGCCCTCTTTCATCATCTGGCTTCTCAGCATCCACGGAGCAGAGTCGTACCGCTCATAGCCTAGATACAGCGCGCCCTGTTGACCGTCGGCGTCTCCATCCTCCAGTACTTCACGCAGAAACGAAAGCCCGTTCTCACTATTGGTGAACCAGATCACCGCGCTCTTCCGCGCCACATTGGCGGAGATATAGTTCCGGGTCACTCCACCATCGCCCCACTGCCAGAACGCTACGCCGTTCGCCGTTTTTTCCAGCCCCCATCCCAGGCCCCAGTACAGTTGCGGAAACTTCGCGCTCACCGCGATCTGCGGCTTCAACATCTCGTTCCACGTCGTTCGCTTAAGCAACGAGCCGTTGAGCATCGCAACGACGAACTTTGCATAATCCTCCGCATTCGTCTGCAGGCTGCAACACGCCGCGCCCCGCGTCCACTTCCTGCGCTCCGGCACAGCGCGCCCGGCCCAGTCATGCTGATAGATTCTCAGCTTGTCATACGCCGGTTGCCATACGTAGCTGCTGCTGTTCATCGCCAGCGGCGTCAGCACAGTCTGCTGAATCAGATCTTCGATCTTCATCCCGATCATCTTCTCGATCAGGTGAGACAGAAGCTCATAGCCAGTCGGCGAATACTGAAACTTCTCCCCCGGATTGAAGGCCAGCGCAACTTTATGTTCCGGATCGCTTACATCTCTCACGATGCCGCTGGAATGACTCAGGATCATCCGCGCAGTGACCTGCTTGAATCTTGGATCGTCGCTAAGGTTGGCATCCGGACCTTCATACGCAACGATGGGCGTGTCTAAATCGATCTTCCCTTGATCGACCAGCCTGAGCACAGCGAAAGCAAATAACGGTTTGCTCAGAGAGTCTGCCTCAAAAATCGTCTGGTTCGTTACCGGCTGCTTCGTATCGTTGTTCGTTACACCAAAGCCTTTCGCCCAGATCAGCCTTCCATGCCGCACCAATCCCACCGACACTCCAGGCACCTGCGTCAGACGCATGTACTTTGGGACATCGCTGTTCAAACGCCCGAAAGCGCTTCGATCCGCAGGCGTAAGAACATCCGCTTGAGCAAGAGTGGCGCTCACACTCGATGCCACGACAAACACCACCGCAACTCCACGCTTCCACATATCGCCTGATATATACGAAGCTCATCGTAGATGTCAACGGAAACTTACGTAGATCGCAAAATCAGGGGCTTCCCTCCAGCGAATATCCACAGACGACCGATTTGTTCTTGGAAATTTGACCATCTTGGTCTATTCTCTTGATCATCGGCTCATGCTTGCCTGGTTCCCTTCCTGGCTCCTCAGGAAAATTCGCCAGACTATCTACTGAAATCATCCGTACGTCGCAGTCCTGTACCCAGCGCTCAACCCCTAACTAGCTTGGAGGCAACGCCGTGGCACACTCAGGATCCAGATTTCAACCTTCGCCCCGCCACCTCGCGGGCCCGGCCCCTGACCGTATCCACAGGCTTCACCGCTACCGAGCGTTGAGCCGCAACTAGCTCAATCCTTCATCGCCAATCACTCGGCTTCATCGCCGCAGAAGCACTCGTATACCCAATCGACTTTCCTTTGCATTACTTTCAGGAGGCAACGCCGTGGTCTACCTACAATCAAAACTCAATCTCAACACCACAATCTTCGCCCGTATCGCGGTCCTGATCCTGGCCGTCACCACCTTGCTCTCGCTTCCCCTCAGCGCGCAGCAAACCCTCGGCGGCATCTCGGGAACCGTCACCGATCCCTCGGGCAGCGTCATCCCCGGTGTCCAGGTCACCGCCATCTCGGCCGGAACCTCTCTCAAGCGCACCGCCGTCTCCAACGCTGAAGGCACCTACGCCCTGGTGAACCTCCCCATCGGCACTTACACTCTCACCTTCACGCGCGACGGCTTCTCCCCCGTCAAGTTCCCCGGCATCGCCGTGCAGGCCGACCGCACCGTCACTCTTCCCGCTGCGCTCAAGGTCGGCGCAGCCTCCGACTCGGTCACCGTCGACCTCAATCCCCTGCTCAACGCCGTCGACACCACCAACGGCAATACTCTCGACACCGCCCAACTGGAAAACCTCCCGCTCCCCACCGGCAGCGTCCTCACCGCCGCCACGCTTTCACCCGGCGTCAGTGCCGAGCTCTCGCCCGGCACCGGAGCCGTCGCCGGCCTCGGCAATCCGCCCATCTGGGCCAACGGCCAGCGCGACACCTCCAACAGCTTCTCCCTCAACGGCATCGATGCCTCCAACCTCTTCAACGGCAAGAGCACCTCGGACGTAGGTTCAGCCCGCGTCGTCAACTCCACCGGCGTCTCCACCTCGGGCGGAGCCGGCGGCGTCATCCAGTCCTCTGCCTCCATCTATCTCTCCATCGGCAACTCCATCCCCACGCCCGCTCCGGAAACCATCCAGGAAGTTCAGATCAACGCCTCCATGTACGACGCCCAGCAGGGTTCCACCTCCGGCGCGCACATTGATATGACGACGGCCTCGGGCACCAACGTCTACCACGGCTCGCTCTACGGACGCCGCGGTACCAACGCCATGAACGCCGCTCCGTTCTTCTTCAAGAACGACGCCGACATCCCCGCCAACAAGAAGAACCCCGCGCTCCATCGCTACGACGTCGGCGGCACCTTCGGCGGCTCGCTCATCAAGGACAAGCTCTTCGGCTTCATCGCCTACCAGCACCTCAGCGTCTCTGACGAAGAGATCGGCGACAGCTTCCTCGACGTTCCTGTAGGCCTCTCCGACACCACCCGAACCGCGGCCGGATTCGCCAGCATCGTCAACGCCCAGTTCCCCGACTCCAGCCGCACGCTCAACGCCTCCAACATCGATCCCACCGCGCTCGCACTCTTCAACTCACCCGCGCTGCCCGGCGAACCCGGCAAGTGGCTCATCCCCAACGACACCGGTTCCAGTTCCATCTCATCCAGCCATCCCTTCGACGCCTTCCTTCCCGGAACCGGCCGCTTCAAAGCCGACCAGCTCGTCGCCAACCTCGACTACAACGCCACGGCGAAGGACACCATCGCCCTCAAGTACTACTACCAGCACGATCCCACCCTCGCTCCCTACGCCTACTCCTCCGTCCCCGGCTTCACCGAGCACCTCGACTCCGGCGCGCAGGTCTTCTCGCTCATCAACACCTACCTCGTAAAGCCGAACCTCTCCACCACCCAGACGCTCGGCTTCATCCGCGAAAAAACCTACATGGATAACGAGCAGCCCTTCACGCCGCAGTCCATCCCCGGCGGTTCGCTCGGCAACGTCTCCATCAACCAGTTCGGGTCCACCTACTTCCCCGGCGTCTCCATCGTGAACGTCCTCGGCGACACCGCCTACGCCGCTGGAGTCTCCACCGGCATTCTCAACATCGGTCCCAACGCTGAAGGCCAGTCGCCCCACACCGGCGTCTTCCAGAACCGCATCCAGCCTCGCGCCAACGCCATCTGGACCCTT
>JAZKBC010000046.1:56196-60830 GCA_040388825.1 Acidobacteriota bacterium | reverse complement strand
CTGTAGACGGTCAAGAGGTTGTTCCACCTGCGAGTCTGCTGCATGGCGGCTTTTGGTTGAGGCTACCATGGGGTCTTTGGTGGTTATAGAAGTCGACCCAGGGCTGGAGTTGGGCGTCTCTCTCCTCCGAGCTGCACCAGTGCTCGGCGTACGCCCATTCCTTAAGCGCGGTCTGGATGAAGCGTTCGGCCTTGCCGTTGGTTCTGGGCGTGTAGGGCCTTGTGCGGCGGTGCTTGATCTGCATCGCGGCGCAGGCATCGCGGAACTTGTGGGAGCGATACGAGCTCCCGTTGTCGGTCAGCAGCGCGCGTACGGCCACGTTGCGTTCGGCGAAGAAGGCCGTCGCATCGCGCAGGAAGCCGATCGTGGTGTCGGCCTTCTGGTCGGGTAGCATCTGCGTAAAAGCCGCTCGCGAGTGGTCGTCGATGGCGATGTGCAGCGCACAGAAGCCAGGATGCTTGCGCTTGCCGCGCAGCCGCCCATCGCCGCGCTGGCTGACCTCGGTGAAGCGCGTCAAGCCCTTGATGTCCAGATGCAGCAGATCGCCCGGACGCTCGTGCTCATAGCGCACCACGGGCGGTCGCGGGTTCAGATCGCGCCACCGGCTCAGCCGTGCACGCCGCAGGATCCGACTGACCGTCGCCGCGCTCAGCCCGGTCTCCAGGCCGATCCAGTAGGCCGCCCGGCGACTCCGCCTGAGCTCGATAACACGCGCGCGGCGAGCTTCGTCGATCCGCCGCGGACTGCGCAGAGGACGCGAACTTCGGTCCCTGAGCCCTCCCGGGCCCTCTCGCTGGAACCGGCCAACCCACTTGGCCACCGTCCTGGCGCTCACGCGGAAGGCGGCTGCAGCCGCCTTCCGCGTGAACCCCTCCTGAAGCACATACAACACCATCGCTTCTCGACTACGAAGCGTCAATCGGGCATTCTGATGAATGTCCATCTGGCTCCTCCAAAGAATCTATTTGCTCGTCACAAACAGCTTCCTCGGTTCAAGTCAGATGGACAACCTCCTGAAAGATCACAGCTGCCCCTACTCCTTCTTGGCCGCCGCGGCATGCTCGCGAGCCAGTTCCTCGCTCAGCTTGTGAGCCTCCCTCGAGTGCTCTTCCGCCAGCCGCGACTGCTCGTGCGCGCCAAGATGGTCGTTCATGTTGTGCGAAGCTGCCGCTGCCTGGTGAGCATGAGCGGCTTGCAGGTGGCGTTCAGCGGCAGGCGAATGATTTGTAGGCATAACGAAAATCCTCCATCCCTAGGATGCACCCACCAACGGAAAAGCGCTGCCCCGAAGCACACAATCTGCTTCGAACCAGCGCTTTTCACTACGCTCTACACTCTCGAACGTTAGTAGTTGTAGTTGACTTCTTCTTCTTCCTCGACCCCATACCGCCGCAGCAGGTTGGGAAGATTCTGCGAGAAAGCCGAACGAGGCATCACGACATCGCAGCCGGCCTCAACCGCCTTGGCCTTCAGGTCTCCCTGCAGATGCGAGAGGAAACCAACGATCGAAGCCGAGCGCTTCAGCTTGGTCTTCAGCTTCGGAATCAGCGTCAGCGGCTTGGCATTGGCATTGTTCAGGTCGAACACGATCAACGCCGGCTTGTTCGTATCGTCTCCGTCGGTCAGCTCGGCGAGCGCGTCCTTGTCGTTCTTGATGAACGCAACCTTCACGCCCAGCTTCTTGGCTGTCTCCTGGATCTTGGCGATGAAGAACAGCTCTTCGATGAAGAAGTAGATGTGCGTCTGCGCGTTCTCCGGGATCGGTTTCGGCCGCGGCATGTTGTGGTCGATCGGCTGCGAGTCGCCGTGGTGGCGATGTCCTCCACGACGCCCATGCGATGCATGCACCTGGATCGTTGAAGGAGGAGCCGCAGCGAAGTCGGCCGACACTTCACGGTAGCTGTGGTCCATCGGACCCACGAATCCGCGGTCCTTGCCACCACCGCCGCCGCCCTTGTTCTTGCGCTTGAATCCACCGCCGCCGTTCATGTTGCCAAAGTTGTCCGGACGGTAATCCTGGCGATAACCACCACCGCCTCCGCCGTTATTTTCGGCCGGCCGCAGCTCGTTGCCCGGATTCTCGCTGCGCCCTGTGCGGCGGTCGCGGTCACGGAACTTCTTCTTCCAGCGCTTGCCGCCAGCGCCCTGCTGCTGCTGGCTGTTCTGGCCGCCGCCGTTGTTCTGGCTGGTCGGCTGCGGCTGCGCACGACGTGCCTGCTGTTGCGGAGCGGGAGCAGATGAGGCCGCAAGAGCCAGGCTCTCGCCTTCCATCACGATGGTCGTCGCCTCGCTCGCAGGCGAACCGCCTTCGCCGGGGCCGCCTTCAGCCTTGCTCTTGCGCTTGCGACGACGACGGCGACTGCTCTTGCTCTGGCCCATGCCAGGGGGCGGTGTCCCGCCGTTGTTGCCGTCAAACTCCGAGTTGCCGAAGTCCTCGTTGCCGAAGTTCCCCGACTCGTAATCCCCCGCCGAATCGTACGACGAAGCGTCCACTACATTCTGCTCTGACATGGTGCTGTGGTTTCCTCTTGCTCTTGGCTAGCTGAGACTCTTCCTGCGAACAGACACGCCCATCCTGCGCTCCCACCCGGGAGCACACGACCGGTGGCCTGGTAACAATCCATCGAAGAAGGTCTCAAGCTTTGACTCAATGAAGGTTCTGTCTCTCATTTGCCACCGGATCCGGTACTCGCTCGAGCGCCCATCGCGCTTCCGCTCACTGGAATCCCTTGGCCCGTCTGCCGGCTCTGCCGCCACACGGTCTGCTGCACTTGCTGCTAGTTGCTGAACTGCTCTGGTCTTGCGCTCGAACTACTCAGATCGTGCGCTTGATTCGCGCTGCTGTATTTTGCCGATCTCTGGGTCCTTCGATTTGGGTCCGTAGACTGGCTCGCTCCAGCTGCCTGCGCAGCCACTCGGGCCGCTCGTCGCGGAAGTTTTTCCGCGCACTTCAGGTTGATTCTTCCCCAGCGTTTCCGCCTTGTTCCGGCTCCCCGGCCGGACTCCATCAGCTGAAGGAAGTTTTCTCTTCAGCCGGACCTTCAGATACTACGCTTGCGGATTGCGAATCGCAAGCAATCTCTTGATGCAGCTACATTACTCGAACGGAATCCGCCGGAACGGCCCCTGGAAAGCCGTGGGGCCATCTCCCCTCCCCGGAAGATGGCCCTCAGCCCCTAAACGGCCAGTCACTGGCCTCCTGAATGGCTCCGTCCGTGAAAAGCTCACATGGAACCAGTTCCGCAGGTAGCGCTCCTCGAATCGGGTGCGTCTTTTTTCCTGCCCGGAACATTCGCATCCAGGCCCGCATGGCGGTCGCCCGATCTCGAACACACTCAGTAAGAGCAATCCCCGTACCAAACCCGAATTTCTCTATTTTTCAGCAAGTTGCAGGTTTCTAATCCCGTTGGATCACCAAAAATAGGAAGGTTTACGCGACACACCTCCGCTTTTCGGAAGGACTGCTGTCTCTGACCCCATCGTCACGCGGGCCGGAAACCACCACCTTCCTTGCCTCCGCATCCGCGCCGTTCGCATTGACCGGCCCACGACCCTCTCCTATAATTCATTGCAGCTAACCGGAACTCGCGCCCGCAACCCTCTCCTTACCATTTCACCGAGAAAGAGCAAGCAGGCAGCACCTCACGGTGTTCCCTCGGGCCGAGCATGGTTTGCAAGCCCATTTCTCGAATTCGCGATTCCCACCTCATTCAGATCGATTCTCGTAAGGAGTTTCAAACACCGCATGAACCGCAACCTTGTCCTCATCACGGCGCTGGCAACCTGCCTCGCTCCTTCCACCCTCTTTGCTCAGGCTGCCGCCGCCCCTGCAGCCGCCGCCGCTCCCGAGGCTGTTCCCGCCAAGGTCGCCATCATCGCATTTGAACAGGCTGTTGTTGCTACCAACGAAGGCCAGCGCTCCGTTCAGGACGTGCAGAAGAAGTACGAGCCCCAGAAGAACAAGATCGAAGCCCTCTCCGCTGAAGTCGACTCCCTGAAGAAGCAGGAGCAGGCGCTGCCCGCGACCGCGACCGATGAAGAGCGCGCCAAGCGTCTCCGCGACATCGACGCCAAGGAAAAGCAGCTCCAGCTCGATGGCAACAGCGCGCAGGAAGCCTACCAGGCCGATCTGCAGGAAGCTTACGGCAAGGTTGCACAGAAGGTTGGCGCCGAGGCCGTCAAGTATGTCCAGGCTCACGGCTTCACGCTGTTGCTTAATGTTGGCGGATCGCAGGGGGCACCCAATCCGGTGCTCTGGTTCCAACAGCAGACCGACATCACGCAGGCTGTGATCAATGCCTACAACACCAGCTCGGGCATCGCTGCTCCGACGCCTTCCGCTCCGGCGCCGCAGCATCGTCCCGCACCGGCTCACCCAGGCGCCAAGTAAGCTGGGTAGATCCAACTGAGTCCAAACAAGAACGGAGACCTTCGGGTCTCCGTTCTTGTTTGCCGTTGAGACTCCAGCGGGGCGAGCTACCAGGTAAAGCCGCCCGACGGCGGTGGCCAACTGCCCGCGATCTGGCGCAAAAGCACGATCCGTCCGAAGTGGTAAGCATTGTGCGCGGTGAGGCTTTCCATCTGCTCGCGTACGGTCATCATGCGCTCTGGATGTCCGGGCGGCGAGGGGCAGC
>JAZKBC010000046.1:42226-56186 GCA_040388825.1 Acidobacteriota bacterium | reverse complement strand
AGCGCACCGGCTTCTCAAAATTCGCAACATCACGCGCAATCGCGGCGGCCAGCTCATTCGACTGAAGGAAGCGCTCGCAAAGCTGCTGCCAGCTTTCGCGTTGCGTGTCTTCCGTTGACGGAAATCCACTGGAAGCTTTGGCCGGGTTGGGCGTTGGAGTGCCCGTTACCCAGTCCAGCGAGATCTGCTGCCAGAAGACAATGTGCCAGAGCTCGGCATAGATGCTGCGCGGAACGCCGGGAAACTCACGATGCGCAAGCTCGTCCGAGATGCCTTCAAGAATGTGGCTGGGCGGTGCGGCAAAGCTATCGCCGGTAAGTGTGCGTTCCAGCTCGTTAGCAAAGCCCGGTTGCATCGCCTACTCCTCGCCCACCTTCAGCACAGCGAGGAACGCTTCCTGCGGAATGTCGACCTTGCCGATGCGCTTCATCCGCTTCTTGCCTTCCTTCTGCTTGTCGAGCAATTTGCGCTTGCGGGAAATGTCGCCGCCGTAGCACTTGGCGATGACGTTCTTGCGGATGGCTGTGACGGTGGAGCGCGCGATGATCTTCGAACCGATTGCCGCCTGAATCGCGACCTCGAACATCTGCCGCGGAATCAGCTCGCGCATCTTCTCGACCAGCACCTTGCCGCGATCGTAGGCCGCATCGCGGTGCACGATCAGCGAGAGCGCGTCGACGGGATCTCCGCCGATGAGGATATCCATCTTCACCATCGGCGAAACCCACGATCCGGCGAGGTGATAGTCCAGCGAAGCGTAGCCGCGCGAGACGGTCTTGAGGCGGTCATAGAAGTCCAGCACGATCTCGTTAAGCGGAAGCTCGTAAGTGAGCATGACACGCGTCTCAGAGACATACTCGAAGTTCTGCTGGCGGCCACGCTTGTCTTCCACGAGCTTGAGGATACCGCCGACGTACTCCTCGTTTGTGAGGATCTTCGCGGTGATAACCGGCTCTTCGATCGTCTCGATCTCTGTAGGGTCAGGCCAGCGCGAGGGATTGTCGACCTCGATGACCTTGCCGCCGGTGAGCGTGATCTTGTAGCGCACGCCGGGAGCTGTGGTGATGAGGTCGAGATCGTACTCGCGCTCCAGGCGCTCCTGGATGATTTCGAGATGCAGCAGGCCGAGGAAACCGCACCGAAAGCCGAAGCCCAACGCGACCGAAGACTCCGGCTCGAAGTTGAAGCTGGCATCGTTGAGCCGCAGCTTTTCGAGCGCGTCACGCAGCATGGCGTGCTCGTGCGAATCGACCGTGTAGAGGCCGGCGAAGACCATGCTCTTGATGTCTTCAAAGCCGGGCAGCGCTTCGGCGCAGGGACGATCGACGTGCGTGATCGTGTCGCCAACCTTGGTATCCGCCACGTTTTTGATGGTCGCAACAAAGAAGCCGACCTCACCAGCGCTCAGCTCTTCAAGCACCACAGGCTTGGGCGTCATGACGCCCATTGACTCCACGTCAAACGTGCGACCGTTGGACATGATCTTGATGCGATCGCCCTTGCGCAGGCGGCCGTTGATGATGCGGGCCAGCACGATGACGCCGCGATAGGCGTCGAACCAGCTATCGAAGATGAGCGCCTGGAGCGGAGCTTCAGCATCGCCCGCAGGCGGCGGAAGCAGCGTGACGACGGCTTCGAGGATCGCTCCAACGTTGAGCCCGGTCTTGGCGCTCACCGCAACAGCATCGCTTGCAGGAAGACCAACCGACTTCTCGATCATGGCCTTGGTGCGGTCGATGTCGGCGCTGGGCAGGTCGATCTTGTTGATGACGGGGATGATTTCCAGGCCGCCCGCGATTGCGAGGTAGGCGTTGGCCAGGGTCTGCGCTTCGACACCCTGCGAGGCATCGACGACGAGCAGCGCGCCTTCGCAGGAAGCGAGCGAGCGCGAGACTTCGTAGGAGAAGTCGACGTGGCCCGGCGTGTCGATCAGGTTGAGCTGATACGTCTCGCCGTCCTGGGCCTTATACATCATGCGCACGGTGTGCGCCTTGATGGTGATGCCGCGCTCGCGTTCGAGGTCCATCGCGTCCAATACCTGGGCCTGCATCTCACGCGAGGTGAGCGAGCCGGTGAGCTCGAGCAGACGGTCGGAAAGGGTCGATTTGCCGTGGTCGATGTGCGCGATGATCGCGAAATTTCTGATGTGGCTGGGGTCCATGAAAGGCTGCGAATGCTCCAGCCTTCTAGTTTATCTGACCGCCATCGTGAGCGCCTTGACTATTTCGCGGCTTCCCTCTGGTACACGGAGACTATGTCCGTGCAGCCACGCTCGAAGTCCACGAACTGTGGCTTGTTGACGAGACCGTCGTCCAGCATCTGTTTTCCGATGAAGGCCGCCTGTTCGCGCACGGTGCCGCCGATCTGGTCTAGGGGGACGCCCCGGTCCTTCGCAACGCGATTGCCGGATAATAGAAGGTCCGTGATGACGATTTGCTTAATTTCGTCACTGGGGCTCGACTGATATCTCACCATGTTGAGCGCGGTACACCACAAGAGCGGTTCATGCCAGGCATGGCCGGACCAGCGTGCAAGGCTGGAGTTCGACGGCGCAACCACCCGGAGGTCTTTCGCGTCGGCAGTCAGCGGACCACCGGTTCCCGGATACGGAATGCCGCTGGGCGACGACGCAGGTTGACGGAGCGAGGTGTCCGCCACAGCGGGAGTCGTCGTCGACGTGAGCGCGACGTACCCCTGATGCATGCCGTTGCAGGTTTGGACATTGGGGCTGTGGCCTACCTGGTCTTCGAGCGCGCCAGGGACAGCAAACATGATGTCGAGGCGCGAGCGGGCCCCTTGAATCGCCTTGGCGTTTTCGTCAGAGACTCCACGATCGGCCTGATATCGCCTGAGCGCGTCGTACATGAAGGTACGCGCAAGCTGTGGCGCCTGATCATCTTTGCCGGCCGTATCCACTTCAGCTGCGCACCACAGCATCACTTTGAACCACGGCTGCCCGACCCATTGTGTGCCGAATCCCGTCGCGCGTTGCGGAACCAGAAGGTCGCGCGAGTCGGGTGGGAAGCGATCTTTATTGAACTGGTCGAAGGCCTGCGGCGGCGTCTTTTTTCCGGGTTTCGCAGCCGCCAACGCGGCGATGTAGGCCTTCTCCACGCTCATACAAAGACTGCCATCCGGCTCCAACCCTGTTTCGTGCTTGTAGGAAAGGCGGATCGAAGCATACAAGCTAGCCCCGACGTTTCCAGTGATTGTTTCCGTCCAGGGCTTTCCACGGTCTGCTTGATAGTCCGAATAGGCGCTCTGGTAAAGATGCTGCGCCGCTACACTCTCGGGCGAGTCTTTGGGCAACGACTGTTTGTCCGCCTGGATATTGAGCATGGTGCTGCACCACAGCAGCGGCTCATACCAGGGCTTGCCTCGCCAGGACCCGGCATAACCGGTAGCGTCAGCAGCAACCTTGCGGTCCTGTTGACACGGCATGAGTTTGCCATCCGTATACCTCTCGAACAGTTGCGGCGCGGTGTAACGCACAAGCGGATCAAGATCGCGGGGCTGGAAAACGGGCTTGTCGCATCCGGGAGCGGACTGCGCCGCTGGTGTTGTCGCCGGAGCAGCTTTCGCCTGGGCGAACGCCGGCGAACTCAACAAAACAAGAAAGGAGAAGAAAGCGAGCACACGCACCACTGGGTTCATAAACTGATCCTCAAGTGCAACTAGGGGGAAGCACGGCAATTCTAGCGCAAGCCACTAACTTGACGGCACAAAATTCCAGGAATCAGGCTGCCGTTTTCGATTTGAAGCAAATCTGTTTCGCCAGCCAGCAGCGCGCCTAACCCGATACAATGAAAGCGTTGATGGCCATCGAGCGACAGACCCCTTTGCTGCGGCGTTTCTTTGTAGGACTGACCTGCGTCCCGGTGATGCTGGCGCTCACAGGCTGCCCCGGCGACGATGATCTGCCCAGCCCGATGATCTCCATGCCTGCTTATGCGACGGCGCCAACGACGCAGCCCGCAGTAGCGCGGCCTTCGACGGTCAACGCTTCCTTTGTGCGGCAGTTGCCGCAGCCTCAACAGCAAGCGGCCCAACAGGCCGCGCCACCACGCAACGCGAACCAGCATGCTCAGCGAGTGCAGCAAGTGATTGCGCAGGCCGAGGGCAATTACAACTCCGGCGTGAGCAACTACAACGCCAACCGACTGGACGCCGCACGATTGGACTTTAATGCCGCTGTCGACGGCATGCTCTCCTGCGGTATCGACATCAAGAGCGATCCCGCGCTCTCCGACGAGTTTGAGCGGCTGCTGTCAGCGATCAACTCGCTGGAGATGGTCGCGCTCAAGCAGGGCAACGGCTTCTCGCCTAAGGTTGAACCCGCTCCGCTGGACGTCGCGCTCAACGAAGTCACGTTTGCCGCCAACCCCGTTCTTGTCACCAAGGTGACCGCCGAGTTGAAGACGACGCAATCCGATCTTCCGCTGGTGGTCAACGACTACGTTGCGGGTTACATCAGCTTCTTCTCGAACTCAACCGCCGGCCATGCGCACCTGAAGGCGTCACTCGAACGCGCGGGCAAGTACAAGGCGATGATCAATCGCGTGCTGCGTCAGTACGATGTTCCGCAGGACCTGATCTACCAGGCGGTAGCCGAGTCCGGCTTCCAGCCGCAGGCGATGAACGCCCGCTCCGGCGCCGGCGGCATGTGGCAGTTCATGCCCTTCGCCAATGCCTACGACCTGCAGCGCAACGGATACTTCGATGAACGTTTCGACCCCGAGAAGTCCACCATCGCCTATGCAAAGTACATGAAGGGCTTGTACGCGCAGTTCGGCAACTGGTACCTGGCGATGGCGGCATACGACTGGGGCCCGGGCAACGTGCAGCGCGCCGTCAGCCGCACGGGCTATGCGGACTTCTGGGAGCTGTATCGCCACAACGCTCTTCCGGCCGAGACCAAGGCCTATGTGCCGGGCATCATCGCTGCGGCCATCATGGCGAAGAACCCCGCACAGTATGGCCTGAGCGACGTGGTGCCGGACGCTCCCGTGCTGTACGACACGATCACCACCACCTACGCGATCGACCTGCGGCTGGTGGCCGATCTGACCGGGTCGAGCGTACCGGAGATCGTCGGGCTGAATCCAGCGCTGCTTCGCCTGGCCACACCGCGCGATATTCCCTACGACCTGCGCGTACCGCCGGGCACCAAGGCGCTGTTCCTCGACCGCCTGAAGGACATACCCGAAGCGAAGCGCGGTAGCTGGCGGTTCCACATCGTCAAGCCGGGCGAAACGCTGGAGGAGATTGCGACCAGCCTGCACGCGCACGCCACTGAGATTGCGCAATTGAACGACGTGACGTCCGCTGCACCAATCCAAGTGGGTGACGAGTTGATCGTGCCGATCGCCGCATCGACTGCGGCTCCCGGCGAACAGCGCTACAGGGTGGGCAAGCGAGACACGCTGGTCACGGTCGCCGACCGCTTCGGTGTGACAGTGGAGCAACTGCGCCGGTGGAACCACCTGGCCTCCAACCGTGTTGCTCCGGGACGCACTCTCTACGTCGCCGAACCGATCCGGCTCGCGCCACACACGCGTGAATCGCGGCGTTCGAAGCATAAGGGCAGCACAACAACGAGCACGAGTCACAGCACGCACCATGCAACAACCACGACTCCGAGCAAGAAGAAAAAGAAGACACGTTGAGCATCCAACGGTAGGGCTGCAAAAAAAATGCAGTGCACCAAAAAAGGTGCTTGCTATTTTGTTGCTCAGGGCGTAATCCTGTTGCTACCATTCGCGCGAAGGGTCTGTTCCGCAGGAACATGATCCGGCAAGCGAAACAACCGATGCGAGACAGAATCAAGCGCATACGGAATGGGGAGAAGGTCATGCTGCAGGACGACGAAGTGATCAAGCTGTACGCCGCCGCTTTCGACGACGCCGAGGATGACGAGCTGGACGACCTGAGCGAACTCGACGAAGACGACGAAGAGGAAGAGGAAGAGTTCAGCGCTCAGCCATCCAGCATCCATGTGGAGGAGGCAGTGGTGTACGCCGCGCCCGCAACTCCCGTAGCGCCCTACGAACCACCCACACAGATGTCGTCGGTCCCGACGCCTGCACCGGTTGCGCCACCGGCCCCGGTAAAGAAGGCTCCCGCCAAGAAAGCTCCTGCAAAAAAAGCGCCAGCCAAGAAGGCTCCCGCTAAGAAAGCTCCTGCAAAGAAAGCCCCCGCCAAGAAGGCACCGGCTAAGAAGGCTGCCAAGAAAGCTGCTCCGGCTAAAAAGGCTGCGAAGAAAGCTCCAGCCAAGAAGGCCGTGAAGAAAGCAGTGAAGAAGGCCGTCAAGAAGGCGCCGGCCAAGAAGGCTCCCGCGAAGAAAGCAGCGGGTAAAAAGATTTCAAGTTCTGCCGCGAAGTCATCACGTGCTCTGCGCGGCGGTAAGGCTGCCCCTAAAAAGGCAGTTGGCAACAAGAGCACAAGCACCAAAAAATCAACTATGAGAGGTAAGACCTTGGCAACGAAGAAAGCAGCAAAGAAGGCAGTGAAGAAGGCTCCCGCGAAGAAGGCCGCTAAGAAGGCAGTGAAGAAGGCTGTCAAGAAGGCCGCCAAGAAGGCCGCCAAGAAGTAGTCTTCTCTAACCGCAGTACAAGGCAAGCAAAAGCGCCCGGCCCTCTCGAGAGCCGGGCGTTTTTGCGCCTCGTGAACTTAGGGCGAACCGGGCGGCACTGCATGCAGCGGCCGCCCGGGCCTTTCAGGAACTACTTCTTCATGGATTCGATCGTGGCCAGGATATCCGCGCTGTGGTTCGGGATGTCCTTCACTTCCCACTCCTTCACAATCTTGCCTTCAGGCGAAATCAGGAAGGTGTCGCGCATCGCGATCGTCATGGGGCCCTTGGGCGTGGTGAAGGTCTTCACGGGAACGCCGTACTCGTCGACGACCTTGTGTTCAGGATCAGCCAGCATCTTGAAGGTGAAGGAGTCCTTCGTGCACCAGGTGGCGTGGCTTTCGACGGTGTCCATCGATACACCCAGCACCTCCGCGTGGAGCGCCTTGTACTTGTCCAGATCGCGCTGGAAGTTGTGCGCTTCCAGCGAGCATCCGCTGGTCTGATCCTTGGGATAGAAGTACAGCACCACCCACATGCCCTTGAAGTCGGCCAGCGAAACGGGCTTGTTTTCCTGCGAGGGCAAGGTAAACCCCGGCGCCTTGGAGCCGATTGGCGCCATGTCTCCACGGGGAGCCATGGCGGCGGCGGCCACCAGGGCGGCCAGCCCGACTGCGGCTCCGGCTACGATCGATCGTGTACGCATAATGAATCTCCTGAGGGTGCGCGGCGTGACAGCATTCAGCGCAGCCAACGTCATTTTACGCGCCAAAACTGTGCCGCGGCAGGCGCGATCTTGTCATTGCTTTGTCGCTGAAGACGGCGCCGGCTGGGCGACGATCGACATCCCGGCTGCATCCGCCGCGGCCACCATAGCGGCGCGGTCGAAGATCAACGTGCGGCCGGATTCCACGCAGAGGCAGGTCGCACCAGCCTCGCGCATCGCTGCGATCGTTGGCACGCCCACGACCGGAACATCGAACCTCATGTCCTGGTTGGGCTTGGCGACCTTGACTACGGTGAGGCGGCGCGCGAGCGTGCTGGCTTCATCTTCCATTGCGCGGAACAGAGTTCCGGCCCGTGCGATAGTGGCGTCCGTTCCTTCCATCGCCTCGACCGCAACGCAGGCTCCGGCAGCGATGACGACGGTCTGGCCGAGGTCGAAGCCGGCGATGCCGCGAGCGACCGTGAGGCCGTAGGCTATGTCGCCGCGCTCGGTCTCGTCTGGCGAACGCTCGGTCAGCACGCCTTCAGTTGCGAGCATCGGCTCGAGGAATGCCGTGGACGACATCAGCGTGATTCCCTCGTCTTCGAGCACCTTCGCCACCGCACCCAGCAGCATATCCGTCGAACGGGTGCGCAGGTTCAGCAGCAGCTTCGCCAGCCGCCAGTCGGGACGAATGCTCGAGAAGATCTGCTTATGCTTCACCTGCCCGGCCATGACGGCTTCCGTCACGTCTTCGCGGCGAAACGTCTCGATCAGCTTCGAGAGTTCGCCCAGCGAGAGCCAGTGCACGGTGACGCCTTCCGGATCGAGCTGCGCCCGCTCGTTCATCTCCGCGTCGGTCTCTTCCTTGATGGCCGCAACGATGACTCGGCGGCCTTGTGCGCGGGCGGCTTCAAGCAGCAGAAACGGGAAACGTCCGTTACCGGCGATGAGGCCGAGCGGCTCAGACTTCACTTGATGACGCCTCGTTCGCTTTTCTTCACGAAGTCCATCAGGTATTGCACGTGTTCGTCGCCCGCGCCGGACTCGAGCATGTCGGTGATCGCCTGGACGGCCTGCGTGGTGTTCAGCTTGCCGTTGATGAGCAGGCGGATGGCGGTGTTGAGCTTGCGGATTTGCTCGTCGGTGAAGCCCTTGCGCTGCAGGCCTACCTTGTTCAGGCCGTAGGCGTGGTTGTTGCGCTCGACACTGGTGAGCGAGTAGGGCAGGACGTCCTGGGTGATAGTGGTTCCGCCGCCGACGTAAGCGTGCTTGCCGATCGTGCAGTACTGATGCACCGGGCCAAGAGCCGGCGTGGTGACGAAGTCCTCGATGGTGACGTGGCCGGCCAGCGTGGTGGCGTTGGCGAGGATGCAGCCGTTGCCGATCACGCAGTCGTGGCCGATGTGGACGTAAGCCATGATGAGGTTGCCGGAGCCTACGCGGGTGATGCCGCCGCCGCCGACCGTTCCGCGGGAGATGGTGACCGACTCGCGGATGGTGTTGTTGTCGCCGACCACGAGCTGCGTGGGCTCGCCGACGTACTTGAGGTCCTGCGGCGCGATGCCTAGGCAGGCGAAGGAGAAGATGCGGTTGCCACTGCCGAAGGTGGTGTGGCCGTCGAGGACGACGTGCGAGACGAGTTCGCAGTTCTCGCCGAGCACGACGTTTGGGCCGATGGTGCAGAAGGGGCCAACGCTGCAGCTCGCGGGGATGACTGCGCCTTCAGCAACGATCGCTGTCGGATGAATGCTCACTCGGCTTTGGCCTCGGCGGATTCTGCAGGCTTCGGCGCGCGGACGCGGGGAACGAGCTGGCAGGTGATGATGGCGTCGCAGACGGGCTTGCCGTCGACGGTGCACACGCCCTGCATCTTGACGGCACGCGAGCGCCAGTTGACGACGGTGACTTCGATGCGGAGCTGGTCGCCGGGGAGGACGGGGCGGCGGAAGCGGGCCTCTTCGATGCCGGTGAAGACCATGAGCTTGTCGGCGCGTTCTTCTTCGGAGAACTCGGTCAAGAGCAGCGCACCGCCGGCCTGAGCCATGGCTTCGATGGTGAGGACGCCGGGCATGATGGGGTAGTCCGGGAAGTGGCCGGTGAAGTGGGGCTCGTTGATGGTGACGTTCTTGATGGCAACGATGCGCGTTTTGCGTTCCATTTCGATCACGCGATCGATGAGCAGGAACGGGTAGCGGTGCGGCAGAATGGCCATGATTTCGACGATGTTCAGCGTCGTTTTTTCGGCAGCCGCTTCTGGAGTTGATTGTGGGGCTTCACTCATATCGAGGCCCAGAATACCACCGGCGCTACTTCGTCTTCGCGCTCAAGGGGCGGTCGGGGTCGAAGATGCCGGGCGAGAGTGGCTCGTTGTAGGTGACCTTGGTGAAGAAGCGCTGCGAGACCATCTCGCCGTTGTGGAGGCGAGTGACGGTCATGGGGGTCTGGATGCCCTGAATCGGGTGGTAGTCGTCGTACTGCTCGAGGTCGGTGTCGAGGTCTCCGAAGACGGGGTCGCGGAACTGGAAGCTGCGGCTGAGCGGAAGGTGCGTGGAAGCATCGAGCTGCAGGGTGATGGCGTCGTCGTTGGCGGTGAGGATGGAGACCTGGTCGGCGAGGCGGCGCTCGACCATGCGCGTGCCTTCGTAGGTGACGAGGACGTTGGGTTGCTTGAGCCAGTCGTTGACTACCGTTTCCAGCGAGTGGGCGCGGCGGGTCTGGTACTCGAAGATATCGTTCTTGAGCAGCTCCTTCTTGCCTTTGAAACTGATCTCGTAGCCGGTGGTGGGGGTCCAGACCTCGGCGACGTCGCGGTGATCGGTGGGAAAGAACACGCCGATCTTGGTGATGATGACTATGCGCTCGCCGAAGGGCTTGGGGCGGTAGATTTCGAGGAAGTGGACGACGCCTTCATGCGGCTTGCCCTGGTAGAAGCTGGCGGCCTGGCCTTCCATGGACCAGTTGGTGCGGTTGAGCCAGAGAGGGCCACCGAGAGCTTCGACCATCTGGTCGAGGAGCTTGCGGCCGCGCTGGCCACCGGCGTCTCCGTCAGACTGGGCGCTGGGGATGGAGGCGGCCTGCGGATGGGGAGATGGTGCTGCAAGGAGCAGAGCGGTGGCGAGAGTGAGAGCCGCGCGGGTGGTGGCTGTGGGCATGGTGCTCCTGTGGCTACGGCAACTGCAAGGACGAGATGGTGCTGCTTGCTTGGACGCGGCAGGAGGGCCGGGGGTTCCAGGGGGTACCCCCCTCCCCCCTAAAAATCTGTTGCCCGGGGTCAAGTGCTTTTGTTTGTTTGGCTTACAGGCGGAGATCTGGGCTACGCCTTTGATTCTAAAGGGGTTACCTGTCAAGTATTTCATTCTGCTGGGGTTAGCGAGACAGGGAGTAGCGAACAGGGCGTAGGCAGTAGAAAATGGGCGCGGCTTTTTCGATCCCTGTATCCATTGTAGCGGGTTGGCCAGAGCAAGTGGGCCAAGTTTGTTTGAGAGAAATCGCTTATGTTGACAAGGGGTTTGGTGATTTCTGGGGGTGTAGGGGGCTTGACAGCGCCGGAACCGGCACTGGAGAACCGGTCAGCGTGGGAAGACGCACGAGCCGGTGGTGATTCCAAAGCGCAAATTCCCTCCGGGAATGACAAGACAAAGCGGTTCTGGAACTCCGCGCCCTTCAAAACAACAATCTGACAGTTTGTAGGAGGGGGAACTCGGTGGGGTTCCCCGGTTCATTTTGGTGCTGCGGGGCGGTTTTGCGCTGCTAGGCTTACGGTCGAAGTCGATTCTCCACAACTTTCGCTCTCAAGCCTGTCATTCCCTATCGCTAGAAGGAGTGCACTTCCCTATGAAATATCTGGTTCTGCTGTGTCGCATCCTGTTGGGCGTCATGTTTGTTGTCTTTGGTCTTAACGGCCTGCATCCGTTCTTCAAGTTCAGCCAGGTGCTGTCTCCGGATGCGGTTACGTGGTTCACGATCATGAGCGCACATGGCTACATGACGATTGTGTACATCTGCGAGGTTCTGGGGGGAGCGCTGGTGCTGATTGGCGGCGCTGTTCCGCTGGGCCTGATTATCCTTTGCCCGGTGACGGTAAACATCATCCTGTTCCACATGTTGCTGAACGGCAGCGTGGGCGTGATCCCGGGCGTGGCCGCGGCAACGTTTGAGTTGGTTCTGATCTATTACTACCGGCCGTTTCTGAGCGGGATCTGCAACATTGGCGCACGGCCGATGCTGACGCGGGAGAAACCCGTAGTTTAAGAGCGAGCGCTTGGAACCGGCGAGGCGGGGTCACCGTCCGAGATGTCCGAGACGAAGACAGGCGGCAGACGCGCTCCCAGGGCTGGGCGTCTGTCGCCTTTCGCTTTTAAGGCAGAGTGTAGAGGGTAGAGCGTAGAGGGGTTGTGGTGACGATGGGCTGGTTCGGCGACGATGCTCGACCGGTGCCGACCGAGTCAGAATACCGAGGTCCTTCGCTTCGCTCAGGATGAGGGGGTTTTGAGGGTTGGGGTGGACGTTCAGATTTAGCAGCGGATGATGTTGGGCGAGTGGAGGCCCTGGGTGGCGTTGCGGGTGTCGATGAGGAGTTTGGACTGGGCGGCGATGGTGGGGTAGTCGTAGTCGGAGTGGTTGGTGAGGATGAGGACGCAGTCGAAGTTGGGGATTTGTTCGAGGGGCGTGCACTTCATCTTGAGGTCGTAGTGGCGGCCTGAGCCTACTTCGGGGAAGTAGGGGTCGTTGTAGCTGACCTGGGCACCGGCCGAGCGCAGCAGGTTGATGACGGTGAGCGCGGGGGATTCGCGGAGGTCGTCAACGTCGCGCTTGTAGGCTACGCCGAGGATGAGAACCATTGCGCTGGCGAGGTCGAGGTTGCGGGCGGCGAGGGCCTGGCGGGTCTGGTCGACGACAAAGGCGGGCATGGACTCGTTGACCTTGCCGGCGAGCTCGATGAAGCGGGTGGTGAAGTCGTACTGCTGGGCCTTCCAGGTGAGGTAGAAGGGGTCGACGGGGATGCAGTGGCCGCCGACGCCGGGACCGGGGGCGAAGGGGTGGAAGCCGAAGGGCTTGGTGGAGGCGGCTTCGAGGACCTCCCAGACGTCGATGCCCATGCGGAGGCAGAGCTGTTTGAGCTCGTTGACGAGAGCGATGTTGACCGAGCGGTAGATGTTTTCGACGAGCTTGGTCATCTCCGCGGCGGCGGGCGAGGAGAGCGGGACGGTTGCCGTGAAGATGGCGTTGTAGAGGGCGCAGGCAGCGGTGGTGGCTGCGGGATCGAAGCCGCCGACGACCTTGGGGATCTCGCGGCGCGGGGTGGTGGTGTTGCCGGGGTCTTCGCGCTCGGGGGAGAAGGCTACCAGGACTCCGTTCAGGGTGGGGTTGGGGGTTTCGGCCGGTGTGCGGAGGACCGCGTTGTCGTGGCGCTCGATGGTGGGGACGATGAGCTCGGCGGTGGTGCCGGGCCAGGTGGTGGATTCGAGGATGACAAGCTGGCCGGGGTGGAGGTGCGGGGCGATGGAGGCGATGGTGGACTGGACGTAGGTCATGTCCGGGGTGTGGTCGGGGTGGAGCGGGGTGGGAACGCAGATGAGGATGGCGTCGAGGTGGGCGACTTGAGCGAAGTCTGCGATAGCGTGGAAGCCGGCCTGCTGGGCGGCGTGGATGTGGTCCGGGAGAATGCGGTGGATGTAGCTTTGGCCGGCGTTGAGCTTTGCGACCTTGGCGGGATCGATGTCAAGACCGGTGACGCGAAAGCGCTCTTCGGCGAAGAGCAGCGCGAGGGGGAGGCCGACGTAGCCGAGGCCTACGATGCCGATGCGGGCGGAACGGGATTCGATGCGGGCGAGGAAGTCGGCGAGAGTGGCGGCGGGGTTCACGAGGGTGTTCCGTTGGATGCGTGCTGCTGGCGGTACCAGTCGACGGTGCGGGCGAGGCCTTCGCGGAAGTCGATGGAGGGGGCGAAGGCGAGGGCTTCGCGTGCGGCGGAGATGTCGGCGAAGGAGTCGGTGACGTCGCCTTCGCGGACGGGGCCGAAGTTGGGCGGGTGCGGAAAGTTGAGGAGGTTGGCGAGCGCGGCGTAGGTCGAGAGGAGGGTCTGGCGCTGGCCGCAGGCGATGTTGAAGACGCGGCCGGCGCAGGTGGCGGCGGGGGCTTCGGCAGCGAGGAGGTTGGCGGCGACTACGTTGTCGATGTAGGTGAAGTCGCGGCCCTGGAGGCCGTCTCCGAAGATGGTGGGGGTGGTGCCGGAGAGCATCTGGAGGGCGAAGCGGGCGATGACGCCGGAGTAGGGGGAGGAGGGGTCCTGACGTGGGCCGAAGACGTTGAAGTAGCGCAAACAGACGGTTTCCAGACCGTAGACAGTGTGGAAGGACTGGCAGTAGTACTCGCCGGTGAGCTTCTGGACGGCGTAGGGCGAGAGCGGCTGCGGGGACATGGTCTCGACGCGGGGGAAGCCGGGCTGGTTGCCGTAGGCAGAGGACGAGGCGGCGTAGACGACGCGGCGGACTCCGGCTTCTTTGGCGGCGAGGAGGAGGTTGAAAGTGCCGTCGAGGTTGGACTGGTGGCTGGGGCGGGGTTGCTGGACCGAGCGCGGGACGCTGGGGATGGCGGCCTGGTGGAAGATGGTGTCGATGCCCTGGCAGGCGGAGGCTAAGGCGTCGGGGTCGGCGAGATCGGCCTGGCGGAAGTCGATG
>JAZKBC010000046.1:26248-42216 GCA_040388825.1 Acidobacteriota bacterium | reverse complement strand
GGGGGAGGAGGGGGGCGAGGTTTGTGGAAAGGCCGGTGGAAAGGTTGTCGAAAGCACGGACGGAAGCGCCCCTGGCGACGAGCGCGGAGGCGATGTGGGAGCCGATGAAGCCGGCAGCGCCTGTGATGAGGTACGTGGCCAAGACTCTTGATTGTAGCGCGGTGGGAGAGGTTAGATGAGTCCGCCGCGACAATGCCTGGGGAGCGAGATCGGAGCGTTGGGTATCGAAAGGGTTAACGGTGAAATGGGGCGCCGGGGTGAGTGTTTTGTGTGTTTTGAAACGGGACAGGCGCTATTTTGAGGGACGGGAGAGAGACGTTACTTTTCGCCGAAAAATGAAGTTCCGGGCAAAGAAATTTAACCCAGCCGCGCTTTTCGTGAGTAGTATTGTCCCAACGGGAAGCATTTATCGCTGTCACTTTAGGGGCATCATGACCTGGGTAGTCCCCGCTAAACCAGCCGACGAGGCGAGCACCGAAACATCGGGTTCGAACCTTGCGGCGAGTCCAGAGTAAGTTGCAGCAACTGCGGCGGGACGCACGAGACGAGTTATCTTGTGAAACCCGTGTGGCGATTCGTATTTCTCGAGGAGTGCTGAGACCATGAAAACTTTCGCGAAGATTCTCGCCTTTGGTGCTGCACTCGCAGTCGCCCCCGCCGCGTTCGCCGATCCGGTGACGAACGGGTTCACGGTGACGGGGTCCGATAACAATGCGCTCGCGCCCTACGTGGGTGGATCAATCACGTTTGCGGCGCTGCCCGGAGAAAAAGCTACCGCCGGGTATGGAGAGTTTGCGAGCCTGCCGGCAGGCACGCCGATCGACTTCGTTACAGGCTTCTACCTGGACAGCATCCCGATGACGGGCGAAGAGCTTTTCCAGTTCTCGCTGGCCGGAACGACGTACACGTTCAACGTGATGACGTATTCGCTCTCGATGAGCACGGGCGTGATCAACCTCTACGGCATGCTGGAAGAGACCGGCGCGAATACCGCGTCGATCAAGGCGTACTTCAGCATGGTGAACAACAATGGCATGATCGGGCCTTACGACATGGAAGCGTTCACCGGAGTCTTCTCGATTGCTCCTGAGCCGAACAGCCTTCTGCTGATGGGTACGGGGCTGCTGCTGGCCTCGGGATTGATCATGCGGAAACGGCGTACCGTTTAGGATTTTCTTCAAGATGAAAGGAGCCGCCTGCGGGCGGCTCTATTGCGTTTGGAAGCAGGCCGCCGAAAAGGGATGGCCGACATGGAGTTCGCTGCCAGGTGGGATGGTGAAGTGCCGCTGGTGGGCGGATGGGTCGGCCTGGGCTTGTGGAGAGGGCGGGGGGTGCGTTGGGGTGTCGTGGCGCGGGGCTGGAAGACAGCAACGCCGCCCGGCGAACCGGGCGGCGTTGTGCGGAGCTGAGTGATTGGGACTAGAGCTGAGCGATGGCCGTTTGCGCGTTCTTGGCGGTGGCATCGTCCTTGGAAGCCTGGGCGAGGGCCAGGGCCTTCTTGAGATGAGTAGCCGCGTTGGCGCGGTCACCCAGCTTGCTATAGGCCATGCCCAGGTGATACTGGATGGCCGCATCGGTGGGATCGGACTTGGCTGCGTCTTCGAGCAGATCGCGGGAAGAACCGTACATGCCCTTGGCGTAGTAGACCCAGGCGAGGGTGTCGCCGGTGCTTGCGTTGTGCGGCTTCTGGGTGCGGGCCTGTTGAGCGAGCGAGAGGGCTACGTCGAGGTTCTGGTGCTGCTCGAGCATGAGGTATGCGAGGTTGTTGAGCGCCCAGAACTGGTTGGGATTGATCTGCAGCGACTTCTGGTAGTACTGCATGGCCACCGGCTTGTTGCCGATGCGGTCTTCCAGTTCGCCGAGCATTGAAGTGGCGTTGTCGTCGGTGGGGTGCTTCGCAACCCAGTCGGTCCAGAGGGTGATGGCCTGTTCGGGGTGCCCGAGCTGGACGATGGATTTCGAGTAAGCGGTGAGGGCCTGGATGTTGGTGGGATCGATCTGGTAGGCCTTCTGAGCGGAAGCGGCGGCGCCCTGGAAGTCCCTGGTGCTGGCCAGGACGTCTGTGAGCAGGACGTAGAGGAGCGGATTGCTCGGCACCTTGGCAATCTGCGCCTGGATGGCGGCGACGGCCTGCTCAGGATGCTTCTGGAACATGTAGATCCTGACGAGGTCGTTGATGGCCGGCAGGAAGCCGGGATCAAGATCGAGCGCCTTCTGCAGGAAGGTAGCGGCTTGCGGCAACTGCTGCTGAGCGGCGTGAATCTGGGCGAGCTCGACATAGGCTTCGGGGTTGTCGGGCTGCTTCTGGAGGCTGGTCTGTACGTCGACCTCAGCCTGAGCGTACTGCTTCTGAGTAGTCTCTGCGGAAGCGCGCCACATGTAAGCGGGGGCGTAGTTGGGTTCGAGGGTGAGTGCGGCCTGCGCGGCGGCGAGGAGGCCGGCGGTGTCGTGGCCACGCTCGGCGATCTGGGCGAGGCCGGCCTGAGACTCGATGCTGCGGGGGTTGAGGCGGGCGGCTTCGTGGAACTGAGTTGCCGCGACGTCCGTAGACCCCTTGGTGAGTGCGACCTTGGCGTAGGCGAGGTGAAGCTGAGCGTCGTCCGGTGTATCGGCAACAGCCTTTTTCAGGTTGTCGAGAGCGGCGTCGATCTTGCCGGCGTCGACGAGGATGCTGCTCTGGACGATGTGGGTCTGGGGGCTGTTGGGACCAAGCTTCTCAAGGATGGCGCTGATAGCGGGGACCTTGCTGTCCTTGTGCCGGAGGACAAGGATGCGGGCGTACTGATAGTTGAGCTGGAAGCTCTTGGGGTGATCGTTGGAGAGCTGGGCGTAGGCGTTTTCCGCCTTGTCCAACTGACCGGTGCGAATGTAGTAGTCAGCCAGCATGGCAGCGCCCTTTTCGGTATCGGCGAAGTCAATGGTGGTCTGTCTGGTGGTCTGTTCGGCGGCGGCAGTATTACCGCGACGGATGTAGAAGCCGACGAGCGCCTGGCGAGCCTCAAGGCTCTTGGGAGCGACGCTGACGGCGGAGACGAGCTGAGCCTGGGTGCCGTCGAAGTCAGAGCGCTGTTCGAGCAGGGCGGCGAGGGCGAGGTGGGCGAGGACGTCCTTGCCATCAATGGTGATGGCGCGGTTGAGCTCCTGCTCTGCCTCGGGTCTCTTGGCTGGATCGCTGTGATAGACGGCACGGTTAGGCGTGAGGCTGATGGCCTGCCGGATCTGCTTTTCTGCCTCGACGCGATCACCATTGTGAGCGGCAATGCTGGCGAGCAGAGCGAATGCGTCTGAGTTGTTGGGCTGCAGGGCAAGGATGGCTTTGGCCTGTGCCTGAGCGAGATCGGCACGTCCGCCGACCAGCGAAAGGTTTCCGAGATCGAGGCGGGCCTTGATGTTGTTGGGGCTGAGATCGACGGTGCGGAGGAATTCGCTGTAAGCGGCGTTGACGGATCCCATCTGGAGATAGACCTTAGCCAGCTCGAAGTGGGCGTCACCGTAGTTGTGGTCGATCTTGAGTGCGTTGGAGAACTGGATGCCCGCTTCGCGCAACTTACCCGCGGTCTCGTATCGCTGTCCGCTTTCGAGGTACTTCTGCTTGCGCACGTTGGGGTCGCGATTGCAGCCGGCGACAAACAGCATTGAAAGCGAGAGTGAACCAGCAGCAATGAGGCGGCGGGAGTAGGCGTGGGTCAACATTTCAAACTTCTCCGAAGGGCAATGTGAACATTATGAAGCGACGACGGAACTTTCCAACATGATCGGACAGGGATTTAATTCGGGATGTATGCGGGCAGCAGGGGATTGAGTTTTTCAGCGAACTCAAGCGCCCTTTGACGAACCTGCTCGGTGGTTTCTCCGTCGTGGTAGGTGGTGGTGATGCGCACCAGGGCGGCATCGGTGCGTCCATAACGAATGGAGTTGGCGAGGGTGTCCAGCTTGGCGACGTAGTCGTTGGCGATGGCCCTTCCCTGGGATTGATACCAGTAGAGGACCTCCGCTTTTTGAGTGCCGTTGGTAATGGTGTAGTCTCCGACGCGATCGGGGGGAGCGCCGGGCTTGGGAACGTCAACTGTCCCCGAAGAAGTGAACGTCCAACCGGCGCCGGGCAGGCAGTGCTGGGGAGAGTGGATGGACTGGCCGGTGCGCTGGGTGGGGAAGTATCCGATGAAGAGACCAACGATAGCGGCGTCATCTCCGGCGTGGGCCGGATTGGTGGGGATATATGCGCGATTGAGAAAGTCTCCCCTGCCCAGCACTGCCAGGGACTCATCGGGGATGGCGATGTCGATTCCACGGTAGGCGCCGATGAGGATGGGCATGTTGCTGAGCGGAAGACTGGGGGGGACGTGGTCCTGATCGCCGCGCACGCGCAGCACGACGAGAGTCATGGAAAGCAGAACGATAACGGCCCAATACGGACGAAAGCTCATGATGCGGCGCTGCCTTTCCGCGGCCAACGGTTCATCGCAAGGTGAACGAGATAGAGAGAGATGAGGGAGACGAGGAAGACGAGCCATCCGGAGAACTCGTGAAAGAAGCCCATGGCCTTTTCAGGATCCCAGTACTGGACGCAGAGGCCGGTGCCAAAGATTCGCATGGCGTTGGCCGCCACGGCGATGGGAATGGCTGCGAAGGCGAGGATAGTGCGGCGAAGGACGCTGCGCTCCATGAAGTAACCAAAGATGACGGCGACGATGAACAGGCTCATGAGGGAGCGGATGCCGCTGCATGCCTCGGCCACCTCCAACTGCATGGCCGGGAGCTGGATGACGTTGCCTTCGCGCAGGACGGGAACTCCGGCGAGGGGAAGGAGGTCACTGGCCACGCGGGAAGCGAGGATCTGCAGGGGGAACGTGATGTGGTTCAGGATGAGCGTGGGCAGAGGGACGGCCAGCAGCATCGTGAGCAGGATAAAGCGGGAGCGCGCCAAGGCCGGGCGGCCGAGGAGGGTCCAGACCAGGCCGGCGGTGAGCAGGATGAAGGAGGTGCGGGAGAGGAAGAGGTCGGCGCCAAGAACGCCCAGTACGAGGACGAACAGAGCCAGCGCAACGACGGTGATTCCCTTCCACTCATAGCGTACGGGCGTTTCGCGCCAGCGCTGGCGGCCGTCCCAGACGAGGAAGACAACGAAGAAGGGTATAAGGAAGCCGCCGGAGTCGTCTTGTATCTGGTACCAGTCGGTGACGAGCTTGACGGCGATTCTGGCGTAAAGACCGACGAGGAGTGCTGCGAGCAGGGCAATGGAGGCCCAAGCGGCTGGGGAGAGGTGATCGAGGTATTCACCAAGAGGCCTGGAAACCCGGGGAGCAGCAGGACGAAGGGAGACGGCCGGGTTGGTTTCGGCAACAAGAGGCGTTTTCAACATACTGACTATGGGAGCACCTTGAGAAACGACGGTTGCTGGAATCACCGTCACATCATTTTCGCATTGGAAAAGTGCTTCTGTGGATTATCATAATACGCAGCGCCCTCGGAAACCAGATCGAAAGATTGGTAAGGCATTCGCATCGGATGGCGATTGTTTCAGTGTCGACGGTGCGTATTGAAAGCGCGTGGCGATTTCCTCTGTTTCGCCCAGTCGCACAGTGCACGAAGTACAGAGGCGCACGACATTAGAAGACAGGTTGATGCTATGAATCATCGTTTTGCGGTTTGTCTGGCAGGGGTTTTGCTGTTGGCGGGATCAAGCTGGGGACAGAAAGCTCCTAAGCCAGCAATTACAGCGGCACCTTCGACGACACCGCCCGTAGTTCCAACCGCCCCGGCGGCCGGGATGGCGCCGCAGGATCAGTCGACCTATGTGATCGGCGCGAGCGACGTGATCACCGTGACGGTCTTCAAGGATCCGACGCTGACTGGCAACCTGACTGTGCGGCCGGATGGAATGATCTCGCTGCCGTTGCTGGGGGATGTTCCTGCGTCGGGACTGACGCCGATGCAGCTGAGCGTGGACCTGACCAAGCGGCTGATGAAGTTCATGACGGACCCGAACGTGACGGTCACCGTGGTGTCAGTAAACAGCAAGATGGTTTACCTGATCGGCGAGGTGTCGCACATTGGGCCGGTGCAGATTTTGCCGGGCATGACACCGCTGCAGGCGATCGCTACGGCGGGCGGGCTGACACCGTATGCGAATGCGAGGAAGATCTACATTCTGCGCGGGCAGCAGGGAAAACAGACGAAGATTCTGTTTGATTACAAGAAGGCGTTGAAAGAGGGCAATCTTCAGGGCGTTGTACTGGTCCCTGGAGACACCATTGTGGTTCCATGAAAAAGATTGTCCAAATTGCAGGCCCCGTCATGACATTGGCGTTGTTAGTTTGTTCGGCTCAGGGTCAAGCTACGCCCGCAGTGACGTCAGCTCCATCGTACGAGGGGTTTCAACTGCCTTCAGTACCGGGCACGATGACATACTCGCTGACGGGCTCGGAGCGGGTGCGCGCCGGCGCCATCCAGGCGGGCGCGGCTGACGCGCTGACGCTTTCCGGGAACCTGGGGCTGCTAACATCGAGCCCCGTGCATCCGTTCAGCATGACGTACGCCGGCGGCGCAATTGTATCCGAGGGCGGAGGGAAGTCGTACATTTTCCAGGATCTGACAGTGTCGCAGCAGTACACGACGAAGAACTGGCAGTTGCTGGGGACCGACAGCCTGCTTTACACGCCGGAAACGGGAGGGGCGGGACTGTCGGGCGTTCCGGGCGTGGGCAGCGTCGGCGTGCCTCCTACCACGGCCCCCGATGGTGTTCTGACCAACGACCAGGCGAGCCTGGCGAACTCAAGCTCCGGAAGCGCCATCCGCACCTTAACGGGGAGAACTTCAGCCGGTGTGCAGGGCGACTATCAGAGTTGGCGGTTCGTGGGTGACGGCACATCGACTTCGCTGTATAGCGGGGATTCGTGGTCGATGGGCGCTCTCATGCAGCATCATCTGAATGCGTTGAACACGTTGTCGGCGAATTACACCTACACCGACCTGACCTACGGGGGTTTGGCTGGGAAGATTCTGGTTCAATCGCTGGAATTTCAGTTGCAACGCAGTTGGACGCGCAGGTTGGCAATGAACCTAGGCGGTGGGCCGCAACGGGTTATGGGCCTTGGATACAGCTTCGCAAGCGATGCTTCGATGACCTATGAGTTTGAGCGCGGCTCCGCCTCTGTGAACTTCTCTCGCGGCGTCGAAAGCGGTTCGGGCGTTTCGGCGGGAGTGCACCAAACTTCGGTGGATGCCTCCATCAGCCACCAGTTGGGCTATCAGTGGTCGGGCTCGGTGACTGGAGGCTATCGGGATTCGACGGGCCTGACCGTTCTGACCAAAAATTCGACCGGTTATCGTGGGTTTAGCACATCGGCGGAGATCAACCGCGCCCTGCTTCGACACCTCTCGGTGTTTGGAAGCTACACAGGGGAACGGCAGCGCGTGTCTGGTACACAAGCGTCACCCCTGGCACTGAACGGATTCGTGCAGTATTTTTCATTCGGCATTACGTACTCCCCCTCCGGCCTACGGATCGGGAGGCACTAAGGAGCTTTATGCTTGGCCACCGCAAACTTGAAGTCGGAGATTATGTCTCCATGCTGCACCGGCGGCGCTGGCTGGTCGCCATCCCTGCTCTCCTGTTCCCTGTTCTGGCGGTGATAGTGGCGGCGTTCCTGCCGGCAAAGTACATGTCGCAGACGCTGGTGCTGGTTGAGGAGCAGAAGGTTCCCGACGAGATCGTGAAGCCGGTTGTGACGTCTGACCTGGACGCGCGCCTGGCGTCGATGAAGGAACAGATCCTGAGCCGGTCGCACGTGCAGCCGATCGTGGAGCGGTACAACCTTTTCGGCAACTCGCACATGGATATGGACGACCGCATCGAGGCGGCTCGCAAGAACATTGTGATTACGCCGATCCGGTCGGAGACGGGCAAGACCGGGCTGCCGGGCTTCTTCATTTCGTTTACGGCTGCGGACGCGCGTACCGCGCAACTGGTGTGCGGCGAAATCACGTCTCTGTTTACGAACGAGAACCTGCGGTCGCGGCAGGCTGCCGCGGAAGGAACCACGGACTTTCTGCAGAGCCAGCTGGCGGATGCCAAGCGGAACCTGGATGATCAGGACGCGAAGCTGGCGGCATTCCAGTCAGCGAATCGTGGGTCGCTGCCGAGCGAAGAAATGTCCAACCAGACGATGCTGACGACGCTGAACACGCAACTTCAGGCCGCGACACAGGATCTGGAGCGAGCGCAGCAGGATTTGAGCTATCAACAGTCGATGCTGGCACAGCAGACGGGCACATCCACGACGGGAGCACCGGTGGCGGCTGTGGAGAGTTCGGAGCTGCTGGCCGACTCGCAGAAACTGACGGGGCTGGAGTCGCAGGAGAGTGATCTGCTGGCGCACTACACGGCGGATTATCCAGACGTGATTGCGGTTCGGCGAAAGATTTCGGACCTGAAGAAGCAGATTGCCAAGGAGACTGCGCATCCGGGGACAACCACGGCGAGCATTCGTCACGAAAGCCCGGAGATAGCGCAGTTGCGGGCGCAGGTGCATGCTTCTGAAGTCGGGATCGCGGCAAAGAGATCCGAGCAGGCCTCGATCCAGTCGCGGTTGCGTGAGTACGAGGGCCGTATCGGCTCGACGCCACTGGTGGAAGAGAAGTACAAGGACCTGACGCGCGACTATGACACGGCGCAGAAGTTCTACGACAGCCTGCTGGCGCAGATGAACTCCGCCAAAGAAGCGACCGAGCTGGAGTTGCGGCAACAGGGCGAGCAATTCCGCGTGATGGATGAGCCCAACCTTCCGGATGCTCCGAGCTTCCCGAACAAGGTTCTGTTTGCGCTGGGCGGACTGATGATGGGCCTGGTTGTGGGCCTGGGTATTGCAGCGTTCCTGGAGTACAAGGACACGTCGCTGCGGTCGGAGCAGGATGTGTGGCACTTTACGCGTCTGCCGACGCTGGCTGTGCTTCCCTACTCCATGGATGTCGCGAAAGATGATGACCAACCGCGGTTCCTGCGGATAAGGCGGATGCTGGGCATGAATACGTCAAAGACACCGCAGACGGAAGCTGGTAGCTAACGCATGTATAAGAGTTTTTACCAATTACAGGCGAACCCCTTCACGACGAGCCCGGACCCACGGTTTCTGTACATGATGCCGCATACCCGGGAGGCGCTGGCGGGCCTGGAGTACGGCATTGCCGCACGCAAGGGGTTTATCGTTCTGACGGGTGAAGTGGGTACGGGAAAGACGACGCTGCTGCGGCGGGCCCTAGGCTCGTTTGACCAGAGCCGCGTGTTCACGTCGTTCGTGTTCAATCCACAGCTGGAGACGCTGGACTTCCTGGAGTTCGTGCTGAGCGACTTTGGGCTGACTCCGGCCAACCGCACGAAGTCGGGGATGCTGATCCAGCTGAACCGCTGGCTGGTGGAACGGTTCCGGCACCAGGAAACGTGCGTGATTGTGGTGGACGAGGCGCAGAACCTGTCGAGCGAGCTGCTGGAAGAAATTCGGCTACTGACCAATCTTGAGACATCGAGCGAGAAGCTGGTTCAGATTATTCTGAGTGGGCAGCCGGAGTTTGAGCAGAAGCTGCGCCAGCCGGAGTTGCGGCAACTGCGGCAGCGGATCTCACTGTGGTGCCGCACGCAGGCGCTGAGCCTGGAGCAGACGGGAGCGTACATTGCGCAGCGGCTGCTGATTGCAGGCACGGCGGAACAGCTATTTCTTCCGGATGCCGTAGCGGCGATTCACCGGGCCAGCCGCGGGATTCCGCGCATTATCAATTTGATCTGCGAGCATGCGCTGATCTTCGGATACGTGGAGCAGCTGCCCCAGATCCCGGTACGGATTGTGATGGCGGTAGCGCAGGATCTGGATCTGGATGCGCAGCCGTTTCTTGTATCGAGTGCGCAGGCCGGCTTTGCCGGCAGCCACGGAAGTGAGCCAGAGAACCCCGCATTCGCAACCGCGCTACGCGCCGGTGGGACCGACCCAGGAAGGCAGGACGGATGAGCAAGATTTACGAAGCGCTGGTGCGCGCCGAGCAGGAACGAGCCGAGTTGGAGAAGAACCAGCCACCCAGCCGGACCCTGCCGCCAAGCGATGCTCCCAAGCCGATGACTTCGATGAGCGGCATGCCCCAGGCTGCCACAACGCCGGTGATGCCGGCGATGTACGAGCAGCCCTCCAACTTTGCCGCGCCGATGCAGGAGCCCGTCGAGGCGACGGTGATGAAGCCGACGTTCTCGCTGGATGACGTGAAGCCGACGATCTGGCGGCCGATGCTGACGCATCTTCCTGCCTTGCAGGAGCGTGGCCGCGTTCTGGAACAGTTCCGCAGCCTGCGCTCGCACATGGTGGAGTTTCGCGACCTGAGCACACTGAAGTCGATTCTTGTGGCGAGTGGAATTCCGCAGGAAGGCAAGAGCTTTGTGGCGGCGAACCTGGCGATCTCGTTTGCGCGGCACAAGGCGAGCCGGGTGCTGCTGATCGACGGCGATATGCGACGCAGCTCGCTGCACCACTCGCTGGGCTGCCTGAACGATTTGAGCCTGGCGATGTACCTGTCGGGCAAGGCGTCGCTGGCGAGCATCATGCAGCGCTTCGAAGCTGATCCGGATGGGAACACGTATCCGGGGTTGAACTCGCTTACATTCATTTCGGGTGGCAGCGACGGCGACCATGCGGCCGATCTTTCGGGCAACCCGCGCTTCCGCGAGATGCTGGAGATTCTGGCACCGCACTTTGACTGGATCGTGCTGGACTCGTCTCCGGTGAACCTGGTTTCGGACGGTGTGAACCTGGCGCGTGCCTGTGATGGCGTGCTGCTGGTGGCTCGCGGCGGTGTGACGAAGCTGGAGACAGCTCAGCGCGCGCTGAACGAGCTGAAGGCTTCCAAGGTTCTGGGCGTGGTGCTGAACGCAGTTTCGGATCTGCCTTCGACAAGCGAGTACTACGGCTACGACACGTACGATACCTACGACAGCTACGATCCAATCCACAAAGAGTAGCGAGGGGCCGAACGCACGATGATTCGTTTCCTCAACGTGTACTATCCCGCCCGCACGGTGATGCTTCTGGTCTGCGAAGCATTGATCGTGAGCGCCTGCTTTTTTGGGGCGGCGCTGCTTCTGCTGGGACCGGATACATGGCTGGTGCTGAACTTCGAGTTCGGCGCGTGGAAACTTGCCGGCGTAACAGTGATCAGCCTGCTGTTTTCGTACTACTTCGATCTGTACGAACCGCAACGGGTTTCGGGACGGCAGGAGATCTACTTCCGTATCCTGCTGGTGCTGGGATTCGACTGCTTCGTGATCTGGCTGATGCTGCTGGTGTTTCCAGAGATGGAGATTGCCGGGCACGGGCAGGTCTACCTGGTGGGAATCGCCCTGCTGACACCGGTGCTGATCTTCTGGCGGCGGTCGTATGAGTGGGTGGTGAACCTGCCGCAGTTTCGCGAGCGGGTATGCGTGCTGGGCGCGGGAAGCCTGGCGACGTCGATCGTGCATACGATCGAGCAGCGGCCCGACCTGGGCATGGAAATAGTGGGGTGGGAACCACTGGAGATTGCTGAACCATCCGAGCGCAAGAAGGTCTGGATCAAGAAGCTTGAGGAAGTAGGGGCGCTGCACCCTCCAGTGGAGCGCATCATTACGGCGATGGAGGATCCCAGGCGAGAGCTGCCGGTGGATGAGCTGCTGAACCTGCGTTTCAAGGGCAAGCAGATTGAAGACGTGGGGACTCTGCGCGAGCGGCTTTCGGGCAAGATTCAACTGGAAGGTCTGAGGCCGAGCACGTTTCTTTATAGCGAAGGGTTCCGGCTGAAGCCGTCGCAACAGTTTGCACGGCAGATTGTTTCGGTTTCGGCATCGGCGGTGGGGCTGCTGCTGTTTCTGCCATTCTTTCCGCTGGTCGTGCTGCTGGTGAAGCTGTCGTCGCCGGGGCCGGTGTTTTTCAAGCAGACGCGCGTGGGCGCAGGCGGCCACACGTTCCAGGTAGTGAAGTTCCGGACGATGTATACCAACGCCGAGAAAGAAGGCGCGCAGTGGGCGGTGAAGAACGACCCGCGCGTGACTCGCGTTGGGATGTTCATGCGCAAGACGCGGGTGGATGAGATTCCGCAGCTGTGGAACGTGCTGCGCGGCGACATGGGCTTTGTGGGGCCGAGGCCGGAAAGGCCGGAGTTTGTTCCGATGCTTTCGGAGGCGTTGCCGTTTTACTATCTGCGGCACCTGATCCGGCCGGGGCTGACGGGATGGGCGCAGATTCGTTATGGATATGGCGCGACGATGGAAGAGGCACGCGAGAAGCTGGAGTATGACCTCTACTATCTGAAGCACATGTCGCTGGGGCTGGACCTGTTCATCATGTTTGAGACGATCAAGACGATTGTGCGCAGGCGGGGCGCGCAATGAAGTGGGTGTTCTGGACGTCGCTGGCGGTGATTGCTTACACCTATGCCGGCTACCCCGTAATCATGGCAGTGCTGGCTAAGCTGATGCCGTGGCCATGGAAGCGGGCTCCGTGGCCCGAGGGTGGAGAGAAGCCAATCAGCGTGGTGATGGCGGTGCACAACGGCGCAGCCATGCTCGCAGAGCAACTGGATCACCTGTTGACGCTGGACGTTGAACTGGTGCGCGAGGTGATTGCGGTTTCGGATGGGTCGACCGATGCGACTGCGGAGATACTGCGTGCGACAGCCGCGAAGGATTCGCGACTGAAGGCGATCGTACTGGAAACGCAGGGCGGCAAGGCTGCAGCGCTGCGGCATGGGATTGAAGCTGCAGAGGGCGAGATTCTGCTGTTCGTGGATATACGGCCGCGGGTGACGGCCGGAGCGCTGAGCTATCTGCTGAGCAACTTTGCCGACGAGCGTGTGGGGTGCGTGGCTGGGGAGCTGCTGCTGAACTCCGACGGTCAGGATGGGGCTACGGGTGCGGTGAGCGGACTCTACTGGAAGTATGAACAGTGGATCCGCAACTGCGAAGCGACGGTTGATTCTCCCGTGGGCGTTTATGGAGGGTTCTATGCGGTGCGGCGCGAGCTGGCACGGCCCGCGCCAGATGGAACGATTCTCGATGATATGTATCAACCGCTGGCGATCATCCGGCAAGGGTATCGGAGCGTGCTGGACCGGCGAGCATTGGTGACGGATCGCTGGCCGGCGAAGGCTGGCGGTGAGTTTCAGCGCAAGGTGCGGACGCTGGCGGGAAACTTTCAGTTGATCGCGATAGCGCCGTGGGTGCTGAGATCGCAGAACCGCGTGGCGACGCAGCTGATCTCGCACAAGCTGCTGCGGCTGGTGGTTCCCTACTGCTTTGTGACGCTGCTGCTGAGCTCGGCGTGGCTGGGTGCGGTGGACTGGAGATTTACGGCGTTTGCCGTCGCGCAGGCGCTGTTCTGGATAGTGGCTGCGTTGGGTGTGAAGTGGAAGGTGCCAGTGGTGCGGAAGGTGGCGTCGGCGGGTGGAGCCTTGCTGGTGTTGAATGCGGCGGCGGTGGTGGGGCTGTGGCGGTTCCTGTTTACGACGGGGCCGCTGTGGAAGATGTGGTCGCCTACGGCGGCACCGGTGGCCGCAGCAGATCAAAAAACCCAGGGCTGAAGCCCTTCTCACTGCGGCGTGTTACAGCAGGCTAAAGCCCGCTTCTAATCCCAGGAGCGCTGTTGGTGGTTGTAGAGGCTTGTGTACGCGGCGTCCATGTGGGTGAGCGTGAAGTGCTGGTGGAAGCTGGCTTGCGCGTTGGTGGAGAAAGCGGCGCGCAGAGCAGGGTCAGCCGCGAGCTGGAGGATGGCTGTGGCGAACGCGGCGTGGTCGCCTACCGGGACGAGCAGGCCGGCGTTGGCGAGGCGCAGGACCTCGGCCATGCCACCGACGTCGGTGAGGATGGATGGGACGCCGAGGGACATCGCCTGGAGCAGCGACATGGGAAGGCCTTCGGAGACCGAGGACATGACGAAGGCGTCGGCCGCGGAGAAGAAGGTTTCGGGATCGAGGCGCTGGCCCCAGAAGCGGATGTTGGCCGTGACGTTGAGCTCGGCAGTGAGAGCTTCGAGCGAGGCCCGCTCGTGGCCGTCACCAACGAACCAGCACTGCAGCGTGGGCAGAGTCTGCGCGGCGATGGCGACGGCGCGGATGATGGTGCCGAGATTTTTGACAGGGGCGAGCCGCCCTACGAAGAGCAGAGTGAAGCCGGTCTTCGCGAGTTGCTGCGCAGCAGGAACCCTATTGATAGCATCGGTGCCGTTGTAGACGCGAACGATCTTTTCAGGATGAGCGAAGGGAGCGGAACGCAGGTTGCGGCAGGTGATCTCGCAGATGCCGACGATATAGTCGCAGAAGAGGGTGAAGGTGTTGTACTTGATCTCGGCTGCGCGGTCGTAGGGTGGAGCGTTGAGACTGTGGCAGGTGGAGAGAATCGTGCGGACTCCAGCGAGACGGGCGGAGAGCGCGGCTTGAATAGTGGGAGCGTTGTTGTGGCAGTGCACGACGTCGGGCTGAAGACGGCGGAAGTAGTTCAGGTAACGCACCATCGTTACGATTGAATTGGCTTTGCCGGGAACGTAGACCTCGACGCCTTCTGCCTGCAGCGCTTCGCCGAGCGTGCCCAGGTTGGAGTAAGCGCAGACGGAGACTTGATGGCCGTTGGCGCGCTGCAAGCGGGTAAGCTGCGCTACGAGGACTTCAGCGCCGCCCATTTCAAGGCTGTAAACAACGTGAACAATCTTCATCGAATGGTGTGCAGGTGCGTCGGAGGGTGCGTCGGACCAAGAGTTTAAGGGTACAGGATGCATGTGCGATCTGGTTGATAAAATAGGCATTGCTATCGACCAATCATAAGGTCTAAGTGGGAAGCAGTCTTCGGACTGGAGAGCAGTGACGCCGTTGAAGCATGTCGAATTATGGTTACCCGGGTACTTGAAGGCACGCGTTCAACGCCTGGGCGAGCGGCCGGCGAAGCGTGTCTGGGTAAGCCTGATGGACCACTTCGAGCCGATGGGTGGAAGCGTGTCGCTGGACCGCGGAGCGGCGCGCGTAGCAGCATGGCAGCGCAAGTGGCCGGAAATTGCCGAAGCTGCGCCGCGCGATGCGAGCGGGCGCAAGCCTTGCTTTACAGCGTTCTATCCGCAGGAAGAGTATGAACCGAGTCTGCTGAATGCATTGGCCGAGATGGCGCAGATGAAGACGTTCGATGTCGAGGTGCATCTGCATCATGACCACGATACGGCAGAAAGCTTTCGGGAGAAGGTAAGGATCTTCTGCCGAAAGCTGCGCGACGATCATGGACTGCTGCATGTGCACAAGGGCCGCGAAGTGTTTGGATTCATCCACGGCAACTGGGCGCTGGATAACTCGCGGCCGGATGGAAAGTGGTGCGGGGTGAAGGGCGAGTTGCAGGTGCTGCGAGACCTGGGATGTTATGCCGACTTCACTATGCCGTCTGCACCTTCGGCGACGCAGTCACGGATTGTGAACAAAATTTATTGGACGACCGGCGATCCGGAGAAGCCGCGCGGGTTCGATCAGGGCGTGGAGGCGACGGTGGGTGGCGGTGGGCGCGGAGACCTGTTGATGATTCCGGGGCCGCTGGGTTTGCGGTATCGCGGCCGGTTGCTGCCGCGAACGGAGACGGGAGAGCTGGCGGCTTATGATCTGCCGACACCGTACCGTGCAAAACGATGGATGGACGTGGCACCGCGTCTGGGCGATGATATTTTTATCAAGCTGTATGGTCACAGCGCGCGCGAGGACAATGCCACGGCACTGCTGGGCAAGGATGGGCGCGAAGGGGGATTGGCGCCGATGTTTCGCTGGATCCACGAAGCTGCCGAGAGACGAGGGTTGGAGCTGCATTGGGCGAGCGCGTATGAGCTCTTCAGCGCAGTGGACAGGCTGATTGACCCCGGCACGGTAAGCCCCGCGTGAACGTCTTGCTGATTACGTACTCGTTTCCTCCAGCGGCGGGCGTGGGTGTGCTGCGA
>JAZKBC010000046.1:0-26238 GCA_040388825.1 Acidobacteriota bacterium | reverse complement strand
CGTTTATCACGGTCCATGGCAAAGTATCTGCCGGAGAGCGGCGTTCACGTAGATGTACTGACGGCGCGGAATGCAGCGGCGGTGGGCAAGGACGTACGGCCGCTCGCGGAGCTTTCGGCGGATGTAAGGATCCATCGAACCTGGGCGCTGGATCTTCCGTTCGGTCTGCGGAAGGCGATCAAGAAGGTTTTGACGCGGAGTGGGAAACCGGGCGCGATGAAGAGTGCTGCGTACGCACCGAAGGCTGGCGGTGGAGGTGCTCTGAAGCGGATGGTGGGCAACCTGCTGCTTCCTGATCCGCAGGTGGGATGGCTGCCGTTTGCGTGGAGAGCAGCGAAGCGGATGGTGCGCAAGAACAAGATCGACATTGTGGTGATTACGGTGCCGCCGTTTTCGAGTTTGATGCTGGTGAGTCGGCTGCGCAAGGCCTATCCGAAGCTTCCCATCGTGGTGGACTTTCGCGATGAGTGGCTGACCACGACGATCGACCTGGTGAGCTTCAACAACAATGAACGGGCGAGAGCAATCGCAACCAGGACAGAGGCTGAAGCCGTGCGCGACGCGACAGCGGTGGTGTGCGTGACCGATGCCGCGGTGCGCGAGTTGAAGAAGCGGTATTCGCAGGAAGATGCGGCGAAATTTGTGTGCATTCCAAACGGCTTCGATCGCCCGCTCCCAGTAGAGAAGAAAGCGGCGCGGCGGCGCGCAGAGAACGACCCGGCGGTGCTGACATACCTTGGTACCGTGTATGGGTCGACCGATCCGACTCCGGTGGTGGAAGCGGTGCTGCGGCTTCCGGAAGAGTTGCGGAACCGGCTGCGGCTGCGGTTCATCGGGCATGTGGAGACACAGGGTTATCGCGACACGCTGCAGCGGCTGGGCAAGAGTGTAGAGCTGATCGGGTTTCTGCCGCAGGCGCAGGCGCTCGAGTACATGGATGCGACCGACTACCTGCTGTTGATTACTCACGATCCGATCAACGTGGCAGCGAAGCTCTACGACTATCTGGGGTCGGGCCGTCCGATTGTGGCGGCGGTACATGCGGCGGGCGATGTACGGCGGATTGTGGAGGAGACGCGGACGGGATGGGTGGCCGCAGTTAACGATCCAGAAGGTCTCGACCGGCTGCTGCGCGAAGCGGTTGAACGAACGGCGCAGATGGAAGAGGCGTTTGCACCGGACGCAGAGAAGATTGCGGCGTATCATCGGAGGCCGCTGGCGGCGCGTTATGCACGACTGCTGGAGTCGCTGATGCAAGGGGAACGGGCACGATGAAGATTGCGGTGGTGACGGACTACTTTCCCACGCAGGAACACAAGTGGCAGGGGCAGTCGGCTTACCAGACGCTGCGGGTGCTGGCGAAGCACTGCGATGTGCACGTGTTCTGTCCTGTGGCGGAGTATCCCCGGCTGCTGAAACCGAGGAGCCGGACAGCCAAGCCGGGGCTGGAGTGGACTCCGGGAGGCGTGGAGGTGAGCTACATCCGCTACCCGACGTTGCCCCTCATCGGCCGCGGCTTCAATGGGTTCGCGATTGCGTGGAAGCTACTCGAACCGGTGCGAGCGTTTCAGCCAGACGTCATACTGAACTACACGGTGTACCCGGCAGGATTTGCGGCAGTAAGGATTGGGCGCAAGCTGGACGTCCCCGTGGTGCTGACATCTATTGGTTCCGATCTCAATCGCCTGGGCGATTCGCTTGTAGCGCGTTGGAAGAAAGTGGCGCTCCAGCAGGCCGACGGGATGATGACCGTGAGCCACGATCTGGCGAAGACAGCCGTGCGGCTGGGGGCTGATCCAGCGAAGACGCGAGCGGTGCTGAACGGTTGCGACAGGGATGTGTTTCATCCTCGCGACAAGGCGGAGGCACGTCGTGCGCTGGGTCTCGCAGCCGATGAGGAAGTGGTGCTCTACGTGGGGCGGCTGGACTTTCGCAAGGGCCTGGTGGAGCTGGTCGAAGCTGCAGCAGCACTGAAGGAGAAGCGGCCTCGGATGCGAACGTACCTGATCGGGAGCGCGGAGCATGAAGGCGTGCTGCGGCAGGCGATGGCGAAGCATGGAGTGGAGCAGGATGTAGTGATCGTGGCGCCGTGCTCGTCCGAGCAGGTGGGCGTGTGGATGGGCGCGGCTGACGTGGTAACGCTTCCGAGCTACAACGAAGGCTGTCCGAATGTGGTGGTGGAGGCAGTGAACGCAGGACGACCGGTAGTGGCGACACGCGTGGGCGGGATCCCGGAGCTGATGGACGACAGCCTTGGAAGATTGATTCCAGCACGGGACGCTGGAGCGCTTGCACAAGCGTTGGACGAGGTGCTGGGCGCGGAGTGGGATGCGGAAGCGATTTCGGAGTCACGCCGCCGCAGCTGGGCGGACGTGGCCGACGAGGTGGAAGAGCTGCTTAGGGACGCTGTGGCTCGCCACTGACAGCGGAGGGAGCCAAGGGCGTGGACAGCGCCTGCTTCTGGCTGGTGTACCACTCGATAGTCTGCTCGAGGCCTTCGGTGAAGCTGGTGACGACGTTGTAGCCAAAGGTATCGCGAGCGAGCGAGACGTCGGCTACGGAGTGGCGGATGTCTCCGGCGCGCTCGGGCTTGAATTCTACTGTGCCCTCGTAGCCTGTGATGCGGCGGATCTCCTCGTAGGCCTGGACCAGCGAGATGCGGTTGCCGGTGGCGACGTTGAAGACCTTTCCGGCGACCGGTGCGGTGGTCTTCGCGGCGAGGAGATTGGCGCTGACGACGTTGTCGATATAGGTGAAGTCGCGGCTGGTGGTGCCGTCTCCGAAGATGGTCGGGGTTTCGCCCTTGAGCATCAGAGAGATGAAGCGGGCGAGGACTCCGGAGTACTGCGACGTTGGATCCTGACGCGGACCGAAGATGTTGAAGTAGCGGAGCGAGACAGTGTCCAGGCCATAAACGCGAGCGTAGCTGGCGAGATAGTGCTCGCCAGCGAGCTTCTGCACGGCGTAGGGAGAGATGGGCGCCGGGAGCATGGATTCGGTCTTGGGCAGCTCAGGAGCATCGCCGTAAGCGGCTGAAGAGGCAGCGTAAAGCACGCGGCGCACGCCTGCTTTGCGCGCGGCTTCGAGGACCTGGAGTGTGCCGGTGAGATTGGGGCCGTGGGTGCCGATGGGATCGGAGACCGAGACAGGGACGGACGGGATGGCGGCCTTGTGGAAGACGTAGTCGACCCCGCGGCAGGCGGAGTCGATGGCTGACTGGTCCTGAATGTCAGCGATGCGGAAATCGATTTGATCGCGAATGCCTTCGAGGTTCGCTGGATTGCCGGTGCTGAGGTCGTCAATGCCGCGGACGGTGGCGCCTTCAGCGAGGAGACCTCGCGCCAAACTTGAGCCGATGAAACCCGCGATACCCGTGATCAGAACCTTTGCCATTCGAGTCCCCTGGTGTGCCGATACAGAGCCGTCCCGAACCGTGAATCGGGCAGGAACCGCTGGGTGGCGGCAAACCACTTTTTGAGCTACGTGATTCTCTAATTATGCCCTATCCGTACTGTGCCGCCGATACCACACACGGGAGATCGGCTGAGAGGGGCGAAAGTTTCAGCGGGAGCGATCGGAGGACCGGTGTGGTCTGACTTTATCAAGCAGGATGACAGCCAGAATCCTGTAGCGGACCCAGTGGCCGACCGGGCAGGCGAGGAGCGAACGCAGCATGGTGCCGAGGCAGGGCAGGTTCTGCGGGCGATCCGAGAGAGCGACGCCGGCGAGGAACACGCCCTTCATGAAGCGGCGGCGGAAGGGACGTACGAGCGGATGGAGCCGGGGAGCAATCCTGCGCTCGAAGGTCTGCATTTCCCCGTTGTACATGCGCACGGAGTCGTTGCTTATGTTGGTGGCATGCATGCGATAGGCGACGAGAGGCTCCGGGCAAGCGATGAACTTGCAGCCCCCGTGAGAGAGCGCAAGCCAGTGGTCCCAGTCTTCAGCCGAGCGGAGCGTGTTGTCGAAACCGCCAACCGAGAGCGAAAATTCGCGTCGCACGACGACCGTGCTTGGGGTGAAGATGTTGCGAAACTGCAGCTCGCGATCGACGTTGCGGGGCATCGGGCTATTGTGGCCTAGGATGACGCGGCCAGCCGCGGTTTGTCGAAAGGCCTGGGTGCCTGTGGCGCAGGCACTGGCTTCCGGGTTGGCGGCGAGAAGCTGCATCTGCTTCTCCAGCTTGTCGGGCATCCAAACATCGTCGTGGTCGAGGAAGGCCACCCACTCCGCAGTTGCCAGGCGGAGCCCCCAGTTGCGAGCTTCACTTACACCTGCATTGGGAATAGAAAAAACCTTGACGCCGGGTATCGAGGATGCGATGGCAGCAGAGTTGTCCTGAGAACCATCATCTATGACTAAGATCTCAGCGGCTGGAAGGGTCTGAGCGAGGACGCTGTGAATGCATTCGGCGATATCGGCGGCGCCGTTGTATACGGCAATGATTACCGCAACCCGGGGAGTCGGATAGGGCGGGGCGGTGGATTCAGGCATGGTTTACTGGCTCCGCTTTGGGCAACTTTGATGCGTACGCCGAGAGGTTTGCCAACCACGAAGCAATGACTGGCTGCACTGATCGCATTTTTTGGACGCGCTCAAAAGCGATGACGCCGCAAGGGTCGGCCTGCTTAAGTAATTCATCAAAATAGAGCATTCCTGCCAAGTGTCCAATATCTTCGGATGTCAGGCCAAAAGCGATCTGGATGTTCGAGACATAGGAAGCGAGCGCTTCGCTATCCCAGCGTCCGGTCCAGGCTTGGCACAGATATTCAAGAATATCGCGATTGAACTCCATGGCGAGGCTCATGAGGGCCAAGTGCAGCGCGTCGAGCCCGGGGGTGCCGCATGGCCGGGATCGTTCCCAGTCGACGATCCCGGTGGTTTCGCCACTGGCGGGATCGAAGAGGACGTTGCGCAACCAGTAGTCGCCGTGTACGAGGACAGGAGTGAGGCAGCGATTGCGCTGCCATGCTTGCATGCTTGCCAAGAGCGGTTCTAAGACATCCAAGACAGGATAACGTTCCCGCAAAGCCGGAAACTTTACGAAGAGGAGATTTTCATCGGGGCCATCTCCTGAATGGCAAGCCGTCGACGGAAAATGCAGCAAAGGTTTAAACGCATTATTGATCCCGCTGTAGAACAGGCGTCCGGGTTCTTTGGAAGAGTGCCACGGCTCACCAGAGAGTTTGGTCTGCATCAGGATCTGAAATCCGGAGTCGAGCGTGTAACTCGCAACGAGTTTGGGTGCCAGTGCCAGAAGCGATGGGTTAAGATAAGTGCTCGAGGCCACCAGTCCTGTGCGATGCCGTTGGAGAGCCTCATTCCCGACCGGGGTTGTCGAAAGGTGGACAACGACCGGTATCCCGTTTGCGTGCCCAAAAAAAACGAGAAGAGCATTGACCGAGACCGCGGTGACCAATTCGTCCGCAGGATCGATGCCCAGCAGAGCGCATACGTGCCGAACCGGTTGCGGCCGTGACGTGGAGATAACCAGAAACGGTCGCAAGAGCAGCGCTCCAGTGAGTATCCTGCTGCGAATGTGGTCGTCTGATACGACGACCAAGGTGCTGAGCAGATCGGCATTGAGGGTGCTAAGTACAACCTGTTTGGACGTCGACCGAAATGCAGCGAGTACAGATCGGAGATGGAGTGTCAGGCGAAGGAGTGCGCGCATCCGTGAACCTAACAGGAAGCTGTATGCATTGGGCGGCAAATCGCAACCGCCGAGCAAATTGAGCAGCTGATTCAACAAAAACGGATGGCCTTCGCTACGCAGCCCGGAACGAGGGTGTTCATTTGTGTTGGCTAAACTTCCCATCATTTACCCGATTTCTAAAAGTTGGATCGCTCTGAAGCCAACCGTGTTAAACCCATCCAATGAGTCAATCGACTCACGACGGCCACCGGCCGTCGGCAAGCGGAATCTGGACACCCCCACAACTGACAGCCGAAGCAGTCGACTCATGGAACGAGCCGGAAGACAGCGCGTCTCGCGGTGCTTTGGTACGCGTCCGACTCGGATATTTTTTCGACAGTCCGGAAACCTGCTGACCGTAGAAAATTCTCGATCCAACGGTGCGGTTCGGGTCCCATGTCGGGTAAATCCTTGGCCCAGGCGTGTTTCTTCTCATCACTCTGGCCCATATCGAAGATCATCGCCTTGCCAACTTTGGGACGGATGCTCTGCATTAATTCTCGCGCATAGTCGACTCCGCGACTGTACATAACGTGATGCAGGACGGACTGCAGGAGCACGATGTCGTGAACTGGCAGGTGTGAAACCATTTCCGGCGTGATGTCAGCGTACAGAAAACCAGCACCTTGTACCCGGTTTAGCAACGTCGAACCATGAGCCAGCGCCAAGCGGCGCACGTCACCGTCTACTCCTAGCGCTAGGCAGCCGATCATGGCTGCCTTTTGTACGAAATATCCTTCGGCACAGCCAAGATCAAGCAATGTCTCGGCGCGACATTCAAGGATTTCCTTTTCTATCGCAATCCAGCGGTCCGCGCAAGTCCGCTCACTTTCGGTCAGTGCCACGGTGCCCACCTGCACCGGATGGTAGGTTTCGTAGCTCGCCGCGATGCGATTCAGTGCTTGGCGATACACGAAAAGCGGCAACCGTCCGAGCTCGTCGGCGATGGCCAGCTGGGGTTTCCCAACGAGTGCTTCACAAGAATGCATAAATTCCTCCAACGTTCTACCTGACTACAGACGAAGTGTGGGCACTCCGGATCTGAACGTCCGGTCTGAATTTTCCTGTAGCCCCGATTATATGCGGAGGAATGACGGACCACGAACTGCTTGGCGCAGGTGCCCTGGCGGCCGCAGAGATTCAAGGCGGTGCTGGTGACCTTGAGAAATCGCCTGACCGGGAGACGGTGATCGTTTACCTCAATGAAGCTGTAGTCATACCGGCTGAAAACGGCAGTTCGAGCGTATACTGAGGAAAAACACGACGACCCTGCGCGATCGTGAACCGATAAGGGACATCGGTTTAGCGCAAAATTATGCTCTTCGCATTACTATTTGGCACGCGAAACCAATTCCGATCTCTATGACTGCGACCGCGAAGGACTCCTCGACCACAATTCTGCACAATACCTTTTGGTACGGAATTGAATCGGCCATGGAGGTGGTGGTGCTGCTGGGCACAAGTGTCCTGGTGGCCCGCGCGCTCGGCCCGACAAAGCTCGGGTACTTCAGCTACATCAATTTTTTCGTATCCGTGGTGACGACCACAAGCGGGACAGGGCTGTCGACAGCTACCCGGAAGTACATGAGCGAGTTCCTGGCGCTGGAGCGGCCTGGGTTGGCCCGGGCGGTTTACATGCTGGCGCACCGCTATCAGCTCCTGGGTGCACTCGCAATCACGGCGCTGGGACTGGGTTTCGTTGTGTTGTGGGGCGAACCGGGATTCAAGCTGATGTCGTCGATCCTGATCGTGGCTATCATTCCCGGCGTCATGTCGTGGGTTCCCGCGCAGGCAAACGCGGCGCTGCAGGACCTGGCGCCGAACACACTGAGCGCGCTGGGGTACATGGTGGTCTATGCTCTCGTCATACTGTTGACGCTGCACTTCCACTGGGATCTGGTGGGGGTGGCTTCCGCGCAGTTGATTGGGCGGACGGTGGAACTGGTGCTGCGAACGACCCCAGTGGAACGCAAGCTGCGGAAGATGCCGCTAGAGCCCCTGGAGAAGGACGTGGTGCACCGAATCCGACGGTTCTGCATCCAGGCTCTGGGCTTGCAACTGCTGATGTCCGTAGTGTGGGACCGCTCCGAGATGGTATTCCTGCGCAGGTTTTCCGATTACACGCAGATGGCGTTCTATTCGATCAGCTTTGGTTTGTCGAACAACCTGCAGATGGCGCCACGGGTGCTCGGTGGAGCGACGGGCATTACGCTCATGGCCGAGGCTTCCCGCGATAAGACCCGCGTGACCAGCATGATGGACAATGTCTGCCGCTTCCTGCTGCTGGTCGTGCTTCCGGTAAACCTGGGAGCAGCGGCGATCGCGGTTCCAGCAATCCACGCAATTTATGGGGGGCGCTATTTTGGCGCAGGCGTCGTGATGATGGTTGCGGCCCTGCTATCGATTCCGCGAGCCTTCCAGTCACTGCCCGAAGTGTTGATGCGCACCGCCGACCGGCAGGACCGTACGCTGGTTTGGTACGGCATTACGGGCGTGGTGAACCTGCTGCTGGACTGGGTGCTGATCCGCCGCTACGGAGCGGTCGGTGCGGCGTATGGCAATGGACTGGCGCAGACCTTCGGAGTGATGGCGATCTGGATCCAGGCACGGCGAATCTACGACTTCCACCTGCCAATCAAGAGCACGCTGCGACTGGGGGCGGCTGCGATGCTGATGGCCGCTGTGGCTTACAAGCTCTCGCGGTTGTGGATTGGCCTTCCGGGGTTGATAGGGTCAGTGGCTGTTTCGGCGTTGGTCTATGTGGTGCTGGTGCGGCTGTTCGGCGGGCTGGAAGCCTCCGATCGAGACCGGCTTACTCCCGCAGGAGACAAGATGCCGGGGTTGATGCGGCGAGCGTTTCTGGCGACAATCGCTTTTGTAACTCCGGCCGGCGCTTAAACCGAAAGCGCCGCTTGAGGGCCTTCGCTCCGGGAGCTGAAGATCTTCAAGCGGCGCTTTCGGTTTTGCGAACAGGGATCAGCGCGGGACGGATACGGGATCGACACGAGCTGAATCGGCGAGCAGCTGCAAGTCGGACTCGTCGACCACTTCGAAGTCCTTGGTGGTGACGGCGCCGAGCTTGTGCAGGTCGGAGTCATCCCAGCGCTTATCGGAGACGCCACTGATGAACAGCGAGCCTCCGTTGTCCGCCAGAATCATGCCGTAACGTTTGAGCGCGCGGAGAATGACCTGGTCTGTCCTGGAGAAGTGGGAGATGTCAAAATCCGCACGCAGGCGCAGGCGAATTCCCATGGGCGGAACGTCTGTGTCCTTTTCTCTTGAAGCAAAATGACGTGCGGGCCAGACGAAAGCTCTTTGAGTGTGCTTCGTGGTGAATCGGAGAGCGTGGTTGATCTGTCCAGCCTCGACCTCTTCATAGCGGACAAGGCCGGGAAAGATCGGCAGGCCTGCGGCGTCAGCCGAACCAAGACCCGACGGGCGGAGCGCGTTGCCGGTGAGGTCCATCTTGATACCGGAGCCGGCAGTCCATACGCCATCGACACCAGGGTGGGCGTCAAAAATTTCGTAGAGCAGGCAGCGGGTGGTATCGATGAGGATGATGTGGCGGTCACCCGTGGAATTCGAGCCACCTTCAATGGGAGGATCGTGCGGAATCGGGTAGTTTCCGAGATCACTGTCATCGTGGTAGAGGAACGAGATGCGAACCTTAGGCGTTTTGGTCGAAATCTCAGTGTACGGAATTCCGCTGTTGAGCACGGACGCGAAGTCGGGATGCACCTTGGCCTCGGGACCAATGCTGGCAAGGTAGGCATCGGACTTATCCGATTTTGGAAGTTTGTCGATTGGGGTGTTCCAGACATTGTCCTGGGGGAAAATAGGACAGGGTCCGACGCGGGGACCGCGGGTGGTCGCATTGGTCTGGGCTTCAACCACGAGATTATGGACGCCCACCTCGTACGGAGGCGAGTGCATCCAGTGACGACGACCCAACCAGAAGACGAAGAGGAGGAACGGAAGAACACACACGCCGATCAGATTCTTGCGATTCATGAGAGTCTCCAAGCTACGGCGCGGGACGAGGTGCTCACCGGGCTTACGGGAACAAGGTTAGCATGGGGTGCGGAGACGCATGTCGCTTTCGAGCGGCAACTCTGCGCGCCAGGGCTCGCCATCTGTATTTCCGCCTTGTTGGCCTTCGGGGTGTTGATCGCGTGGATCGACTGTATGGTGACTCCGCTCTAAGGCGTGTGACGAGACATTTGCCAGACCCACTCCAATTGCACTAGCAGAACAATGGCAACAGCAGCGATACCGCGCCATGATTGTCCGGCTCGGCGCCGGTCGCGCCATGCAATAGCCCCGAGAACGACTACGAGGGGGAACACGGGGAAGTGATAGGTGGGGTGGGACATCGAGAGCCAGTAGGGCAGGGCATAAAGAATGATCGTGGTGGCGAGGGCGATGGCTTCCTGATGCCGCCAGAAGTCTCCCCGGGCACGGGCGAGCCAATAGACCGCCGGCAGTAGGAGCACGAGATAGACGAACGCTTCGGCGGCAATGATGATTGGGGCAAGGGGGAGGTGCATCCAGTGATGACCGACGACCTGTGAGCCGGCGAAAGTGTCAAAACCCCAGAAGCAGCGAACGCGGTTGGAGGTGCGCCAGGCGAAACGCAGGGGGTGAGTGAGGATCTCGTGGCGAGCTAACGCCTGAAAACGGGCCGAGGCCTCGAGCGGTTTGAGGGCTTCGACCTGACGCATCACCACCTGGTACTCCAGGAATTCGGTTTCGTCGTCGCCTTTGGCGTGGGAACCGAAGTACCAAGTCTTGTAGTCCGGGGTCCAGGGATTATTGCCGTAGAAGAGATTTTTTGAGTTCGAGCTGTTGATGATTGCGTGGCCAGTGGTGTGGTGGACGTGGAGCATCCAGGCGCCGACGAGAGCGAATGCAAGCAAAACGCTGGCGGCAGCGGGCGCCCAGCGACGAGATTTCCAGACGGCGATGAGCGGGAGGACAAGGATCAGTGGCAAAGCGCTGGGTCGGGTGAGCGCGGCGGCCCCGAGAGAGAGACCCAGCAGCCAGAAGTCCAACGCTCCGCCGCCTCGGGTAATCCGAATGACGGAGCTGAGCGCGACCAGCAGCAGAGCGGTCATCGCGATCTGGGAGAGCGGCTCAATGGACATGAGCATGCTGTCAGGTAGCAAGCTCCAAACGAGCCACAGAAGCCACGCGCAGGATTCCATCCTGAGTGCGCACATGAGCCTCCAGAAAGCCCAGGAGGCGAGCAGCCAGAAGATAAGCATGCATGCTCGCAGAACGACCGGACTGGAGGAGATGGCAGCAAAGATCGCGAGGAAGAGCGGAACACCGGGAGGGGAGTAAGGAATAAAGTGCTGGCCGCTGACCAAACGGTTGGCCATGTCGACGTAATCCACCGCGTCGTTGGGGAACGGAACCCGGCGCGTGAGCTCCAGGAGAAGGACGCGCACCACAGTGACGCAAAGTGTGACTGCGACCAGTCTGCGGCGGCTCTGTTGCTGATCAGCAGCGCACACAACATCCAAGCGGGAGATATTGTTTAGGTGCGCTGGCATGGTTGCCGTCATGGTAGCATAGCCGGCTTTGGCGATTTGCTGCCGAATCGACTCCTTCTCCCGTGGCATCGGATGACGATTTGCAGTCCTGCTTGTTATCGGCACTGAAACCACTGGGGCGGAAATCGAATAGCCCGAGCATTGCTGGCGAGGGTGCTGGTCTACGGACTAAACTGGATCAATGGCATTTGTCCTCACAATGCTCTATATGGCGATCACGTTCCTTTCGCCTGGAGCTCTCCCGTCCGCTGTCGCAAGTCTGCACGTCGAGATCATCCTGGGCTTTCTTGCGATCCTTGCGACGGTGACCACTGTGGGCGGAGCCAGGCTCGGGCAGCGGCCTGCGACCTATCTGGTCCTCGGTCTTCTGGCCAGCACTTGCGTGTCGATGATGGCGACGGGGTGGTTTGGCGGCGCACTCCAAACCTTTCTGGGCTTTGTGCCAAGCCTGATCCTGTATTACTTCGTAGCGGCGAACTGCCGCTCAATGTGGAAGCAGCAGGTGATGGTGTATACGATTCTGCTGGTGGCGTTTTACATCATTGCGCAGGGAGGCATGGCGATCCGCGCAGACCAGGTCAGCAGCCCGTGGGTTGTTGACGAGAACGGCGTCCTGCGGCTGTGCGGCATGGGAACGATTCACGATCCGAACGATACCGGCCAGCTATTCGTGATGTTGATCCCACTACTCTGGTTGCGATGGAAGAAGGGCACGGCTGTCGGTAACGTTCTGTTCACGATGCTTCCCACAGCCGTGCTGCTGTTTGGGTTGTACCTGACACACTCCCGTGGTGACATGATTGCCCTGGTGGCTCTCTTGATGTTCGCGCTCAAGGACAAGCTGGGCGTGACTGGTTCCGCGGTACTCGGCGCCCTGACGCTAGTCGGGATCGTGGCGTTGAACGCTACCGGTGGTCGCGGCATCACTGATGACGACGGTGGCCGTGTGGCGGCGTGGGTTACGGGGCTCGAGACGTTTAAGAGCCACTTCATCCTGGGCGTGGGACCCAACAACTTCAACGAGTACAACCCAACCGGAATGACCGCGCATAACTCGGTCATTCTGGCGATGGTGGAGCTCGGCGCAGTCGGGTTTTTCTTCTGGATGGGCTCCATCGTTGCATCGTGGACCGAACTGAACTGGTTGGCCCAGAAACATCAAAAGTCCAGGTTAGGACCGTCGAGTGATCTGCGACGGCTGGAAATGGCCACAACACTCCGTGACAAAACATCACCGGAGGTGGCGGCGCTGATTGAGGCTCCGGCTGGTGCACCGGCCATGATCTCGGCGGCGATGGTACGGCGTGCGGCAAGGATGCAGCCGAGGCCAATTGAACCTACAAATGCCTGGACACCGTATCGCGACATCACGCCCCTGGCAGATATGGACGAAGAGGTGACGAGCGAGGCTCTGGCCTGGTCGGCCAAAGTTACGCGCGTGTCCATGGTGGGTCTACTGGTGGCGGGCCTGTTCCTTTCGCGCACATATAGCTCGAGTCTTTACACGCTCCTGGGATTTTCGGCGGCATTGGTGGGCCTCTCCCACGAGGATCCGCCGAAGGATACCCGCAAATTAGTAGTCACGACGTGCGTCGCGTGCGTTTCGTCCTTCATCCTGCTCTACCTGTTTGTGCGACTGCACGGGGTCCGCTGACGATGACCCTTGAACACGGCGAGAACGCTCCGGTGGAGGCTGCGGCCCATCAGAAGCTGTTGCTGGAGTATGCGCCACGCATCTCCGGGCGCGTGCCTTCGCTGGATGGCCTGCGCGCGTTCTCAATCCTGCTGGTGCTGTTAGGCCATGCGGCTCTAAGCGATAATGCGCCGCATCGGCTGAAGCCGTTTGGGCATGCTGGCAACGTGGGCGTGCGCTTCTTCTTCATCATCTCCGGTTTCCTGATTACGACGCTGCTGTTGAAGGAGTGGAAGTCGACCGGAGGCATTTCGCTCAGGGGCTTCTATCGGCGGCGCGTGCTGCGTATCTTTCCCGCATCGTATGCGCTGATCGCGATCATCTGGCTGCTGGGCGCGTTGCACAAGGTTGTACTGAAGCCGCACGAGGTGCTGTACGCGGCGACCTACACGATGAACTACCACGACTTCAGCGACCTGTGGCTGGGGCAGTTGTGGTCACTCGCAGTGGAGGAGCAGTTTTACCTGCTGTGGCCAAGCGTTCTACTGCTGGCCGGACTGAAGCGGGCGTTTCGGTGGTCGTGGGTGGTGGTGGTGGGTGCGCTCGTGCTGCGGTTCGGCATGTGGCATTACTGGCATGCAAGCCCGACGGCGATGACCAAGCACTTTGAGGCCGTGGCCGACGCGCTGGCATGGGGATGCCTGCTGGCGGCCTATTACAACCGCATGGGCAACTGGCGCTGGTACATGCGCATGCAGTCAAACGCGGCCGTGTTTCTGGGGTTGGGCCTCGCCCTGGTCGCTGTGGGCAACGGCATTTACTCCTTGAGCCCCGGGGCGTTTTATGTGTGGGGACAGTCGGTGGCGAACGTGGGCACGGTGATGTGTGTGGACTGGGCGATACGGCATCCTGAACATTTCGTCGGTCGACTGCTGAACTGGAAGCCGATCGCTGCAATCGGGGTGTTGAGTTACTCGCTTTACTTGTGGCAGAACCCGTTTCTGCTGGGCAGCAATGGCACCATCTGGACGCGGTTTCCGTACAACCTGGGTTTCGTAGTCGTGGCCTCGCTGCTGTCGTACTTTGTCATTGAGCGGCCGTTCCTGCAGTTGAAGGACAAGAAAAAGCTATAGCCCAAGCAGGCGAGCCTATAATCAGGGCACACTGGGCTCTGAACTTCTGATTTTTGAATCGACGCCGCTCTGTACGGTGATCACGCTGTGTTGGGCGGCGCGTCTTCTGGACCATTCTGCTGCGAGGAGTTGCCGATGAAACGCACTGCTTTGGACAACGATTTGAACGCCACGGGATCGAACTCGCGGCGGTCGTTTCTGCGATTTGCTGCGCTGGCCGCGGCTGCTCCGATGTTGAGCGAAGCGCACTTTGCGATGGCTGCACAACAGGCGACGACCCCACAGCCCAAGCGCGGGCGCGCGTCGCATCCGCAGATGAAGCCCCCAGCCGATGCAGTGCTGATCAATGCCAACGAGAATCCGATGGGGCCGTGCAAGGAAGCTCAGGACGCGATCTGCGCGATGGCTCCGCTGGGTGGACGATACGATCTGCTGGATGAAGGCGCAAAGCTGACCAAGACCATCGCCGCAAAACTGAACGTTTCCGAAGACCACATTGCGGTGTATGCGGGATCGAGCGAGCCGCTGCAGTATGCGGTGATGGCGTTTACTTCGCCAGAGCGTTCGGTGGTGACGGCAGACCCTTCGTATGAGGCTCCGATGTGGGCCGCGGCTTCGACCGGAACGAAGGTGCGCAAGGTGGCGCTGACTGCCGACTGCGCGCATGACGTGAAGGCAATGGTGGCCGCGGATGCGAACGCGGGGTTGATCTACATTTGCAATCCGAACAATCCGACCGGAACGCTGACCGCGAAGAAAGATATTGAGTGGGCGCTGGAGAATAAGCCGAAGGGCTCGGTCCTGCTAGTGGATGAGGCTTACATTCACTTGTCCGATGCGCCTGATGTGTTGGACATGGTGCGTGCAGACAAGGACCTGATCGTGCTGCGGACCTTCTCGAAGGTTTACGGCATGGCGGGGATTCGCTGTGGCATGGCGCTGGCTCGGCCTGACCTGCTGGCCAAGCTGTATGCGTACGGACAGAATGCGTTGCCGGTGACAGCTGTGGCCGCGGCAACCGCTTCGCTGATGCAGGCGAATCTTGTGCCGCAGCGGAAGAAGATCATCGAGGACATTCGCAACGAAACGCTGGCGTGGCTGAAGACCAATGGCTACAAGGTGATCGGCGATCCGGTTTCGAACTGCTTCATGATCGACACGGGCAGACCCGGGCCGGGCGTGATCCAGGCGCTGATGGAGAAGAAGGTTTACATCGGGCGCGTGTGGCCGGTGTGGCCGAATGCGGTGCGTGTGACGGTGGGCTCGGCGGAAGACATGAAGGCGTTTCGCGCAGCGTTCGATGCGGTGATGAAGGCTCCGCCGGTTGAGAACGCCGAGCTGGATCGCAGGATGCTCGAAGCGATCGATCCGATGGTGTGGCGGCCTTATGCCTGAGCGCGCAGGCGCTTGCTGAGCAGATCCACGGCGCGGCGAGCACTGAGCGCTGCGCCTTCCTGCCAGCCGACGATGTTGCTCACCGTGTCTCCGGCGAAGTAGAAGGGGCCGTCAGGTTCGACGATGGTCTTGTAGCCGCCGGCGGGACCGTAAGAATCGATCCACGCGCCTTCGCTCCAGGGGATGTTGCGCCAGCCGAGGTAGATGGGTTTGCGCAGCTCCTTGCTGTGGCCCGGGTGCAGCTTCTCAATCGACGTCAGTGAGAGCGCGAACTTTTCCTTCATCGAAAGCGCAGAGAAGCCGGGAATATCTTCCTCCTGCATGTAGCCGGCGACGATGATGCCGGTGGGGCTCATGAGGTTGGCGCTGGGATACCAGACGGGGCTGGGGCCCTGGTTGAGGAATGAGAGACCACCGTAGATGTTGTAATCCTGCTCCCAGAAGCGGCGGCTTTCCCACGGGATCTTGTAAGCGTAGCCCATGGTGCATTGCGAAACGACTTGCTGGTAGGGCGCGGAGAAGTCGTTGGGGATCTTCTTGAGCTGGGAAAATGGCAGCGCGATGAAAGCTGCGTGCGCTTCGAGTTGCTCGGGCTTGCCGGCGTGCGTGTACTCGATGCGGACGCCGTTGGAGGTGCGGCGGATAGCGGTGACCGGCGAGCTATAGCGGATGATGCTGCCTAGCGATTTGGCGAATGCGTACGGGATGCGGTCCATGCCGCCGACGGGCTGCATCATGGTGGCCTGCCAGTCCCAGGCGTCGGAGTACATCATGCCGTTCCAGAAGTCTTCTTCGAGCAATGCGTGCATCGACTGCGGCTCGTCAACGGTGCCTGACTGCAGGCCGGCGCCGGGCGCTACTTTGTAGCCGGCACGGTCGCAGCCGTTGTATTGGCCCTTGTCGTTGAGCGAGCCGTAATTGCGCAGGAAATCGAGCATGCGGGCGCGGTCTTCGGTGGTGAGCTCGGAGTCTAGCGCGCCGTGGGCGATGCACTTGGAGAGCAGCTCGCTGACGCGGCCGCGAGTGTCGAACTCGGCTTTGCGTTGGGTGACGGCGACGCCGTTGTTGGCCTTGTCGTTCTGCAGCAGCGTTGAGGTGGAGCTGTTGACCTCGACTTCCATCGGTACGCCGAGCTCGCGGCAGTAGTTGAGCATCGTCCAGTGCGTGCTGGGCAGGCGAGCGGGGCCGAAGTTCTGGTAGTTGCCTTCGTCCCAGTCGACCGTTTGCTTGGTGCCATCGGTGAACTCGACGACGGTGCCCTTGCGGCCGGTCCAGTTACGGCCTCCGGGGCGTTCGCGAGCTTCGAGCAGTGTGACGTCGTAGCCGAGCTTGCGGAGCTCGTAAGCGGAGACGAGACCACCGATGCCTCCGCCAAGGACGGCGACCTTGATTCCCTTCCCTGAACCCGGCTCGGCGGCGATGGGCTCAAGCTGCTGGCCGCGGATGGGCATGATGCCGAGGGTTTGCAGCATGGCGAAAGCAGCGGTATATCCGCCTGCCTGGCCGACGCGAGAGAGGAATTGCCGCCGGGTGATTGCCATGGAGTGAGAATCCTCCTGAAGGGGATACTGCCTGCTGTGATGGCACGGATTGCGCGTCAACAGGATACCGTGAGTGCTGCCGATAGTACGTTTCGACCTTTATACAAGAGGACAAAACTGCTAACCTTCGCGCATGCGTTTTTGGACACTTTCGCTCGCGTTGGCCATGACATGCACGATGGCCTCAGCCCAGTCGTTTACACCGGTTCGTGAAGTGAAGAACCTTTCTCCGGCAGCGATGGCCAAGCTGCATACGCTGGAGACGCTGAATGCGCTGCCGGCGGGTGAATGGCGCTTCCATGCAGGCGACCTGGCGCATGGCGAGTCGCCCACGCTGGACGACAGCACATGGCCGCTGATGGCGCCGAAGTCGAAGGCGCCGAAGGATGCGGTCTGGTATCGGCGCGTGATTGAGGTGCCGAAGACGCTGCATGGATACGACATTACGGGCGCGCGCGTGTGGTTCCAGTTTGAGGCCGATGCCAATGGGCCGATGCCGGAGATCATCTACTTCAACGGGCGGCGCGTGGCACTGGGCGATGACCTGGAACCGATTGTGATGTTCGAGCCTGCGAAGCCGGGCGAGAAGATCCTGGTCGCCGTGAAGCTGCTGCATACGGTGGACGTGAAGACCTTCGAGCGTGTGAACATGCGCATTGAGCCGAATGTGCACGCGACCGGCGCCGCAGCGAGGCCGAATCCCGATGACATTCGCGTGCAATGCATTACGGCGGCGAACCTGCTGCCGAACCTGGCGACTCCGCGGAAGGACCTGCTGCCGAAGGTGGAAGAGGCCGTGGCGGCGATCGACCTGAAGGCATTGGCCGCGGGCAACCAGCTGCTGTTCGACCGGTCACTGCGCAAGGCGCAGACGATCCTCGGTGCGCTGCATGAGCAGTTGCTCGGAGCGAAGGTTGTGGAAACCGGCAACTCGCACATTGATGCAGCGTGGCTGTGGCCGCGCAGCGAGACGATCGATGTGGTGAAGCGCACGTTTACCAGCGCGCTGCAGATGATGAATGAGTATCCGGATTACACATTCACGCAGAGCGCGGCGCAGTACAGCCAGTGGATGGCTGACAAGTATCCCGAGCTGAACGACCAGATCAAGCAGCGGATCAAGGAAGGGCGCTGGGAGATCGTGGGCGGCATGTGGGTTGAGCCGGACCTGAATATTCCGAGCGGCGAGTCGCTGGTGCGGCAGCTGCTGGTGGGACAGCGGTACTTCAAGCAGCAGTACGGTGTGACCGCGCGCATTGGATGGAATCCGGATTCGTTCGGCTACAACTGGCAGTTGCCGCAGATCTATAAGCGATCTGGCATGGACTATTTTGTTACGCAGAAGATGCATTGGAACGATACGAATCAGTTGCCGTTCCGGCTGTTCTGGTGGGAGTCGCCGGATGGATCGAAGGTGCTGACGTACTTTCCGACCGACTATGTGCACATGAACGTGAACCCGACGCGGGTGTCTGCAGACTTCGCGGAATCGGCTCAGCGGAATCCGGGAACGAAGTTGATGATGGATCTGTATGGCGTTGGCGATCACGGCGGCGGGCCGACTCGCGACATGCTGGACCAGGCCGATCATTGGATAGCTGCGGGCAAGAAGGCTGAATCGGCTGTGCCGGCGATGCATTATGGAACGGCGCAAAGCTACTTTACGGCGATCGAGAAGCAGTTGAATCCGGATTCGCCGGAGTGGAACTACGACAAGATCGGGAAGGGCTACAAGGCTCCGGCGGCGAGCGCCGATGGAGCTATGGGCATTCCGACGTGGAAGGATGAGCTGTACTTCGAGTATCACCGCGGCGTTTACACGTCGCAGGCAGCGCACAAGCGGAACATCCGCAAGAGCGAAGTTGCGACGCTTAATGCGGAGGAGCTGGCTTCGGCGGCGTGGCGGCTGGGTAAGACGTATCCGGCGGAGAAGCTGACTGAGAACTGGGAGAAGATCACGTTCAACGAGTTCCATGATCTGGCTGCGGGCTCGGGCATTGCGGTGATCTACCGCGATGCGCAGGAGGACTTCACCTCCGTCTTCCAGAGCGATCACGAGATCAGCGATGCGGCGCTTCATGCCGTTGCAGCGGAGATCGACACGCGGGTGCAGGGAGATACTCCGGTACTGCTGTATAACCCGCTGGCGTGGCCGCGTTCCGAGACGGTTCGCGTACATGTGCAGTTGCCGCAGGCGGCGAGCGGCGTGCAGCTTTTCGATGCGCAGGAGAAGCCGGTGCTGACGCAAGTGGTCGAGAAGAACGAGGCGACGCACGAGTTCACTGTGCTGGCTCGCGTGGAGGATGTTCCAGCGCTGGGCTACGTTGTGCTGCATGCGAAGGCGGCTGACAAGGCTGCGGATGCAGGCGTGAAGGTTGAAGAGAAGACGGACAGCATCGTGCTGGAGAATGCGAAGCTGCGATTGGTGCTCGACAAGAAGACTGGTTGCATGACGAGCCTGCAGATGCTGCCGGCGAAGACCGAGTTTCTTGCGAACGGCGTTTGCGGCAATGAGCTGCAGACGTTTGTGGATACACCGAAGAATTACGATGCGTGGAACGTGGACCCGGGTACGCTGGATCACAACACGCCGATCACGGAGGTCGACTCGATCAAGGTGCTGAAGGGCGGACCGCTGCGGAAGACCGTGGAGATTGCGCGGACGTGGCAGAAGTCGCACTTTGTGCAGACTGTGTCGCTGGATGCGGGCGCCGATCAGGTGCTGGTGGGCAACCAGATCGACTGGCATGAGCAGCATGTGCTGCTGAAGGCGGCGTTTCCGCTGGCGGCAACGAGCGGGAAGGCTACCTACGAGATTCCGTTTGGATCGATCGAGCGACCGACGACTCGCGAAAACAGCTGGGAGAAGGCGAAGTTCGAAGTGCCTGCTCTGCGCTGGGCTGACCTGGGCAACGAGGAGCAGGGGGTTTCGATCCTGAACGACTCGAAGTACGGTTACGATGCTCTGGGCAACACACTGCGGCTAACGCTGCTGCGGTCGCCGACGTGGCCGGATGCGGATGCCGACCAGGGTAAGCAGGCGTTTACGTATGCGATCTATCCGCATGCGGGAACGTGGAAGCATGCGCTGACGATGCGGCGCGGGTTCGAGTTGAATGATCCGATTGCGGCGACTGCGGTGTTTGCTCATACGGGCAGCCTGCCGGCCTCGGCGAGCTGGGGCAGCGTGGAGAATGCCAACGTGACGCTGACCGCGGTGAAGAAGGCTGAGGATGAGCCGGCGTTGGTTTACCGGATGTTCGAGTGGGCTGGGTCCGCCGGTGACGTGAAGCTGCATGTTGCGCCGGGAGCGAAGTACGCCGTGGAAAGCAACCTGATGGAGAAGCCGGAGGGCGAGCACCTTTCGCTGAGCGGCGATGTAGTAACGGTGCCGATCAAGCCTTACGAGATTCTGACGGTGGAGGTCTTTTACCCGAAGAAGTAGGGGGTACCCCCCCCACCCCCTCAAATCTGTTGCCCGGGGCTAAGGGGTTTGGATTGTTGGGTTTGCAGGCGGGGATCTGCGCTACGCCTTTCATTCTAAAGGGCTTACCTGTCAAGTATTTCATTCTGTTGGGGTTACGAGGAAAGGGCTGCTCTGGCGAGCAGCCCTTTTTCGATCCCTATGTCTATTGTAAAGAAGCTGGTGGGGCAAGTGGGCCAAGTTTGTTGGAGAGAAATCGCCAATGTTGGTGGGGGTTTTGGTGGTTTTGGGGAGGTTGGGGGGCTTGACACGGGTTTTGGGGCGGAGGTGGCTAGAGTCGCGGCTGCGACAACAGCAGGTCCTCTCCGAGGATGACAGAAAGAAATGCAAGAGCACATTGAACAACTAGGCGATGGGCAAGGTGGCGGTGGGGAGGTTTTCGCAAGTGACGGCGGCTACGCTGGTGGCGGTGTTGCGGTTGAGGGAGATTTCGGCGCGGCCGTTGTAGAGCTGGACCAGGCGGGAACCGGTGGGGGTGCCGAGGTTGTCGATGAGGGTGGCGGGGCCGGCGAGGGAGAAGCGGACGGGGTTTTTGGCGTCGAGGCAGAGGACGCCGTGGGCGTCGTAGAGTTTGGCTTCGAGGGTGACGACGTCGTTGGCGGCTGTGCGGGATTTTTCGGTGAGGGTGAGTTTGGCGGGGGTGGACCACTTTTCGGTTTGATAGAGGAAGGTGATCTCGTCTTCGACGGTGGCGGTTCCCTTCTTTGCGACGACGCGGAGGTGGTTGGTTCCGGCGACGAAAGGAGTGTTCCAGCGAAGGCCGGCGGCGGGGAAGTTCTGGCTGTCGCGGTGTTTGATGCCCAGCGATTTTCCGTTGAGGAAGAGCTCGGCGGTTTCGCAGTTGGAGTAGACCTTGACCATCTTCTGCTCGCCGGGGTCGCCCCAGCGGACGGGCCAGGTGTGGCCGTAGATGTGGGCCATGGGTTCCTGGGTCCAGTAGGACTGGAAGACGTAGAAGGACTCCTTCTTCTGCATGTCGCGGGTGATGACGCCCTTCTGGTTGATGCGGGGGACGGGGTTTTCTACGCGGAGGGGGGTGGTGAAGTCTTTAAAGACCCACTGTGCGGAGCCGGTGAACCAGTCGAGGGTTTCCTGGACCTTGAGGTGCCAGTCGAAGAGGTTGCAGGCGTAGGTTTCTGACCAGTCGCCGTCGCGGGAGACGCGGGCGGGGCCGCCGGTCGAGAGGTAGGCGAGGCCGGTTTCGGCGGTGCCGTGGCCGGTTGCGATTTCGGAGAGGACTTTGTCGGGGGTTTCAGAGTGGCGGCCGGCGTGGCTGTCAGCGCCCCACTCGATGTGGATGAGGTGGTTGACGCGGTTGCGCTGGGTTTCGAGGGACTTCTGGTACTCGGGGTAGGTGCCGGAGTACCAGCCGGCCCAGATGGAGGGGGAGTAGACGTCGGGGATGTCGCGGGCGAAGTCGCAGCGGCGGAAGGAGGTGTAGCGGGAGGGATCGAGGGAGTGGGCGAGGGCGTTGAGTTCGGACATGTAGGCGCGGATGTCGGGCTCGTTGACGGAGGGGTACTCGGTGGGCCAGTCGTCTTCGTTGCCGAGGCCCCAGAAGAGGATGCTGGGGTGGTTGAAGTGCTGGGCGATCATGTGGGAGAGCATGTCGCGGCCCATCTGCTTGAAGACGTCGTTGCCGATGCCGCCGCGGCACCAGCAGAGCTCTTCCCAGACGAGGAGGCCGAGCTGGTCGCAGAGCTCGAGCACGCGGCGCGATTGCTGGTAGTGCGCGAGGCGGATGAAGTTGACGCCCATGGATTTGATGAGGCGCATTTCTTCTTCGAGGAGAGCGTCTGGCATGGCGTTGGCGTAGTGGGCGTGGTCTTCGTGGCGGTGGGTGCCGCGGAGGAGGAGGCGCTCGCCGTTGAGCTTGAAGGGGCCGTGCTGGATGAACTCGGTGTGCTTTAGGCCGAAGGTTTCGGTGGCGGTGTAACTGGGGCTGGTGCCGGGGCCGGTGAGAGTTACGCGGCAGTTGTAGCGATTGGGCGTGGAGGGGCTCCAGAGCTGGGGTTTAGGGATGGTGATGGTGGTGAGCTCGGTGGGATTGAGGGTGAGGGCGAGGGATTTGGTTTCAGTGTGGAAGAAACCGCCGTCGGGGCCGCTGATTTCGATGGTGGCCTGGACTTCAGTGGCCGGTGCGGAGCCGCTGAAGTAGGGCGTGGCGACGATTGTGATGGTGGCGGGTTCGGTGGGCGAAGGAACGTGGGTGCGGATGTGGAGTTGCTGGAGCGAGACCTGCGGGAGGTAGACGAGATTGACGTGGCGGTAGAGGCCACCGTAAAGACTGAAGTCGGAGAGGTCGGAGGGCATGCGGTCGAGGTCGCGAGAGTTGTCGCAGAGGACGCTGATCGGGACGCCGACCACGGGATGTTTGGACTTGGACTCTTCGGCGAGCGCGGCGGGGATGAGGTCAGTGATGTCGACGACGAACTCGTCGTAGCCGCCTTTGTGGTGTCCGGCGAGCTGGGTGCCGACGTAGACCTGCGCGGTCTGGCCACAGCCTTCGAAGTGGAGCAGCGTGCGGCCGTTGGGGTAGAAGTTCTGGATGGGGATGTGGGTGCGGTACCAGCCGTTGCCGCGATAGTAGGGGGTGTCTGGGTCACATGCGTCGTAGGCGTTGAAGCTATGCGGGATGGTGACCGGCGACCAGACGGCGGTTTCTTCGGAGTGCCAGACCTCCCAGGGGCCTCCGAGGGAGCCGTTGAGGTACTCCCAGTTACCGAAGAGGATGTAGTGCGTTGGAGCGCTTCCGGCGCTAACTGCATCGGCTGCTTGCCGTGCGATGAAGGCGTGCATGGTGTTGCGGGGCAGAAGCGTGGCGGCGGCGGTGGCTGCCGCGGTGTGGAGGAAGGAACGGCGCGTCTGCATTTTGTTCACCTTATTTCTGGAGGAGCGGGTGGCGGAGGAGTCGCCGGTGGGATTTAGTTCGAACCTCTTACAAAGTATCAAACGAGAATGGTATAAAGAGTCGTCGCAACGGGTGTCAAGCAGCGGCTTTGAAGATAAACGATTGTTGCGCGGATAGCGCGACTTGCAGGATTTCGAGGGTGAGATGAAGAGAGAGTTGATGAGCATGCGGGTTTTGGCGGCCGTGGCCGTGGGTTCGATGATGCTGGCGGGGACCACTGTTGCGAAGGCGCAGCTTTCCGTGGATCGGGCAGTGACGGGAGATGCACCGAAGGATCCGGGGCCGCTGGCGACGGATGTTTCGGCGAAGCTCGATGCGAAGGACATCAACGCCGTGATGCTGAAGGTGGGCGATTGGCAGTTGAAGGTGGCTGAAGCGAAGTTCAATCAGCAATGGACATACGCAGCGCTGTACGACGGCTTGCTGGCGGCGACCAAGGGAACTGGGAATCCGGCGTATCGCGATGCGGTGCTGAAGTTTGCCGAGGCCAAGCACTGGCGGCTGCTGGATGAGCGGTTTCCGCATGCCGACGACATGGCGATGGGGCAAGCGTATCTCGACTTGTATTTGTCAGAGCCGGTCGACAAGCGCAACACGGAGTGGGTGAAGAATACGAAGATGAACCTGGACAAGCTGCTGGTGCGCCAGGATGATCCGAACAAAGACCTGTGGTGGTGGTGCGATGCGCTGTTTATGGCGCCTCCGGTGCTGGCGCGGATGTACCAGATCACCGGCGATCGCGCTTACCTGAAGTACATGGATAAAGAGTGGGACATTACGACGGCGCACTTGTACAACAAGCCGAATCACCTTTACTTCCGCGATAGCCGGTACTTCTCGAAGACGGAGAAGAATGGGCAGCCGCTGTTCTGGTCGCGCGGGAATGGATGGGTGATTGGAGCGCTGGTGAAGGTTCTGGAAGTGCTTCCGGAGAAGGATCCGCTGCGGCCGAAGTATGAGGCGCTGCTGAAGGATATGTGCGCGGAGCTGGCGGCGATCCAGGGACCGGATGGGTTGTGGCGGTCGGGGCTGCTGGATGCTAGCTCGTATGACCAGCCGGAGATTTCGGGGTCGGCGTTCTTTGTGTACGGGATAGCGTATGGGCTGCGGACGCATCTGCTGGACAAGAAGACGTATCAACCGGTGCTGGAGAAGGGATGGGCTGGCGTGCTGAACCACGTGTATGCGGATGGGCGGCTGGGTTCGATTCAGCCGATCGATGCGGAGCCGGGGAAGTTTGCGCCTTCGGCTAGTTCGGTCTACGGTGTAGGTGGGTTTCTGCTGGCAGGCGAAGAGCTGGATCGCCTGGTGGCAGCCAAGAAGTAGTTCCTCAGTTTGGTGTACGCGGAGAGCTGCTGAGTGACGAGGGAAGGGTGATGCGGAAGAGAGAGCCGCGTCGCCCTTTCTTTTTTGCTACGCGGGCGGGTGAAGGACGGGGTCGACCCAGAGCAGCGGCTGACGGATGGGGAGGTTGCGGATGAGCTCGGGGACGGTGGGGTTGGCGTCGAGTTTCTCCCAGACCGTGAGGAATTTGGGGAGATGAAAGGCCTCGCCGACGAAGAGGATGCTGGGGCGGCGTGAGGGCATGGCGTCGAAGTACTCGACGTCTTTGGGGTAGGGCCAGCTGGACTTGTCGTCGATGAACTCGAACATGAAGGCGACGGCTTTGCCGACGTCGCCGCCATTGGGAGCTTTGAAGAGAAAGAGGTTGTCTTTGGGCGTGGAGAGGGACTGGCAGATGCCGGCGAGGACGTCGGTGTCGAAGAGAGAGTAGCTGTAGGGCTTGGTGCGTGCGAGCTCGAGGGGGAGGCTGCCGTTGGGGGCGATCTGGTCGGGGACGATGTTGTGCTTGAAGCGGTCGAGGCAGAGAGCGACGAGGTCGGCGCGGTGCGCGAACTGGGCGAACTCAGCGGCCTGGAGAACCCAGCAGGTGCCGTGGTTGTTTTTGGCTTTCTCTTCTTCGATGCCGTTGGTGGAGGTGGCCATCCAGTCGACGTAGGTGGCGAACCACTGGCGGATGGGTTCGAGCTGGGCTGCAGGGATGGCGTTGTGGCCTTCGAGAACGCGGAGGGCGCGGGCGACGTCGATGAGCTGGAGCGTGTCGATGATGCCGGTGCCGCGACCGGTGCTGACACCGAAGATGGCCTGTGCGAACTGGAGGTTGGGGTTCATCTTTGTGGCAGGATCGACGAACCAGGCGTTGAGGTGTTTGAGGAAGTGAGCGACGTAGCGCTTGTCGTGTGTGAGGCACCACGCGGAGGCGAGCGCGGGAGCGAGGAGGCCGAGGCGGATGAGGGCGGCGCGGTGGTCGTCGAAGTTGGCGGGGTTGGAGAAGCCGTCGCGGCGGATGTAGGGGCCGCCGGGGTTTTTGGGGTCGGGCCACCAGTAGTCGCCTTCGGAGAAGTAGTCGTGCGGGCCGCCGGTGGAGCGCTTGCTGTGCGCTGCGGTGACGGTGATGGGAGGTTCGGCGAGGGCCTTTTTCGCAGCAGAGAGGATGCGGTCGCGATCGACGCGGGCGACGAGGTCGTAGGCGGATTCTTCTTTGGCGGCGAAGGCTGCAGGCGCGGCCGCGAGGAACGTGGCGGCGGCGGTGGTTTGCAAGAAGGTGCGGCGAGTGAAGCGATGGTGCATGGTGGCGGCCTCTACTTTGTGGGCGGAGCGGTGAGCGTGGTGTTGGGGAGGAGAGCGCGGACGTAGCCGAGGTTGAGGGTGCAGTGCGCGAACTTGATGTTGGTGAGGAGGTCGGCGAAGGCGCGGTCGATGACGGCTTGCGGCGGGCGTACTTCGAGGCGGTCCTTGGTGAGGCCTACGCCGTCGGGGAGTTTCGAAAAGGCGATGATGGCGGGCCAGTCGGCGGGCGGTGTGACGGTTTCTACGGTGGAGGTGGCGTG